>JAFSZV010000046.1 GCA_017455565.1 Clostridia bacterium
ATCGCACAAGTTCTACTCTTTTGAGGACTACCGGAAGCAGCTTGCAGTCTGGCAGTACAAATACAACGACTTCCCCATGCGTCCCCTCAACTGGCGCTCACCTAAGCAGGTCCTCTTTTCTTTTCCCAATGTGTAACACATCATTGACAAACCTACAAAAAGGACGGCGGAAAAGAGAAACCGGGCGCGTTGCAAAATAGCGCCAGTTAAAACAAAGGCACCAGCTTTCTCCGAAAAAGGGGTTGGCCGGCGTCTTTGTTTGCTGACAGACGCGCAGCTTGAGGGAGCGATTGTTGAAATACTGAGGATGATTATATGGCGCCCCGGAAACCGAAACCCGGTGAAGCATTAGCAGAAAAGCGACCAGATTTAGCTGCTGAAGTCAAGTCCAAAATTGTGTGTAAAATCCTTTAGGCATTTTATGCAGGAGGCTGCTTAGCATCGAAGTAAGCAATGACAAAGCCCTTTCTTAATAATGCAGGGTAAATATAAGAGAAAGGGCGCGGTTAGTAAGACAAAGACTTCCGGATTTTGAACTGTGCATGAGATAAAAGAGAGGCAGTCCCATTCCTTGGGTCTGCCTCTTTTTATGCCCTTGATGCCTTGATGCTTAGTTTATGATTTTTATTCGACTCCGTGTGTCCAGATGGTAGTCCTCCACCTAGACAGGTAATTTTCGGTTTCGGCTAACTATTCACTTCCCGAGCATCGGGAACACAATTTCGAATTGGGTTTTAGCTATTTCTCATTTGGCCAGGACTTTTTTCAGCCTTGCGAAGCGGGGAAGGCCGTTTTGCCAGCAATAATCCGGCTGCCCCTGAATCAGCGGAAGAGCATAGTCGTAAAAGGCCGGCTCGATGCCAGCGCCGTCGGGCGTGATCCATTCCCGGGGGAAGAGGTTTTCTGCGTTGGCGGTGACGGTGAGATCCACCAGCGCCGTCTGCGGGCGGTAGCCTTCGCCTGTCTGACGGCGGATGGCCACCATCTTGTCGGTGACACCGGACACGGCGGCCCGCACGGCCTCACGGCCCAACAAAACGGCTTCTTCCACGTCGGTCTTCGAGGCCAGATGCGCCCCGCACCGCTGGAGCAGGGAAAACTCGATGGCGCGGGTCTTCACATCCATGCGCTCCTTTACCAGCCCGGCCAGATAAGCGCCCGCGCCGCCCATCTGCTTGTGACCAAAGGCGTCGGTACCGCCCGCCTTGCTGGCGTATTCGTTGATGAAAACGCCGCTTGCGTCGTGGATTCCCTCAGAAACGGCCACGAAGCAGTTGTGCTTCCGTGCCCACACTTCCTTTACGTCGCGGAGAAAGCGTTCTGTGTCAAACGCGGTCTCAGGCAGATAGATCAGATCGGGGCCCGTTCCTTGCAGATTGGCCAGCGAAGCCGCCGCCGTCAGCCATCCGGCGTTGCGGCCCATACATTCCGCGATGGTGACGGCGCCGGTGTCGTATACCATGGCGTCCAGCGCGATCTCGGCGCAGGAGGCGGCGATGTATTTTGCCGCCGAGCCATAGCCGGGGCAGTGATCCGTCCCCGCCAGGTCGTTGTCGATGGTCTTGGGCACGCCCAACACCCGGCATTCATAGTTTACCTTCTGCAGGTATTTCGACACCTTGTTGCAGGTGTCCATGGAGTCGTTGCCGCCGTTGTAAAAGAAATAGCGCACGTCGTATTTCCGGAAGACCTCCAGCAGGCGGCGGTAATCGGCGTCGTCGTCCTCCGGATTTTTCAGTTTATACCGGCAGGAGCCCAAAGCGGAAGAGGGCGTGCTCCTGAGCAGCGCCAGCTCGGAGGGATCCTCGGCGCCGATGTCGTAAAGCTGCTCGTTCAAAACGCCCTTGATGCCGTGGGCCGCGCCCAAAACTCTGGTGATGCAGCCGCTTTTCAGCGCCTCGTCAAACACGCCGTAGGCGCTGGCGTTGATGACCGCCGTGGGGCCGCCCGATTGTCCGAAAATACAGGCTCCTCGAAGTTCCATAATCGTTCCTCCGTTATGTATGTGATAAAATAATTTCTCTGTTTTCAGTTTATCACAGGAAAAGCGCGAAATCAATGTTGCAACGAAAGAAAAGGGATGATAAAATAAAAACAGGAACGATCCGGTCACCGACCGATAAGGAGGAATGATTATGCCACTGGTCACCACAAAAGAAATGTTTGCGAAAGCCTACGACGGAGGATACGCCATCGGAGCCTTCAACGTCAACAACATGGAGATCATCCAGGGGATCACTGAGGCGGCGCAGCTCGAGCGGTCGCCTATTATTCTGCAGGTTTCCGCCGGCGCTCGGAAATACGCCAAGCACGTTTACCTCATCAAGCTAGTGGAGGCCGCCATTGCCGACACCGATCTGCCCATCGCACTGCATCTGGATCACGGCGAGGATTTTGAGATCTGCAAGTCCTGCATCGACGGTGGATTTTCCTCCGTGATGATCGATGGCAGCAAGCGCAGCTTTGAAGACAACATCGCCGTCACCCGCCAAGTGGTGGAGTACGCCCACGCCCACGGCGTCACCGTGGAGGGCGAGCTGGGCAAACTGGCCGGCATCGAAGACGCCGTCAACGTCTCCGAGGCCGATGCCATGTTCACCAACCCCGCCGAGGTCGAGGAATTCGTCACCCGCACGGGCGTGGACAGCCTGGCCATCGCCATCGGCACCAGCCATGGCGCCTATAAGTTCAAGCCCGGCGTCAAGCCCCAGCTCCGCTTTGATATTCTGGAAGAGGTGGGCCGCCGCCTGCCTGGATTTCCCATCGTGCTCCACGGCAGCTCTTCCGTGCCCCAGGAGTTTGTGAAGATCGTCAATGAATACGGCGGAGCCATGCCCGATGCCATCGGCATCCCCGAAGAGATGCTCCGGCAGGCCGCGAAAATGGCTGTGTGCAAGATCAACATCGACTCTGATCTGCGCCTTGCCATGACGGCCGCCGTCCGCAAGCACCTTGCCGAGCATCCCGACCACTTTGACCCCCGCCAGTATCTCAAGGACGGCCGCGACGCTCTGCGCGATATGGTGCGCCACAAGATCCGCGACGTTCTCGGTTCCAGCAACACGCTGTAAAAGAATGATAAAAAGCATCAGGATATGAAAGGATGCGAAAAAGCCGGCGAGAATATGGTGAAACAGGTTTATTCCGGCCCTTTTTCCACCGCTTTTTCCCCAGCTTTTTGAGATTCATGCATGCAAAGGTAAGCGCGGCTTTTACTTCCATCCGCGCCTTTCCATATTCTTGCGTATATCGGAAACCATGTAATTCCTTGGCCAGGCCAAAGCTCCGTTCAATGGTTTCTTTCCGCATCGGGTAGTATTCCTTTATGCCGTATGTGTCCGTTGCTTCCTCATACGCTGCCCATACATGCCGCGCAACTGTCTTTATATGGGCTTTACCGTTGGTACACTGGACCAGATGTGGACAATAAGCGGGGATCACGCCGTTTTCATCACAGGCCGTCTGGATGCTGTTGGCAAAAACGTTCTTGTGTTCGCCCTCGCTTTCACATGGGTAGAATCTATAAACACTACGCTTTGCTCCACCAGTCCCGCATCAAAACACTCCGCCAGTATCCGCTGAAATATCTGTTTAAACAGGTCTGTATCCTTGAACCTTCGTGTGTAGTTCTTACCAAAGGTCGAGAAGTGGGGGATTTTGTCTACAAACTGACGCCCGGCATCGCCGGGCGTTCTTCTTGTTTTGATCGTTTATTTGCCGGGAGTGCGGCCGTTAGCTGTTTGGATGGTCAAACGGGATCAGCTCACGGCCAAGGACCATGACGGCGGACGTGATTTCCGTACCGTCTGCGTCAGTGACGACGCACCAGTACTGGTTTCCGTTATCGCCGTCGGCGATACCCTTTACGCTCAGAGCGTCGGTCGTCGTTCCGCTGTAGAACATGCCCTCATAGGGGATGCCCGGACCTTCGCCCGGTCTTTGAAGATGCCACTGATACGTATAAGGCGTCTTGCCGCCGCTGACTGTCACACTGAAGACTGCGTCCTCGCCCACATAGACGGTGGCGTCCTTTGGCTGGGAGGTGATGGCCAGCGCGGAGGTTGCGGTGGTCACGGTAAGCGTGGCCTTGCTCGAGGTGATTTTCGAGCCTGCCGCGTCGGTAATGATACAGTAACATCTGTCGCCGTCCTCAATGCTTCTGCATTGCTTAGTGGTCAGCGTGGGCGTGGCAGTACCGGACAAGACATTTGTATCCGAGAGCGTGGCATGAGATAATACAACCAGCCGTTCTTTTCCTGCCCGTTGTCGTCCCACACGTCTCCGGGAAAGGCCTTTGCCCAAAAATGGAGATCGTTTGTCAAAAAGCCCAGCGCCAGCAGAAAGCCCGCCGCGATAAGCAAATAATAGAAGGGCGGCAGAGGCTTGTCCTTCGGGCGGTGGATATAGATGGCGAGAAAAAAGCACAAAAGCGGCCGCGAACAGAATGATATTCCGTTTTGACGAGTTGGAAAAGGTCATCTGTGGCGTCTTCCTCCCATATGGTTCTGAACTGAGGCCTTCATTTTCTGCTTTCATTATAACGGATGGGATCGGCTTTGTCCCCGTCAAAAACATCAGGCTTTAAGGTTCTGATAGAAAAACAGCGGGTCGGAACCATCCATATTCGAATCGCGTATCAAAACGCGCTCACGCTATCCTGCGCCCTCCTGCAAATGGAATAAAAATACAATTCTATTTTATCCGAATGACTCGGCTTTTTCAAGTCGAGGGTGTAAAATGTTTCTAAAATCGCCTTGTTCGTCTGGAAGTATCAGGAAAATGATTTCCGACTTGCGTCCTGCGTTTCGGCATAAAAAGATCCGCAGACTTTCTGAAATGAAAATCTGCGGATCTTCAGGCGCCCTTATGCGGTTTTCTCAATGGTGATGATCTGCTTTCCGTTTCGCGTTTCCATGCGGAGAGTAGAATCGCCGTAGCGCCACGTCCCGGTTTTTCCGGTTACAGCCTTGGCCCGCAGTGTGTCGCGGAGCTCTTTCTCCCAATCTCCGGCGTTGGTAAGATCGGTGGTAATGACGATTCTGTCGATACGGTCGCTGTCTCCAAAGGTATACGAGACCTCCGACGTGTGCCCCAGCAGCTTATGCCGGTAGGTGCGAGCGCCGGAAACAGCGTCGCCCACGGTGTCCACGTTTTTCATGGCGTCGGCCAGCTCGGTCTTTTTCCGACCCAGCGTCGAGATTAGATCATCCACCGTCACGTCGGCGTCAGCCTTAGCCAGCGAATCGGGAAAGACGTCCTCGTCCTGCCGCAAGGCATCGTCCAGCGCGTTGTCGATGTCCTGCGCCATGTCGTTGAGCGTTCCGCAGCCGGAGGCGGCGGTGGCAAAAACCAGCGCCGCCAGCGTCAGCGCGATCCATTTTTTGTTCATAACAGCTTCCTCCTGATTCCGGTTTCGGAACTAGTATCTGCTGTTTTTTTCACAAAAAACATGGAAAAATTAGTTTTCATCCACGCGAAACCGCTGCGCCAGTTTTTGCAGCGCCCGTTTTTCGATGCGGGAGATGTAGCTGCGGGAGATACCGCATCGTTCGGCGGTCTCCCGCTGGGTCAGTCCGTCGCCGCCTCCCAGCCCATAGCGGAGGATCAGCACTTTTCGTTCCCGCTCGTCCAGTTCCGCCAGATAGCGGTAAAGAAGCTGCCGACGGTCGGAAAGATCAATCTCTTCCAGCATTTTGTCGTCGCAGGCGATCACGTCCAGCAGCGAGATGGAATTGCCGTCACCGTCGCTGTCAATGGGCTCGGAGAGCGAAATCTCCTGGGCGCTTTTCCGCTGGGAGCGGAAGTACATCAGAATTTCGTTTTCGATGCACCGGCAGGCATAGGTGGCCAGTCTGGCGTTCTTGTCGGGACGGAAGGTGGACACGGCCTTGATGAGCCCGATGGTGCCGATGCTCACCAGATCGTCCTGATCTTCCCGGGCGGCATAATACTTTTTGACTACGTGGGCCACCAGACGCAGGTTATGGGCGATGAGCCTTTCCCGGGCCGTTTCGTCGCCGGCGGTCATGGCCTCCAGCGCCTCCCGCTCTTCCTTTGCCGAAAGCGGCCGTGGAAAAGAGCCCGCGGCAGGCGACACCCGAAGCATCAGAAACAATACGTTGGCAAAGATCCACGCGCCCAACGGAAGCATAGCAAGACCTCCTTTTTTCGGATAGGGCAGTCTATGCGCCCGTTGCCTGTCTGTTGCCAGTCCCGCAGCCTTGCTTTTTCTTTGCTGGTATGATATATTATTTGGTAATAAATAGTAATGGAAGGAGTGAAATTCATGGCGAACTTTACAAAAGATGCCATCAAAGCCTCATTTCGCAGACTGTTGGAAGAGCAGCCGCTTAACCGGATCACCGTCAAGGCTGTCGCGGAAGAATGCGGGATCAACCGAAACTCCTTTTATTATCATTTTCAGGACATGCCCGCCCTTGTGGAAGAGCTCATTCGTGACGATTGCGACAGCATCCTTGCGGATTATCCCTCCATTGATTCCATGGAGCAGTGCCTGACCGTGGCGGTGGACTTTGCCCGGCGGCACCGCCGGACCGCGCTCCACATTTACAATTCCATCAACCGCGACCTGTATGAGCATTATCTTTGGCACATCTGTGAATACGTGGTCACTTCCTATTTTTCCAAAACCTTTTCAGAGACCGAGCTGGCGACGGAGGACCGGGAGATTTTGATTCATTATTACAAATGCCTCTGCTTCGGTCAGCTTTCCGACTGGATGCGCGGCGGGATGCGCGACGATCCCTGCGCTTCCTTCCACCGGCTCTGCCTGCTTCGGAAAAGGCAGTTCGAAGCACATTTCGGCGGTGACCGTGAGGCGGACGGCCCCGGCGCCTGTGCAGATCAAAAAAAGTGACTATGGAATTTCATGCAAAACGGGTATATCATGGCATTGATGACCGATGACAGGAGGGGAAAAAACAATGCGCCAACCGTTTATCTTGTCCTGTGAATCCACAGTGGATATGCCCTACGACTACATCAGCGGCCGCGGGATTCCCGTGCTGTTTTATTCCTATACCGTAGACGAAACGGCATATCCCGACGATATGGGGCGGGACCCCGACGCGCTGCCGGCCTTTTACAAGCTGCTGGAAACCAAGATTCCCAAGACCTCTCAGATCAACGTATGGCAGTATGTGTCGTTTTTTGAGCCGCTTTTGCAGCAAAGCGACGTTTTGCACATTGCCTTTGGCTCCGGTATGACCAATTCCGTCACCAACGCCTTTGCCGCTGCCACGCTGCTGAAGGAGAAATATCCCGAACGCCGACTCGAGATCATTGATTCCTTCTGCAGCTCCTCCGGCTACGGCCTTCTGGTGGACTGCGCCGCCGACTTGTGGGACCGGGGAAAGACCATGGATCAGGTCTCCCAATGGACGCGCACCTGGTGCAAGCGAGTGCATCATCAGTTTTTCTCCACTGATTTGAAATATTTCCGCCGCTCGGGGCGGGTGTCGGGCGCGGCCGCCACGGTGGGCGCGATCCTGAGCATTTGCCCCATCATGCGGCTCAACAACGAGGGCCGGATCATCGCCTATAACAAGGTCCGCGGCAGGGATGCGGCCATCCAGCGCACCGTCAGAACCATGGAGGAACACGCCGTGGGCGGCGTGGATTACGATAAAAAGTGCTTTATCTGCCATTCCAACTGTCCCGGCTTGGCGGAAAAGCTGGCAGAGGCCGTGAAAAAGCGGTTCCCGCTGATCGCGGGTGGTCCCCGTATCTGCGACATCGGCACCATCATCGCCTCTCATTGCGGACCGGGAACCGTGGCCGTTTTCTTCTTTGGCGATGAGCGCGCACCCGGTGAAAAGGGCTGAAAACAGTAACGGCACAAAATCGGCGGCTTTGCCGCCGGTTTTTTCTTTTCTGCACGTCTTTTTGCCGTTTTGCATAGAACGGAGCAGGAGGTGACACGGATGCTGCGTCTGCGGATTTACGCGCTTGAACGAAAATGGGGAACGATTTTCCGGCTCATCCTTCTTGGGACGGAGCTGGCGGTTTTGCGCATTCTGATCTTTGGGAGTCTGACCGTCTTTCTGCGGCCTTAAGAACGGAAGCTTTTGGTTGATAATTGCGTGAAAGCGTGCTAAAATAACGGTATCCACCCGTGCAGGAGGTCTGTTATGGAAGCGATCAAAAAGGAAATGCAGCAGCTTACCGAACAGTTGCTTTATCATGCGCGCCGCTATTACAACGACGACGCCCCCGAGATCTCGGACTTTGAATATGACGCCATGCAGCGCCGTCTGCGGGAGCTGGAGGTACAGTATCCCCAGTTTGCCCGGCCCGATTCGCCCACCCAGCGGGTCATTGGCGCCGTTTTAACGGGATTCGAGGAGGTACACCACCCCTATCCCATGGAGAGCTTGCAGGATGTGTTTTCCTTTGACGAGATCCGGGAGTTCGACCGCCGGATGAAGGAGCGCTTTCCAGAAACGGAATACACCGTGGAGCTCAAGATCGACGGCCTTTCGGTCTGTCTGGAATATGAAAACGGTCGCTTCGTTCTGGGCGCTACCCGGGGCGACGGCAAAGTGGGGGAGAACGTCACCGAAAATCTTCGCACCGTCTTTGATATCCCTCTGGAAGTGGAAACCGGGCACGAGCGTCTTTGGGTGCGGGGCGAGGTTTATATGCCCGTCAAGGTCTTTGAGAGGCTCAATGCCCAACGGGAAGCCGCCGGTGAGCAACTTTTTGCCAATCCCCGCAACGCCGCCGCGGGCTCGCTGCGCCAGTTGGACAGCAGCATCTGCGCCCAGCGCAAGCTGGCCATTTTCTGCTTCAACGTGCAGAATGCGAGGGAGATGGGTTTCAAAACGCATGATGAATCCCTGCAATATTTGAAAAAACTGGGCTGTAAAGTTGTAGAACCTTATATTGTCACCTCCAGCGTGGACGAGATCATCAACTTCATTCACACCGCCGGAGAGCGGCGGGATACCTATCCCTGCGGCATCGACGGCATCGTTATCAAAGTCAACGATCTGGCCGCCCGCGAGGCGCTGGGCTCCACGGCAAAGGTGCCCCGCTGGGCCGTCGCCTATAAATATCCCCCCGAGGAAAAGCCCGCTCGTCTGCGGGATATCGTCATTCAGGTGGGGCGCACCGGCGTTTTGACGCCCAACGCCGTGTTCGATCCCGTCCGTTTAGCGGGCACCACGGTGAGCCGCGCCACCCTGCACAATCTGGATTTCATCCGCCAGCGGGATATCCGGGTGGGCGATACCGTTCTGGTGCGCAAGGCGGGGGAGATTATCCCCGAGGTGCTGGGCGTGGATCACATCCAGCGCCCCGATGACGCGGAGCCTTTTGAAATGCCGAAAACCTGCCCGGTGTGCGGCGCGCCGGTGGTGCGGGAGGAGGGTGGGGCCGCTTTCCGCTGCACGGGAGCCGAATGTCCCGCCCAGATCTTACGCGCCATCACTCATTTTGCCTCTCGCGACGCCATGGATATCGAGGGCCTTGGTCCGGCGCTGGTGCAGCTTCTGACGGAGGAAAAGCTGGTGGCGTCGCCCGCCGACCTTTATTCGCTTCATGCGTCAGACGTGGCATCTTTGGAGCGGATGGGGGAAAAGTCGGCGCAAAATCTGATTTCCGCCATTGAAAAGAGCAAGGAAAACCCGCTTTCCCGCCTGTTGTTTGCCTTTGGGATCCGGCAGGTGGGGCAGAAGGCGGCTCAGGCGCTGGCCCGTCAGTTCGGCTCGCTGGACGCTCTCGCCGCCGCAACCGAAGAGGAATTGACTCAAATCCCCGACATCGGCGGCATCACGGCGGAAAACCTGTTCCGCTGGCTCCACAGCGAGCAGGGACAGCATCTGGTGTCGCGTCTGCGGGAAGCCGGGGTCAATATGACCGAACCGGATCAGCGGGAGAGTGAAAAGTTAAATGGCTTTACATTCGTTATTACAGGCACGCTTAGCCGCTTTACCCGGCAGGAAATGAGCGAATTGATCGCCCGCCACGGCGGGAAGGTCTCCGGCTCGGTATCCAAAAAGACTTCTTACGTCCTCGCGGGAGAGGACGCGGGCTCCAAGCTGAAGAAGGCGCAGGAGCTGGGCATTCCCGTTATAGGTGAGGACGGGCTTCTGCACATGATCGGTGAATAAAACAAACCCTTCGCGGGGCTGCCGGTGGGCAGCCCCGCTTTTTTTGTTCTGAAACGGACAGGCCGCTCATAGTCTGTATCGGAGGTGGCGATCATGCAGGAACCTGACAGATTAAAAAGCTTTCATACGGCGGCGCAGCTTTTGCCCGAGCGGCTTTGGCGGGCTGCCTATTCGCTGAACGAGGAGCAGCGGGCGCAGTGCGAGGAGATTCGCGTCCGGCTGGACAGGCCGCTGGCCGCCACCGTGGAGGGCAAGACCGTTTTGCTGAGCGAAGGGATCCGGCCCCAGCGGGGCGAGCTTGATGAGGTACTGGCTCGGGCCACCGAGGCCTCTGTCCACACTTATCTGGAGCAGCTCCGTCGGGGATTCCTTACCACAAAGCACGGCCATCGGCTTGGTATTTGCAGCCACGCGCCCGACGGCGCGTCGCGGGTGCTGCGAGGACTTTCCTCCGTGAATATCCGCGTCGCTCGCCAAATCGGCGGGCTGGGTAGCGAGCTGATCCTCTGCGGGCCCGAGGGATTTCGGAACACGTTGATTTTGGGAGAGCCCGGCGCGGGAAAGACCACGCTGCTGCGAGAGCTTTGCCGCCGCCTTTCGGCGGATATGCGGGTGGCGGTAGCCGACGAGCGGTATGAGATCGCCGCCTGCGCCGATGGCGCGCCCCGTTTTCATGTAGGGAACTGCGACGTGCTTTCCGGCGGGAGAAAGGCGGAAACGATCCCGATGCTGCTGCGTTCCATGTCGCCGCAGGTCCTGGCGACGGATGAGATCACCGACGAAGAGGATTGCAGGGCGCTTCTGGCCTGCGCCGGCTGCGGCTGCGGCCTTCTGGCGGCGGCCCATGGCAGCGGCCTGGGAGATCTCAGACGCCGCCCGGCTTATCGCCAGATTCTGGAAAGCGGCGTTTTCCGGCAGGCTGTGATCGTAATACAGGAAAAGGGCGTGCGGAGCTATCGCCTGACGGCGCTCTCCGCAGGAGCCTGATATGCGCCTGACGGGCGCGCTGCTTCTGCTGGCGGCCGGCTGGGAGGCCGGAACGGCGCTGACCGGCGCGCTCCGGCGGAAATGCGCGGTGCTGCGGGAACTGGCGGCCCTGCTTTCCCGGATGGCGGAAGAGATCGGACAGCGGGAAACGCCGCTGCCGCAGGTCTTCGCTCGGGAGGCGGAGTGTACGCCGCTATTGGCCGCTCCGCTGCGTGTCGCCGCGAAAAAAACAGCCGCGGGCCTGCCGGCCGGACAGGCGCTTCAGACGCTCTGCGAGACACTTTCTCTGCGGGAGGGGCTGCCGCAGGCGGCCCGTGCGGTGGCCGAGCTTTCGGCGCTTTTGGGCGCTTATGACGCGGAAACGCAGGCCCGCGCCTGCCGGAGCGCCGAAGGCGTCCTTCGGACGCTGGAGCAAGAGCAGGAACGCCTGCTTGCGGAAAAAGGACGTTTGTACCGGGCGCTGGCATTTTCGGCGGGAGCAATCCTGGCGTTGCTGGCCCTGTAAGAGGAAGGAATATGGACGTAGATTTGATTTTTAAGGTGGCGGCCATCGGAATATTGGTGGCCGTGCTCAATCAGCTTTTGATCCGCTCGGGAAGGGAAGAGCAGGCCATGATGACCACGCTGGCCGGACTGATCGTGGTGATGATGATTCTGATCCGCGAGATCAGCGGCATGTTCCAGCTGATCAAGCAGACCTTTGGCTTATGACGCTATGGATCGGAAAACTTGTATTGCTGGCGGCGATGTCGGTCTGTCTGGCACAGCTGGTGCGATCCCGGGCGCCCGGGCTGGGTGTGGCGGTCAGTCTGGGGATCTGCGCATCGCTCACGCTGCTGCTTTTGCCGAGGCTGCGGGAGCTTTGGGAGGGAGTCGACCGGTTGTTTCAATCTACGGGGCTGGATCCGGCGCTGTTTCTGCCGCTGATCAAGGTGCTGGCCGTGGTGCAGATCAGCCATATCGCCGCCGAGCTCTGCCGCGATGGCGGCGAGCGGGCGGTGGCTGCGCAGGTGGAGCTCTGCGGTGCGGCGGCGGCGCTTTTGTGTGCACTTCCGCTGGCAAAGCAGGCGCTTCAGCTCATCGGCGCCATCGGCTCCTGATCCTGCTGCTGGCGGTAGCGGCGGCAGTCTGTCTTTCGGTGCCGTGCCAGGCGCTGAGCGGTGAAGAACGACTGAAAAACGCCCTCCCGTGCGAGGCGCGTGAGCTGCTGCAAAACATTTCGCCCAAAGAGGACGTCAGCTCCGGCTTTTCCGCCATGAAAAAGGCCGCCGTGGATAAATTGCGCACCGGCCTGCGGGATTCGCTGAAAGATGCCTTTCAGATCACGGCGGTATGCCTGCTGCTGTCCATGTTTAAAAGCTATGCCGCCGCAGCAGGCGCGGCGCTGCCCGGAGACGCCGCGTCCATGACGGGAGCCACCGTGATCCTGCTGTTGACGCTTAGAAGCAGCGGCTCGCTGCTGGTACAGTCCCGACAGGCCGTTGCTTCTCTCGATGCGTTCACCAAGGTCTTTACCACCGTGTTTGCGGCGGCGTCGGTTGCGGCGGGACGCCCGGCCAGCGGGGCCGCCATGGCGGGAACGGCCATGCTGTTTGCCGACGTGATTTATCAGGTGGCGCTTCGGGCGGCGTTTCCGATGCTGCAGGGATATCTGCTGTTGCAATACGGCGGCGCCGTTGCCAAAAGCGGCGCGCTCACGCAGGCGGCCCGAGCGGGAAAATGGCTGACGATACACGGCTTTCGCCTGCTGCTGACGGTTTATTTCGGCTATCTGTCGCTGACAGGTCTTGTAACCGGAGCGGCTGACGCGGCGGCGGTGCGGGCCGCGCAGACCCTTTCCTCTGCCATCCCGATGGTGGGGAATATCCTGTCCGGCGCCGCTGAGACCGTTTTTTCCGGCGCGGCGGCGGTGCGAGCAGGGATCGGTCTTCTTGGTGTGTTGGGCACGGCCGCCGTTTGCCTTTCCCCGCTGACCGCCGCGGCGGGTCATCTGCTGGTGTTTCGACTGCTGTCGTTTTTCGCGGCATCCTTTACGGAAGGAGGCGTTCAGACCATGCTTCAGGCAGTGGCGGACACCTATCGTATGCTGACGGGCATCCTGGCGGCCTGCTGTGTGCTCCAGTTCATCACGGTGGCTGTGGCGCTAACGGTGACGGCGGTATGACCGCCCTGTACGAACCGCTTTTCCGGTTGGCGGCCGGGGGGATCGTGATCTCGTTCCTTCTGGCACTGTCGGGAAAATCGGCGGGAAAAGAGATCGTGCGGTTTGCCGCCGCCTGCGTGACGGCGATCCTTCTTGCGGGCGCGCTGCGCGGTGTTCGGTCGGAAAAAGCACCGCTCACCCTGCGAGAGGCGGTGCTGGAACAGGAGCTTGAGCAGGCGCGGGACGAGGCCCTTCGCCTGCAGGCGGAAGAAGCCGAACGTGCGCTGGCCGCTTATCTTGAAGGACGTGCCGCCGCTCGGAGCGTGATCTGCACGGCAAACGTATTCTGCGAAAATGCTGACAATAAAATCACTATAAAGCATGTTGACTTAACGGTAAAAAGCGGCAATCCGGAGGCGCTTTCCGACCTGATCCCAGCGGTAGCGTCGGAGCTGGGTGTTTCGGAAGACGCAATCACCGTCAGAGAGGAGCGGCCATGAAAGAAATGATTTTACCGCAGACCCGGGCATATTTCCGGCGGCTGCTCGATAAATATCAGTATGTGCTTTTGATCGCGCTGGTGGGGCTGCTCCTGATCCTTTGGCCCCGCGGCGAAGCCGAAAGCACGCAGCCGGAGACGCAGCCGCCCCCCCTGGAAGACACCGAGGCGCTGGAAACGCGCATCGAGGCGCTTTTGGAGCGTATCGACGGGGTGGGAAAGGCGCAGGTCGTACTCACTGTCCGCAGCGGACAGGCGGCGGTCTACGCCTACGACACCACGGAATCCGTCAGCCGGACAGATTCCGGCGGCAGTTCATCCCGCCAGGAGCAACTGGTCACGGTAAGCGCCGGCGGTGGGCAGAGCCCTGTTGCTCTGGGCCAGATCTCGCCGGTCTATCAGGGCGCGGCGGTGGCCTGCCAGGGCGGCGATAAGGCCGCCGTGCAGCTTGCGGTGACCCGGGTGATCCAATCTCTTACGGGATTGGGCGCCGATCACATTGTTATCACAAAAATGAAAGATTAGGAGGCAATCACTGTGAAAAAAAGAGGCGCGATCTATTCCGTTGTGGCGCTGATGCTGTGCGTGGCGGTCTATCTCAACTGGTATTATACCCGCACGGGCGGCGATCTCACCAACGCCACCGACTATCAGGCCGACGGCAAGATTTTGGGCGAATCCGTTCTGGTGGACCGCATGGAGGACCGACCCGCCGAGACAGAGTCCACGGAAAAGGGAAGCTATTTCGCCCAGGCAAGACTTTCCCGCCAGCAGGCAAGGGACGAGGCGGTGAGCATTCTTTCCCAGACCGCTGAAAGCCCAAATGCCACGGAAGAGGCCCGCGCCGCCGCGGGCACCGATATCCGTGTTATGGCCGACAATGCCGTGCTGGAATCTCGCATCGAGAGCTTGGTCATTGCAAAGGGCTATCGGGACTGCGTGGCCTTCATCAACGAAAACGGTGTCAACGTGATCGTTTCCAAGCCGGAAAACGGGCTTCAGGCGGTGGACGTGGCGCGCATCCGCGATATCGTGATGGATGAGGCGGGCGTGGCAGCCGAGGCCATCAAGGTCATCGAAACCGAATGACTCTTGCAAAACACGGCCGGATAGGGTAAAATAGAACCATCAATCCAAAGGAGCTGAATGCAATGGCCGAAGAAAAGGACTATCTGGAGTTGGAGGAAGAGGGCGGAACGATCCATATCTCCTTTGCAGCGCTGGGTGAGATCGCGTCTCAGGCGGCGCTGGCTGTCCCGGGCGTGTCGGCGCTGGCCGCCGTGCCGCAGGCAACAGTCAGGGGCGTTCAGGTGCAGTTCAGCGAGATCGGCATCTGCACCATCGACCTGCATCTTCTGCTGACCATGGAGCAGAGCTTTTCCCAGGTGGCAAAGCAGGTCCAGACCGCGGTGAAAACGGCGGTGGACGCCGCCGTGGGCATCGAAGTGGCGGCAGTCAACATCTTTGTGGCCGGCGTGACGCTGAAATAAAGACCGGAAAGCCGGAGCACCGCCCGCATTACGTGCGGGCGGCGTTTTTTCCGCTTCCGAAGGGCGCGTTTTTGAAAACCGGCATCGTTTGTCTGGAAAACAAAGGAAACCATTTGAAAAAGGCGGCCGCAGCCGCCTTTTTCCCTTCTGTTCCTGTTTCCAAATAATCAACCTTTTTGCAAAAAATATGCATGAATATCCTTTCTTTTTTGGGGAAATCATCGTATAATACTTAATTAAAGAATATACGATGCAAGAATATCGGAGGAACGGATATGAACAGACGAGGCGCGCGTGAGCTGGTGTTCCACCTGCTGTTTTCCGCAGAATACACGGACAAAGGCGGGGAAGACCTGCTGCGTGAGATCACGGACGAGCGGTTTGCGTCCCTGCAGGAAGAATATGCGCTTTACGGCGAGTTTCCTCCCCAATCGCAGGAGGACTATATCCGCCAGGCGGTGACGGGGGTCATGAAGCATAAGGAAGAACTGGATGAAGCCATCCGGAAATACGCGGTGGGATGGAACCTTTCCCGCATCACCGCCGTTTCTCGCTGTCTGCTGCGGCTTTCCATGTACGAGATGAGGGAAATGAAGATCCCCGTAGGCGCATCGGTGAATGAGGCGCTGGAGCTTGCCAAGAAATACGATTCCGACGAGGCCGCCGCCTTTATCAACGGCATTCTGGGCAGCTTTGTAAAGGAAGAGGTGGAACCGCAGGCATGAAGACCTGGATCCTGGGTCTGGACACCAGCAATTATAAGACCTCCGCGGCGCTTTATTGTCCCGGCGACGGGACGTGGAGCGCCTGCGGCAAACTGCTGGACGTGCCGCAGGGCAGGCTGGGATTGCGGCAGAGCGACGCGCTGTTTCAGCATGTAAAGCAGCTTTCCGCCCGAGTGCGGGAGGCCTGCGACGGGCTCGACGGCGCCATCCGGGCCGTGGGCGTTTCCACCCGCCCGCGGGATCGGGAGGATTCCTATATGCCCTGCTTTCTGGCGGGGCAGTGCGTGGGCGAATCCATCGCCGCGGCGCTGGGCGTGCCGGTATACGAGTTTTCCCATCAGCAGGGGCACCTTGCGGCGGCGGCGCTGTCCGCCGGGCGGCTGGAGCTGCTGAAGCAGCCGTTTTTTGCCTGGCACCTCTCGGGCGGGACCACCGAGCTCTTGCGGGTCGAGCCCTCGGAAGACCGGATCATCCGGGCCGGGATCTTGGGCGGGACGGGAGATATCTCCGCCGGCCAGCTCATTGACCGTCTGGGAGTGCGCCTCGGGATGGCCTTTCCGGCGGGGCCCTTTGTGGAGCAGGCCGCGCTGGGAGCTTCGGGGGAGGACTGGTTTCCCGTCCGGCTGGACGGGCTGACCTTTTCCTTCTCCGGCGTGCAGAACCAGTATGAAGCCCGTCTTGCCAAGGGCGCGGACGGGGGTGCGGTTTGCCGCTTCGTGCTGCTGACGGTGGGTCAGACCATCCTCCGGGCCACGCGGCGGGCCCGGGACAAAGAGGCGCTCCCGGTGCTGATTTCCGGCGGTGTTTCGGTCTGCTCGCTGGTGCAGGAACTCTTTGCCCAAGAGCACAACGTGATCTTCGCGCAAAACGGTCTGGGCGGCGACAACGCCGTCGGGACGGCAGTTTTGGCGTCTATGCGTTTGAGGTGATCGCCATGGCCATGCAGCCTGTTTCAGTGACCCAACTGACCCAATATATCAAACTGTTGCTGGACCGGGACGAGATCCTTTCACAGGTCTGCGTCCGGGGAGAGCTTTCCAATTACAAAATGCATTCCTCCGGCCATCACTATTTCACCCTGAAGGACGAGGGAGCCGTGATCTCCTGCGTCATGTTTCGTTCTGACGCGGCGCGTCTGCGCTTCCGTCCCGAAAGCGGCATGGGCGTGATCCTTGCCGGGCGGGTGAGCCTGTTTCCTAAAAGCGGGCAGTATCAGATCTACGTTTCCCACATGCAGCCCGACGGCGTGGGCGACCTGGCGGTGGCCTTTGAGCAGCTCAAGCAGCGTCTTTCGGCGCAGGGTTTTTTCGATGAAGAATATAAAAAACCGCTGCCCCGTTACCCACAGCGGGTGGCGCTGGTCACCTCGCCCACGGGGGCGGCCGTGCGGGATATGATCCGCATTCTCGGCCGCCGCTGGCCCGCGGCAAAGGTGCTGGTGTGTCCCGTGCGGGTGCAGGGCGAGGGCGCGGCGCAGGAGATCGCCGCCATGTTGGACTATGTGGATCAAAACGCGCTGGCCGACGTGATCCTCACTGGCCGGGGAGGCGGCTCCATCGAGGATATTTGGCCCTTTAACGAAGAATGCGTGGCGCAGGCGATCTTCCGGTGCAAAACTCCGGTGATCTCCGCTGTGGGCCACGAGCCCGACGTGACCATCTCCGATTTTGTGGCCGACGTGCGGGCCGCCACGCCTTCCAACGCCGCCGAGCTTGCCGTTTGCGACAGGGAAGAGGTGCGGCAGACTCTGGCCCAGCTTGCCCTGCGGATGCGACGTGCGCAGGAGCGCAAGCTCCTGTCGGTGCACCAGCGGCTGGAACGCTTGAAAAAGAGCCCCGTTATGAAAGCGCCAGAGGCGGCCATCCAGCAAAAGGCGCTTTTGCTGGAGCTTCTGCGCCAGCGGCTGGAGCACGGGGGAGAGACGCTTTTGCAGCGCAGGCGGCAGCGCTTTTCCCAGATCGCCGCGCGGCTCGACGCCCTCAGCCCGTTGAAGGTGCTGAGCCGCGGCTATGCCGTGATGACCAAAGACGACAAGGTGATCCGCTCGGTCACGCAGCTTTTGGCGGGAGACGCCGTCGGCCTTCGCCTGTCCGACGGGCGGGCGTACTGCAAAGTGGATCGTGTAGAGAAAGGAACCGAAGATGGCGAAAAAGCTCAATTTTGAACAATCCATGGACCGTCTGGAGGAGATTGTCAACGCCCTGGAGCGGGGCGACGCGCCGCTGGACGAGAGTCTTGCCCTGTTTCAAGAGGGCGCAAAGCTGATCCGGAACTGCACCGATGCGCTGGACAAGGCCCAGCAGCAGGTGTCGCTGCTTACCAAAACCGAAAACGGCCCTGCGGAAGAGGCCTTCGCCGGGGCGGAGGACTGATATGCCGGAACAGATGATGAAGCGATACGCCGCCATGACCGAAGCGGCGCTGGACCGGTATGTTCCGCAGGAGGAGGGCTACGCGGGCCGACTGACCGATGCCTGCCGTTACAGCCTTCTCGGCGGGGGAAAGCGGCTCCGCCCAGCGCTTTTGCTGGAGTTTTACCGTCTTTGCGGCGGCGCGCCGGAGGACGCGCTCCCCTTTGCCTGCGGGCTGGAGATGATCCACACGTATTCTCTGATCCACGACGACCTGCCCTGCATGGACAACGACGATTACCGCCGGGGCCGCCTGTCCAATCACAAGGTTTACGGCGAGGCCGTGGCTACGCTGGCGGGCGACGCGCTGTTAAACCGGGCCTTTGAGATCATGCTGTCGCAAACGGCCGTCCCGACCGAACGTGCCGTGGCGGCAGCCGCCTATATCGGCAGATGCAGTGGCGTATTCGGCATGATCGGCGGCCAGATCGAGGATCTTTTGCTGGAAGGGAAGGCCCCCTCTGAGCGGGAGCTTTTGCAAATGATTTCTAAAAAAACGGGAGCTTTGCTGCGGGCGGCCTGCGTGGGCGGCTGCCTGCTGGCGGGCGCCCCGCAGGAAAAGCTGGAGGCGGCGGAACAATATGCCGACACGCTGGGCATGGCTTTTCAGATCCGCGACGACCTGCTGGACGTCATCGGCGACAGCGCCGCTTTGGGCAAAGCCACGGGCAGCGACGCGGCCAAACAAAAATCCACCTTCGTTTCCCTCTGCGGGCAGGAAGAATGTCAGCGCCGCGTCGATGATCTGACCGTCCGCGCCGTCCGCGCTGCCGGAGCCTTCGAGGGAAACGGGTTTCTTACGGCGCTGGCAAGGCAGCTTGCCCGCCGCGACCATTGACTATTCGGAAAAGAGGCGTTTCCATGCGGCAATATCCCTTGCTGGAACAGATCAATACGCCCGCCGATCTCAAGCGGCTCCCGGTCGGAGAGCTTCCGGCGCTCTGCTCCGAGATCCGGGAATTCCTCATCGCCCACGTTTCTCGAACCGGCGGCCATCTGGCCTCCAATCTTGGGGCTGTGGAGCTGAGCGTTGCGGTCCATCGGGTCTTTTCTGCGCCCGCGGACGACATCCTGTTCGACGTAGGGCATCAATCCTATGTGCATAAGATGCTCACCGGACGGCGGGAACGGTTCGGCACCCTGCGCCGAATGGGCGGATTGAGCGGCTTTCTCCGCCCTTCCGAGAGCGAATATGACAGCGCCGTTTCGGGCCATGCTTCCTCGTCGGTTTCTGTGGCGCTGGGCATGGCGCGGGCGAAAAAACTGCGGGGCGAGGGCAACGCCACGGTGTGTATTTTAGGCGACGGTGCGCTTACCGGAGGCATGGCTTATGAGGCCCTGAACGATGCCGGACAGTCCGGCCTGCCGCTTATCGTCATCTTCAACGACAACGATATGTCCATCAGCCGCAACGTGGGGGCCATCGCCAAGCGGCTTTCAGCCATCCGCCTGAAAAAGCGATATTTCCGCATGAAAGAGCGGACCAAGCGCATCCTTTCGCACATTCCCGGCGGCAAGGGCATCATTCGTGGCATTTCCGCGATCAAAGACCGTCTGCGTACCGCCATTTTGAAAGAAACCATTTTTGAACTGATGGGCTTTGAATATCTCGGCCCTGCCGATGGCCATGATGTTGCCACCGTCTGCAACCTGCTGGAGCAAGCCCGCAAGCGGCAATGTCCCGTGGTGGTCCATCTCAAGACCGTCAAGGGCAAGGGCTATCTGCCCTCGGAGCAGTCTCCCACGGCGTTTCACGGCGTCGCGGCCTTTGACGTGGCCACGGGCTGTGCCAAGGCCGCGCACCGGGCGGATTTTTCTGAGGTCTTTGGGGAAACGATGGAGCGGCTGGCGCAAAGCGACGGCACGATCTGCGCCGTGACGGCCGCCATGGCGCCGGGAACGGGACTGGAGCCGTTTGCGCGGCGATATCCCGAACGGTTTTTTGACGTAGGCATCGCGGAGGAGCATGCGGCGGCCATGTCTGCGGGCCTTGCAGCCCGGGGCATGAAGCCGGTCTGCGCCGTTTACTCCACTTTTTTGCAGCGGGCCTATGACCAGATGATCCACGACGTGGCCATCGGCGGCCTTCACGTGGTCTTTGCCGTGGACCGGGCGGGGCTTGTGGGCGCCGACGGCGAGACCCATCAGGGTGCCTTTGACGTGCCCTATCTCCGGACGATCCCGGGAATGAAGATCTATGTCCCAGCAAGCTATGCCGAGCTGGAAACGGCGCTGCGGCGCGCCGTGGAGGAAGAAACCGGCCCCGTTGCCGTGCGCTATCCCCGGGGCGGCGAAGGCCGCTTTACAGACGACACCATGAACGCTTCCTGCGCCGTGGTGCGGGAGGGGAGCGATCTGGCAATCTGTACTTATGGCATCCTGCTGAATCAGGCGCTGGAGGCGGCGGAAAGGCTGGAACAGGCGGGCGTTTCGCTCCGCGTGGTCAAGCTCAACCGACTGGATCTTCCCGATCCTGCGGCGGTGCTGCAGGCACTTCAAGGCGTTTGCGGCCTACTGGTGCTGGAGGATTGCGTGGAGCAGGGCTGTATGGGGCAACGCTTGGCGGAGCTGCTGTCAGAGCAGGGGTATTTCCTGCGGCTGCGGCTCTTGAATTTGAAGGATCAGTTCATTCCACAGGGTAAAGTGGATGAACTTTACAGTGCTTATCATCTTGATGCTGAAGCGATTGTTTCAGCCGCAAAGGAGCTTGTTCGTGGTTGAGCGGGAAAACAGGCGGCTGGACGTACTGCTGGTAGAGCGGGGCCTGGTCACCGGGCGGGACCGGGCCAAGGAACTCATCGCTCAGGGCGTCGTTTTGGTCAACGGAGTCCCGGCGGACAAGGCTTCGCAGCTGGTCGGTCCGGATGCGGAGCTGACCCTTTTGGGCGATGGGGGGCATTACGTCAGCCGCGCCGCACAGAAGCTTCGCGGCGCCATGGAGACTTTTTCCGTTTCGCCGGAGGGCGTGATCGCCCTTGATGTGGGCGCCTCTACCGGGGGGTTTACCCAATATCTGCTGGAGCACGGCGCGGCGCACGTTTACGCCGTGGATGTGGGCACCGATCAGCTTGCGCCCGCTTTGCGGAGCGATCCGCGGGTCACCGACCTGCAGCAGACTGATATCCGGACTCTTTCGCCTGACGCGCTGCCCGAAAAGCCTGTGCTTGCCGTTTGCGATGTGTCCTTTATCTCGCTGCGGCTGGTGCTTCCGGCGATCAAGAACCATCTTTCACCCGACGGTCAGGCTATTGTGCTCATCAAGCCCCAGTTTGAGGCGGGAAGGGCCGCCGTAGGCCGCACCGGCGTGATCCGGGATCCAAAGATCCACCTTGCCGTTCTGCGGGAAACGGTGATACAGTTTTCGCTGAACGGCTTCGTGCTTGCGGGGCTGGAGCCGTCGCCCATTCGCGGCGGCGACGGAAATATCGAGTTTCTGGCATGGCTGCGTCAAACGGGAGAGCCGCTTCAGCCCGATCTTGCCGCGTTGGTGCGCCGCGCGCATGCGACAGATACGAAAGGAAAGGGATGCTTATGAACAGGGTCATGGTACAGCCAAACCCCACCAAACCAAACGCCGTGCTGGTCAGCCGTCGGCTGATCAGGTTTCTTCTGAAGGAAGGATTCGAGGTGATGGTTCTGGAGGAGTTCCGGGAGCAGCTGACGGCTGACAGGACCATTGATTTTTCCGCCGTCCGGTTTCTGACGGAAGACACCATTTACGACCGCTGCCAGTTCATCATGGTGGTGGGCGGCGACGGCACGATTCTGCGGATGGCGCAGCCTGCCTCGCGCTATCGCAAGCCCGTACTGGGCGTCAATTGCGGCACCGTGGGTTTTATGAGCGAGATTGAGCCGGAAGAGCTTGAATTGGTACGGATGGTAAAGGATGAACACTTTACACTTGATGACCGGATCATGCTGGACATTTCCGTACAGAACGCCGCCGGCGAAACGGTCTATCAGGCCACGGCGCTCAACGACGCCGTAGTGGCCAAGGGCTTTTTCAACCGTGTGATCCCGCTGGCCGTGGTGGTCGACGGGCAGAAGGTCTTTGAGTTCAGCGGCGACGGCGTCATCATTGCCACGCCCACCGGCTCTACGGCCTATTCGCTGGCGGCGGGCGGTCCGATTTTGGCCCCCTCCAGCCAATGCTTCGCGGTGACGCCCATCTGCCCCCATTCGCTGACGGTGCAGTCCTTCGTCATCAACGCCGGAAGTGAAGTCACCATTTTGAGCGACTGCCGCTCGCACCAGGTATTCCTTTCGCCCGACGGCGATACCTGCGAGCTTCACGACGGCGACCGCGTGGTCATCCGCCGCTCCCAAAAGACCTTCTCCCTGCTGCGGATAAAGGGGCAGGGTTTTTATGAGATCATCCGCCAAAAACTTACGAGTGAGAGGACGTCAAAATGAAATTCAAAAGACAAGCCGCTATTCTTGAGATCATCTCAAACCGCGAAGTCAAGACACAGGAAGAGCTTTCCCGCTATCTTTGCGAGCAGGGCTTCCAAACCACGCAGGCCACCATTTCCCGCGACATCAAGGAGCTGCGCCTCATCAAGGTTGCCTCCCATTCGGGCGGCTACCAGTATTCCACCCCCGATCAGAGCGGTTCGGCCACTCATCTTGCCCGCCTGAAAAACATCTTCCGCGAATGCGTCGTCAAGATCGACCGGGCGCAGAATCTGGTGGTTCTCAAAACACTGGTGGGCATGGCGAACGCCGCCGCCACCGCCATCGACGCCATGAAGATCCCGAACATCGTGGGAACCATTGCCGGCGACGACAACATCCTCATCATCCTCCGCACCAGCGAAGAGGCCGAGCAATTCTGCGAGCTGGTGTCCGATATGCTTGCCTGATCCATGCTTCGCCGGCTTCTGATCGAAAACGTCGCCGTGGTCGAAACCGCCGAACTCACTTTTGAGGGCGGTCTTTCGGTGCTGTCCGGCGAAACGGGCGCGGGAAAATCCATCATCATCGACGCGCTCGGCGCCATTCTGGGCGGCCGGGTCAGCCGTGACCTGATCCGCACGGGGCAGAGCCGCGCCTGTGTCACGGCGCTCTTCGATGATTTGAGCCCGGCGGCGCGGGAAACGGCTGCGGAACTGGGCCTTTCCGGCGACGGAGAGCTGCTTTTGTCCCGGGAGATCCATGCCGACGGGCGCAATCTCTGCCGGATCAACGGCAAGCCTGCCACGCTTCCCATGCTGCGCGCTTTGGGGCGGCGTCTGGTGAGCATTTACGGCCAGCACGACGGAATGCATCTGCTGGACGAGCAGCAGCATATCGACTATCTCGATGCCTTCGGTCTTCCGCAGCGGGAACTGGACGCCTATTATGAAAAATATGAGGCGCTTTTGCATCTCAACCGCCGCATCAGGGCGCTGTCCATGAGCGCGGCGGAGAAAGCGCGCCGCCGTTCGCTTCTACCCCTGCAGATCGACGAACTGCAAAAGGCCGCCGTCCGCCCCGGCGAGCAGGAGGAACTGCTGGCGCTGCGCGCCCAACTGCAAAACAGCGAAAAAATCGCGGACGGGCTTTATGAGGCCGCTTTGCTTTTGGACGGAGAAGAGGGCCGTGACGGTGCGGCCGATCTGCTGGCGCAGGCAGCAAAGTCCTTGAGCCGCAGCGCCCGTTTCAGCGCTGCCGCCGAGGGACTGGAAAGCCGTGCAAAGGAGCTTTCGATTCTGGCGCAGGATCTTTCGGCCTCTCTTGCCGATCTGACGGCCTCGCTGGAATACGCGCCGCAAAAGCTGGAGGAAACCGAACAGCGTCTTGACCGCATCTCCCGTCTTTGTGTGAAATATGCCGTTCCCGCCGACGGGCTGGAGGAGCATCGCGCCGCGCTGGAGGTCGAACTGGCCGCGCTGGACGGGCTGGACGAGGATCTGGACGGGCTCAAAGCAGACTATGCCCGGCAGCGGGCCGCGCTTTCTCAGGCGGCGGATCGCCTGCACGAGCTGCGGGAGCAGACGGCGGAGCGCCTGTCGGTTCGGATCCGCAAGGAACTGGCCGATCTCGATCTGCCGGGAGCCCGCTTTGTGGCGCAGATCGAGGATCTTCGCCGGGAGGGGCAGACCCGCTTTACCAAAAAAGGCACCGACAGCGTGCGCTTCCTGCTTTCGGCCAACGCCGGCGAAGACCTGAAACCGCTGGCAAAGGTAGCCTCCGGCGGTGAACTTTCCCGCATCATGCTGGCGATGAAAAACGTCCTTTCCGCGGGAGAAGAGAAGATCACGTCGGTGTTTGACGAGGTGGATTCCGGCGTTTCCGGCCGGGCGGCCAGCCGGGTGGGCGAGAAACTTTACGCCATCGGCCGGGGACGTCAGGTGCTTTGCGTCACCCATCTGCCGCAGATCTCCTGTCTGGCTGACTGGCAGTATCATGTGCGCAAACGCACCGAACATGGCCGCACCTTTACGGACGTGGAACGGCTGGACAACGAGGGCCGCGTCCGCGAGATCGCCCGGATGAACGCCGGCCTCCACGTGACGCAGGCCACGCTGGACGGCGCCCGGGAGCTGCTGCGTCAGGCAGAGGCGTATAAAAAAGAGCGGGAGAACCGATAAGTCCCCATTCTCCCGTTGACAAAACCGCAATCATGTGATATAAATAATTATCATGATAGAATTCAAACGGCTATGATCGGCACAAGTACCCTCGGTTTCCGCTTTTCAGAGAGCCTGCGGCAGGTGAAAGCAGGTAAAGCGTCCGCTGGGGAATACAGCCGTGAGCCCGGCTCTGAGCGCCCGTTCGGGCGGGTAGGAGGCCGCGGGTGCGCCCGTTATCGCGCAGGAGTGTGATGGCACTCCGTGAGGCCGCTTTCGCGAGGAGGCGGCGAGCAGAGGTGGTACCGCGAGTTTTCGCCCTCTGTCCCCACACGGGACGGGGGGCTTTTTTCTGTCCCGAAACCGAGGAAGGAGGGCTTCATATGGCGGTACGGCTTGTGCTGGCTGGAGAAAAGGACGCGCAAGTGATCCATCTCATGCAGATAAGCGCTTTTGCGGGGCTTCTGGAAAAATACCGCGACTATGACACAAATCCAGGCGCGGAGCCGATGGAAAAGGTGAAAGCGAGGCTGACGCAGGATTATACCTATTATTATTTTGTCGTCTTAAACGGCGGGGAAAACGTGGGCGCGATCCGCGTGGTGGATCGAAAAAAAGGCGAATGCAAGCGGATCGCTCCGCTGTTTATTCTTCCGCAGTATCGAAACAAAGGGTATGCACAGGCGGCGATCCGGGAGGCGGAACGGCTGCACGGTGCGGAGAACTGGCTTCTCGATACCATCCTGCAGGAAAAAGGGAACTGCCATCTTTACGAAAAGATGGGCTACCGGCGCAACGGTTTTGTTCGATGCATCCACGAAGGTATGACGCTGGTCGGATATGAGAAATAATATGTTAAAGAGATAAAGGAGATCGATACCTATGGAAATCTATGAAGAACTCAAGGCCCGGGGCCTAATCGCCCAGGTGACCGACGAGGAACACATCCGCGAAATGGTGAACAACGGCAAGGCCACCTTTTACATCGGCTTTGACTGCACCGCCGACAGTCTGACGGCGGGGCATTTCATGGCGCTGACCCTGATGAAGCGGCTTCAGCAGGCGGGCAACCGGCCCATCGCCCTCATCGGCGGCGGCACCACCATGATCGGCGACCCCTCCGGCCGCACCGATATGCGAAAAATGCTCACCCGCGAGGACATCGACCACAACGCCGAATGCTTCCGCAGGCAGATGGGAAAATTCATCGAGTTCGGCCCCGGTAAGGCCAAGATGGTCAACAACGCCGACTGGCTGCTCAAGCTCAATTATGTGGAGCTTTTGCGGGAGGTGGGCGCCTGCTTCTCGGTGAACAATATGCTCCGCGCCGAGTGCTACAAGCAGCGCATGGAGAAGGGGCTCAGCTTCCTGGAATTCAATTACATGATCATGCAGAGCTACGATTTCTACTACCTCTTCCAGCACGAGGGCTGCAATATGCAGTTTGGCGGCGATGACCAGTGGAGCAATATGCTGGGCGGCACCGAACTCATCCGCAAAAAACTGGGCAAGGACGCCCACGCCATGACCATCACCCTGCTCACCGATTCCAACGGTCAAAAGATGGGCAAGACGGCGGGCAACGCCGTCTGGCTGGATCCCGAAAAGACCTCGCCCTTCGAGTTTTACCAGTATTGGCGCAATCTGGGCGACGCCGACGTGATGAAGTGCGTGCGGATGCTCACCTTCCTGCCGCTGGAGCAGATCGACGAGATGGATAAATGGGAAGGGCAGGAGCTCAACCGCGCCAAAGAGATTTTGGCCTATGAGCTCACCCAGATGGTTCATGGCAAAGACGAGGCCGACAAGGCGCAGGCCGCCGCAAAGGCGCTCTTCGCGCAGGGCGGCGTTTCCGACGATATGCCCACCACCGCGCTTTCCGCCGACGAGATCGGCGCGGGGATCACCATTCTCGACCTGCTGGTCAAAACCGGGCTGGCCCCCTCCAAAGGCGAGGCCCGCCGACTGGTGCAGCAGGGCGGCGTGACCGCCAACGACGAGAAGATCAGCGCCTTCGACCGCGTCTTCACCGCCACCGATTTTGCGGGGGATTTCATCCTGAAAAAAGGAAAAAAGACCTTCCACCGGGTGATCGTGAAATAAAACGGGCAGGAGCCCCCGCGTTGCGGGGGCTCCTGCTTTGCAAAAAGGGAAGAAATCATTCTGCCGCGTGGCTGTATAAAAGCATCCGATCAAAGGGTCTTATAAAAAAGCCCGGTCCGCGCTTGAGGATCTGGCTTTTTGCGCCGGAAACGACGCTTTTTTCTGCAACGGGATGCAAAGAGAAGAAGCGAGTGGTGCTGCGCACATAGAACTACGCTGCAAGCCGTAACGGACTTGCAGCGTAGTTGTTTTCAGAAGGGTTTCACCAGCATCAGGTAGAATGGAAGGGGAGGGAATCTCTTGCCGCCAATACCATCATGCCTTTTTATACAAATAATGGATTAGTATACTTAACAGCGACAAAAGCATGATTCCACCGCCAACCGTATAGAAACTATTGACATCACTTGCGTTCACAAATATGGAGAAAAGAAATGATCCAACCGGCATAAACAATACTGCAACGGTAAAGATGATGCTAAACACTCTTCCTAAATAGTTTTCATTGACTGCTACCTGAACAAAAGACATGAATTGGATGTTAAATGCCGTTAAAGATATTCCAAACAGCGCAAATGGAATCAGGCACAGGTAATAATTTGCAGTCAAAGCAAAAATTGGTTCCAACACAAGAACAAATCCTGTTCCAAACAAAAACACAATCAATGCCAGAATGTTGTCTTTGAATTTATTCACAATCTTGGCGCAAACTGCGGAGCTTATGATCCCGCCGACAGCTTCCATGGCAAGCGCTTTGCTGTAAAAATTATCCAGTATTCCATCATAAATTATATTTGTGTATGGAAGCAAAAGATTATATCCGGCCAAAAAGAAGTTTACGAAAGAAGCAAGGATAACCAAAAACAGGATCTTCTTTTCTTTTACCAGATAACCAAAGCCTTCCACGATATCAGCCAGAACATTCTTCTTGTCTGTTTTACTTTCAACTGTTCCGTCTAATTTTGTAAGGAATAATTCCGATGCAGCCGATACTGCAAATGTGCAGGCGTCAAAGAGAAGTGCGCCTCTTACTCCGATAACTCCAACTAATCCAACGCCAATAATGGGGCCGGTAACGCGGATGAATTCTCCGCCGGCATGGGATATCGAGTTAAAAAATCCAATACGTTCTTTTTCAATAACCTCGCGGATCAAGGATTTATATGTCGGTGAATTGAAAGCGGATACTACGGCTAAAAGGGCGTTTACAATAACCATTACCTGCGCCATGAAGCCTGTACCCACAAAAAAGCTTAAGAAGCCGCAAATCAAAGCGGCCAACATATCGGTAATGATTACGATCTTTTTTCTGTTACCCTTATCTGCCTTCGCCCCTCCGATCAGATTGAAAAGAATCTGAATGATCGTCTCGGAACTCTGGTATGTTGCCAATATCCAAGGTTTTCCGGCAAAGGCGCCGACGATGCTGATACTGTTTGCATAGTCAAAAATAATATTTCCAATCCGTGAAGTCCAGCTTCCAAACCACAGCAATGCTTCATTTTTTCTTATTTTCTTATTGCTCATAAAGAAGACCTCCAACTTATCATGAACAAATTATAATTCATTACAGTCGAAGGGTATCAAATTTTGCATATATGCAAAATCAAGCTGTATATCTGTTTAAATCCTCAATATAATTGCGGGCCAGATTATCGCATCCCAGCCATTCGTATATCTGTATTGCCTGTTCCATTTCTTTTTTTCCAGATTCTTTTTCACCGCTTTTAAAATGATAGAGTCCTGATAAAAAGTGATAAAGATTTCTTTCGTATAACAAGGTCTCATCCGCAATCAGAGGCAAGATATTGTCCTTATAATATGCTGCGATCTTCAGCGTATCTCTATGAATGCAGGTTTCCCAGATGTTTAATAGAGTAATGATAACCAAGCCCTTATTGGCGCCGTTTCTGGAATAATTGCGCAGGATCTCCTGACCCATTTTATGAAGAAGCGGTATGTCTATAAACAGATATAGATTCCCAATCAGAATCAGTTCATAAACCTTCCATTCTGCAACGGTAAAAAGGTAATCTGTTGCCTCGTCTAAGTATTTCTCTGGGAATGGCACTGTGTCATCACACTTACAAATAAAGCTTTGGGCCAAAATCATGTTTAAATGATAGAGATATACCGAAGGGTTCTTTTCAAACTTTTCTTTTTGTTCGTTAAAAAGCTGCTGAAAGCCAGCCTTGTCCCTTTTATACTCAAGCGAAACCAATTGGCTCATAAACCGGATGATCTCTGTTTTGCCATACCCATGCACTGCATCCATAAACTCATTCATTTCCACGTGCATGTTTTCTAACATTCTCAAAAATTTGGTAATGGAAATGTCTGTCTCGCCTCGTTCAAAGCGCGAGATCTGAGATGCCGATACGCTTTCATCTGCGATCTGTTTTAAAGAGATGTTTCGATTGGCTCTAAAATCGCGGAATACTTCCCCCAGACGATCATAGTTTTTCATGGCGTCAGAAATCCTTTCAAGCGGTTTCATTTCCTGTTTGTAAATTGCGGCCAACGGCCACTGGTGCGGAGCTAAACAGCCGCGTCAAAAATTACGCGGGCGCTGCCCGTATGAATGATTTGCTGTGGAAAGCTTTTCGATTTCATTTCACGCGGCGCAATGAATCAAGCCGCCAGGCAGGGCCTGTCAGCCAGAATCAGATTCGCCAGCGCGAACATGATTTCGCCGAGGTCGCCTCCACCGTATGCACCAGGCCGCTGTTCCGGTCTACGCCGATATGCGCCTTATCGCCGAAGTGCCACGTGTTGCCCTTCTTGGTCTGGTGTGCGTCCGGATCACGCTTCTTGTCCTTGTTCTTGGTGGAAGAGGGCGAAGAAATAATCGTGGAGTCCACCATCGTTCCCTTCTTGAGAATCAAACCGCGCTCCATGAGCATCACGACGACCTGTGTGAAAAGCTGCTCCTGCAGGCCGTGTTGTATCAGCAGATTGCGGAACCGCCCCAGCGTGTCGCCATTGGGAACCTGATTGCTCGAATCCACCCCGCAGAACTCCGAAACGGCGCGGCTGTCAATGATCTCCGCTATCGTGCCTTCGTCCGACAGGTCGTAAAGGTTTTGCAGCATATAGATGCGAAGCATCAATTCCAGATCGTAGGGCTTGTTGCCGCGCTCTCCTTTGTAATAGAACGGCTGAATGCGTGCGATCCACGCTCCCTACGGAATGATGCGGTTGATTTGTTCCAGAAACTCTTTTTTCTTCGTCCGCACTTGCGCCAGTTCGTCGGTGAAGGCGGACAGACTCAATTGTTTATTTATGATGGTCCCCTTGTCAAGACCACAGTTTGAGAAAAATGCGTGAACATCGGCGGCGTCAATTCTGACTCTGTTGTATCCCGCCAAAAGAAACCTGCGACGTGGGATCAGGCAGCCGCCCGCCGACGGCGGGTCGAAGA
>JAFSZV010000047.1 GCA_017455565.1 Clostridia bacterium
AACATTCCCGAAAGGTACATTTAAGACTATCACGGTAGATAATGGCTCGGAATTTTCCGCAGCCTTTCAACTTCCCATACCCGTTTATTATTGTCATCCATACTGTAGTTCGGAACGTGGTAGCAATGAGAATTGCAATCGGCTTGTCCGTCGTTTCTTCCCGAAAGGTCAGTCTATGGCGCGTCGCACACAGCGTGACGCAGACGCCGCCGCTCGTGCCATCAATTCTATGCACCGTAAAATACTAGGCTACAGGACAGCGCAGGAATGTTTCGAAGAGCAGCTTGCCCTACTCTCCTAATAATTTTTTCGGTTTTTTGTTTAAATAGACTTGACAATTCTCGGCCGAAAGACCGCAAAATAACAGTTTCTACGCAAAAAGCGGCGCCGACGCGGTTTTCTTCCGCATCGGCGTCGCGCTTCCGCTCGGCAGTTTATTTTTCCGATCCTGTCACCGGGCAAAACACAGGCGGGCCGGAGGCCGTCCGATCACCGCAGATCCTCCAGCGTCGCGCCGATGTCCGCGTCGATGCAGATCGAGCGATCGGCGATCCTGTCCGGCGCCTCGGCGTCGCCGAGGTTGACGCAGGCGTAGGTGGCGTTCCTGTTTTTCTCCGTCATGCGCCAGAAGGGATACTTGATGATGACCGGCGTGTTGCCGCCGACGCCCAGCTCCAGCAGCAAAAGCCGCTGCCCGTCGTGAGCCTCCAGATAGTCGGCGTACCGCCTCGACGCCGCGTGCCAGCCCGCGTCCTCCACAAAGGTATCATCCGCGCGGAGGTTCATGCTCATGGGCTTTCCGCAAACCGGGCAGCGCGGCACCAGCTCCGCGGGGACCGTCATTTTAAGCGTCACGCCCTTCGGAACAGTCAATGTTCCGTCCTCCGCGATCACGAAGCCTTGCGACAGCACCATCTTGCGGACAGTCTCCGCATTGTCGTAGGTGGCGTCATGGCACGGCTCGCTGCACTGCCATAAGCCATAGTCCCCCTGTGTATAAAATATCCTCTGCTTGTCAAAACCGGCCTTCTGGAAGCAATGATCCACATTGGTCGTCAGCACGAAATAGTCCTTATCCCGCACCAGCTCAAACAGCTTTTTGTAGACCGGCTTAGGCGGATCCATATAGCGGTTGATGTAGATATTGCGGCTCCAATACGCCCAAAGCTCCTCCGGCGGAAGCAGTATGACACGAAATCCGCCGGTATACATATCCGCAAAATGATACTTGTCAGCAAAGTCCCCGAAAAACTTTTCGAACCGCTCTCCCGAATAGGTGAAGCCCGCCGAGGTGGACAGTCCGGAGCCCGCGCCGATCAGCACCGCGTCGCACTCCGAGAGCGCTTTTTTCAGTTTTTCGACCTGCTCGGCATAGGTTCCGGCGGATTTTTTCAGCCATACATTCGTAAAATCAAACATCATTCCGCTTCCTTTTTTCATGGCGCCTGCTCCCCGGCAAGCTGCACTTCGATGGTTCACGCCGAGAGAATAACACATACTTGTTGTAATGTCAATAGTTACATCACGCTTTTTTCGCGTTTTTTTATGCTCTCATTCTTGACACCACTTCGCGCTTTTGTTATGCTTCCTTATTTGAAAGCAGCGATCGTTTGTGCCGTTTTCTTTGCTTTTTCCCATCACCGCGCATCTTTTACGGCGCGTCGGCGCAGGGTCCTGCGGTCAGGGCGATCTCCCTTGCCCCGGCGATGTCTCAGGAGGATATTCAGATGTTAAAAAGACGAATTATGAACAAAAAGAAGGATGTGTTGTGTTCCGAAGGCGCGGCGCTGGCGGAAAGCCTGGATTTTATTGAAAGCGCGCTCGGCGAGCTGGGCGTACCAAGGAAGCAGGTGCTGCGCACGGTGCTGCTGGCGGAGGAACTGCTGCCGCAGTTTCTGCAGCACGCCGCCCCCGGGGCGGCGCTCCGGATCCAGGTGCAGCGGTTCTTCGGGAGTCCCAGCGTTTCGTTCCGCGTCCCCGGCAGCGAGTTTGACCCGTTGAACGGCTGGGAGGCGGGAAGTCTGGACGAGTTGGAGGAAACCGACGCCCAGCAGGCCATCCGTTCCGCCCTTCTGAAATCCCAGGGCGACATCCTGAAGATCAGCCACAGGAGCGGCGTCAACCACGGCAGGATCCTGGTGGCGCAGGCCCAGACGTCAAGGCTGCTTTGGACGATCGGCGCGCTCTTCGCGGGACTGCTGTTCGGGCTGTGCATGAATCACATCCTTCCGTCCGGTTTCTCGGACGCTCTGGCCTTCTATCTGCTGAACCCGGTCAAGACCATGTTTATGAACGCGCTGCAAATCATCATCGGGCCGGTGGTGTTTTTCTCCATCGTCTCCTGCATCGCCCAGTTCAAGGATCTGGCGGAGCTGGGACGGATCGCGGTCAAGGTCATGGGAATCTATCTCATCACCACCGTCGTCGCGGTGGTGCTCTCCATCGTGCTGTCCCTGGTCATTCAGCCCGGCCAGTTCGGCTTTGCGCTTTCGCTGGGAAGCAACATCGAGGCGGTCCACGTCGATACCAATGTAGACACCTCTATCCGAACCACGATCATGAACATCGTGCCGTCCAACTTTGTGCGGCCGTTTCTGGAATCGGACACCCTGCAAGTCATCTTCCTCGGCGTGCTGTGCGGCGTAGCGGTGGGGATGATCGGGAAGTACGCCCCGCTCCTGCAGGACTTCTTTGACGCCTGCAATTCCCTGTTCCTGACCATCACCACCCTGATCTCCCAGGTGATCCCCCTGGCCGTATTCTGCTCCACGGCGCTGATGATCGTTGAATCCGGCAGCTCCTCTCTGCTGTCGGTGCTGGGATTTGTCGGAACATGCCTGCTGTGTATTGCCTGTATGCTGGTCTTTTACGGTCTGATGGTTTCCGTGATAGGCCGGCTGAATCCGATCACCTTTTTCAGCAAATGCCGCGAGGGCATGCTGACCAGTCTGACCCTCTCCTCCAGCTCGGCAGCCATGCCCACCAACATGGATATCTGCACCAAGAAGCTGGGCGTCGCCCCCAAGGTAAGCAGCTTTTCCATCCCCTTGGGCGCCACCGTCAACATGGACGGCACCACCATTTATCTGGTGGTGGCCGGGCTGTTCCTGGCCAGAGCCTACGGCGTGACAGTCCCGGGAAGCGTTCTGGCGCCGTTGTCCATCACCATCATTCTGCTTTCGCTGGGCTGCCCCGGCGTGCCCGGCGCGACTCTGGTGTGCATGGGCGTGGTCCTGGCGGCTCTGGGCGTGCCCATCGAGGCCGTCGGCCTGATCATGGGCGTGTCCCCGATCACGGATATGTTCATCACCATGAACAACACCACCGGCGACATGGCGGCAACCGTGATCGTGGCAAAAAGCGAGGGGCTTTTGGATTTGGAGACCTATCGCTCCTAAGCCGCATCCGCCTTCCTCCGGCGCTGCCCGCGGCAAAAAACAAGGCCGCGAAGCGGCGATACCAAACAAAAAGAGACGTGTCGAAACACGTCTCTTTTTGTCTGGTGCGCGAGGCGGGACTTGAACCCGCACGTGCGTAAAGCACACTAGAACCTGAATCTAGCGAGTCTGCCAATTCCACCACTCGCGCATAAGCAGCCTCCGGGGAAGAAAAATGGTGCGGATGGCGGGACTTGAACCCGC
>JAFSZV010000013.1 GCA_017455565.1 Clostridia bacterium
CCACTGCGAAATCATTAACATGACCGGAAACAGCTACAGACTTGAGCACCATGAATCCATTACGGGCTCTACCTGATCTGGTGCTCAGAAAAACTGTACATTTCCTGGCGAAAATTTGTACATTTTACTTGACTGCTTACAACCAACAATTCTGTTTTTGATTACTTCTTTATTAGGCGGTAGCAAACGCGGCAGGCGGGTGATTTTTTCGGGATCAGGCGGCGCGGGAGGCGGGGAAAGGCACCACGTTGGCGGGAACGGGCCGGGCCGCCGGGGAAGCGCGGCGGGCGCGCCTTTTGCGGGGACGGGTGAACATATCGCCCAAAAGCAGAACAGAGACGCACAGAAGCCCCAGCAAAACAGTGGGCAGGACGCCGATGATGCCGCCGTCGGAGGCCATGGCCAGCCACAGCAGGCCCAAGCCGCCCAAAAGCTCCATCCGTTGACCGTGTTTCTTCATGGTGATCGCCTCCAAAATACAAACAAGTGTTCGTTTATTTGAAAACAGTATAGCACATCTGTTCGACAAATGCAAACGGTTGTTCGACATAATTTTCAACAAAATTTTCCGGCGTTTCTTGTCGATAATCCACGAAACCCACGGAAAAATCCACAGGAGGGCCCGCTTGCGGGAAAAAAGGACAAAAAGGATTGGAAATCCAACATGGGGTATGATACAATAAATCAAATAAAACCGTTGACAGGAGTGGAAGTCTTATGCGCGTTGCCGTTATCTCCGGCGCCTCCTCCGGCATGGGGAGAGAATTTGTGAAAATGACCGCCCAGCGGGGCGGGATCGACGAGATCTGGGTCATCGCCCGCAGAAAGGAGCGGCTGGAGGAGCTGCAGGGACAGGTGGACGTCCCTCTGCGGACTTTGCCGCTGGATCTGATGAAGGACGAGAGCTACGGGGAATACAGCGCCCTGCTGGAGCAGAACAAGCCTGAAGTGGCGTTTCTGGTGAACGCCAGCGGCTTCGGCAAGTTCGGCCGCTATGACGAGATCCCGCTGGAGGACAGCGTGAACATGATCGAGCTCAACTGCAAATCCATGGTGCGCATGACTACGCTGACCCTGCCCTATATGAAAGCGGGGGGCCGCATCGTGCAGGTGGACTCTATGTCGGCCTTTCAGCCGGTGCCCTATATGAGCATCTACGGCGCCACAAAGGCCTTTGTTTTGAGCTATGCACGCAGCCTCAACGTGGAGCTGCGGCCCCGGAACATCAAGGTGATGGCCTTCTGTCCCTACTGGGTGCAGACCGAGTTTTTCGACCACGCGTGGGAGACCTCGAAAACGGCGGTCACCAATTACAATAAAATTTATACCGCCGAAGAGGTGGTGCGGGTTGCCATGCGCGACAGCGAAAAGGGCAAGGACGTGTGCGTCCCCGGCCTGGGCAACAAGCTACAGGTGGTGGCCACCAAGCTGCTGCCCCAGAAGCTGATTATGAAGATCTGGATGAAGCAGCAGAAGCATTGACATCTTTGCGATAGGGAAAAGGAGAAGCCTATGTATCAGCCGCTTGCAGACAAGATCCGGCCCATGGAACTGGACGATATGGTGGGACAACAGCATATCATTGGAGAAAACGGCCTTCTGCGGCGCATTTTGGCCAGCGGCAGCGTGCCGAATATGATCTTTTACGGTCCTTCTGGCATCGGAAAGACCACGCTGGCCCAGATCATCGCCAACAAGACCAGCCGCCGGCTGGTCAGGCTCAACGCCACCACCGCCACCACCGCGGACATCCGGGACGTGGCGGCCCAGCTTGACACGCTTTTGGCCCCCGAGGGAGTGCTGCTCTATCTGGACGAGATCCAGTATTTCAATAAAAAGCAGCAGCAGAGCCTGCTGGAATTTATTGAGAGCGGCAAGATCACCCTTATTGCTTCCACCACCGAAAATCCCTATTTTTACGTTTACAACGCCATTTTGTCCCGCAGCACCATCTTTGAGTTCAAGCCGGTGACGCCGCAGGACGTGGCAAAGGCCGTCCGCCGGGCTTTCCGCCTGTGCGCCAAGGAGCGGCATTTCACAATCGAGCTGGAGGAGGGCGTGGTGGATCACATTGCCGTGGCCTGCGGCGGCGACGTGCGTAAGGGCATCAACGCGGTGGAGCTTCTGTGCGCCGCGTCAATCGTGGAGGACGGCTGCATGAAGGTTGCGTTGAGCGACGCCGAGAACGTGACCCAGAAATCCTCCAACCGCTATGATCGGGACGGCGACGCCCATTTCGACATCGTTTCGGCCCTGATGAAATCCATGCGGGGCTCGGATCCCGATGCGGCGGTGCATTATCTGGCACGGCTTTTGGAGGCGGGAGATTTGACCGGCGCCTGCCGCCGGATCCTGTGCTCGGCCAGCGAGGACATCGGTCTGGCTTATCCCATGGCGGTTCCTATCGTCAAGGCCTGCGTGGACAGCGCGCTGCAATTGGGTCTGCCCGAGGCGCAGCTCCCCCTCTCCGAGGCGGTGATTTTGCTGGCTACCTGGCCCAAATCCAACACGGCCATGACTGCCATATCCCGGGCGCGGGCCGACGTGCGGGCGGGCAAGGCGCGCACCGTCCCCCGGGAGTTGCAGAACGTCCACGCCGACGGGACGGGCTTTGAGCGGGAGCAAGGCTACCGCTATCCCCACGACTATCCCGGCCACTGGGTGGCCCAGCAATATCTGCCCGACGAGCTGAAGGACGCCCGGTATTACGAATACGGCGACAACCGCGCCGAGCAGGCCGCGAAGGAATATTGGGAAAAGATCAAGGGGAAATAAGAAAAGGGCCGCGTTTGCGGCAAAAACCGCGGCGGGACGTCTGTCCCGCCGTTGAAGCACAAAAGCGCCGCCCGTGGGACGCCCGGGCGGCAAAGGAGGAGTTTCATGGGACTGAGCCATGATGCGGAACGGTACATTTTGGATTCACAGGAGGAACTGAAGCAGCTCATCCGGGAGCTGTGCGCCATTCCGGCGCCCTCGCATCACGAGGATGTGCGGGCGGCCTTCTGCAAGCAGTGGTTTGAGAGAAACGGCGGAAAAAACGTAACGGTGGACGCCGCGCAAAACGTCATCTGCCCTTACCGGGTAACGGAAAACAATGCGCGTGTGGTCATCATGGCCCATATGGATACCGTCTTTCCCGACACCGAGCCCATGCCCTTCCGCGAGGAGGGCGGCCGGATGTTCTGCCCCGGGGTGACCGACGATACAGCCAATCTGGCGGTGATGATGATCTGCGCCCGCTATATTCTGCAAAAGGCGCCGCCCACCAAAACCGGCGTGCTCTTTGTCGCCAATTCCTGCGAAGAGGGGCTGGGCAATCTGAAGGGCAGCCGCGCCATCACGGCAAAATACGGCCCCTGCATGAAGGAATTGGTGACGCTGGACGGCGCGAACCTTACCGCCGTCGTCACCCGGGCGGTGGGCTCACATCGCTATCGCATCCGGGCGGCCACCGGGGGCGGACATTCCTTCCGGGATTTCGGCAAGCCCAGCGCCATCGCGATCCTGGCCGAGCTGGTGCACGAACTTTACCGGGTGGAGCCTCCTGCGGCGGGGGACAGCCGCACCACTTATAACGTGGGCGTGATAAACGGGGGCACCTCGGTGAACACCATTGCCCAGAGCGCGGAGATGCTGTATGAATACCGCTCCGACGATCCCCGCTGTCTGGCGAAAATGGAGGGGATCTTTCAGGACGTCTTGGCCAAATGCAACTCGAAACCGGGAACGCTTTCGGCGGAGCGGATCGGCGAGCGCCCCTGCGCCGGGCAGGTGGACGAGGGCGCGATGGGCGACCTGATCGGGCGTGCCGCCGCGGCTGTTCGGGCGGCGACGGGGCGGGAGCCCGTCTTCACTTCCGGCTCCACCGACTGCAATATTCCCCTTGCGGCGGGGATCCCCGCCGTCTGTCTTGGCGCATGCGTGGGCGGCGGATGCCATACCCGGGAGGAATGGCTGGACACCGGCAGTCTTGCCGACGGATGCCGCCTGTTTCTGGAGTTTTTCGGGAATTATTTGGATAATTGAGAAAAAGCAGGATAAATGCCCCGCGCAGCGTGCTGCGCGGGGGCATTGGTTCGCTTGCCTGTCTCACATCAGAGGGGCGAAGGCCTTTATTAGAATGCTCGCCAGCCTGTAGAAAAAGCCGGGATGCGAAGCCTCCTTGCGGGTGACAAAATGGCTACGCGTCAGCGTTTTCTGAAAATCCTCTTCCACCGCGGTCACGCAGCCGGTTTTGTAAAAATAGGCGGCGCACTCAAAGTGGTGGAACAGGCTGCGGAAATCCAGATTGATGGTGCCCACCACAGCGCGGAGGTCATCGCTGACAAAGGTTTTTGCGTGGAGGAAGCCGGGGGTGTATTCGTAGATTTTTACCCCCGCGGCGATGAGGGCGGGATAATGGCTCTTTGCAAGAGCAAAGGCCAGCTTTTTGTCGGGGATGTGAGGCAGCAGGATGGAAACGTCCACCCCACGCCGGGCGGCGAACTTGAGCGCCGATTCCAGTTCGCTGTCCAAAATGAGATAGGGCGTCATGATGTGGACGTAGCGGGTGGCCTGATTGAGAATGTGCAGATAGACCGACTTTCCCACCGGCTGGTCGTCCAGCGGATGGTCGCCGTAGGGGATCACAAAGCCCCGTTCCTCGGGATGATCTTCCGCTGCGGCGGAAAGATAGGGCTCGAACTGCAGCTCCTTTTCGTCGATCTGCCAGAGCTGAAGAAACAGCAGGGTAAAGGTCTTCACCGCCTCGCCCCGCAGACGGACGGCAGTATCCTTCCAATGGCCGAAGAGGGTGATGCGGTTGATATATTCGTCGGCCAGATTGAGGCCGCCGGTAAAGGCCACCTTGCCGTCGATCACGGCGATCTTGCGGTGGTCCCGGTAATTGTAATGGGTGGAAACAAAGGGATGGATGGGGGCGAACACGTGGCACTGGATGTTGCGGGCACGCAGCGCGTCTGCGTAGCTGCGGGGGAGGCGGAAGAATTCGCAGGTGCCGTCGTAGATCAGGCGCACGTCAATCCCCTTGTCGGCCTTGCGGGTCAGGATCTCCAGCACCTTGTCCCACATCTCGCCCTCGTCGATGATAAAATATTCCAGGAAAATAAAGCGTTCGGCGCTTTCCAGCGCCTCGAGAAAGGCGGGGAAAAAGGCTTCGCCCGAGGGATAGTAGTCCACCGCCGTCCGGTCATAGACCGGAAAACCGCCCGCGTCGCGGAGATAGCGGGCAAGGGTGGCGTCGGCGGGGCTTTCTTCCTTCAGGCGCCGGCCTGCCGCCGTCAGCGGGATGGCGTGGGACGAGGCCTGGGTGATCCTGCGAAGGCGATGGGCCAGCCGTCGGTGGCCCACGTCGAGATTGATATAGAAATACAACGGAACAGCCGCCACCGGTGCCAGCGCCAGAAAGAGCAGCCACGAGGTCTTGTAAAAGGGGGGCGAATCGGTGTTGATGAGATAGACGCCCATCAGCAGACTGAGCACCGACAAAACGGCGTAATAATGGGGCCAGTAGTTGCTGAAATGCCGCAGAACGGCCACGACCACGCCGATCTGCAGCAGGATGAGCAGCGCCACCACGCCCGTGCGGCTGAAGACCACACGAAGCAGACCCCGCTTGCCGCGGGTGATCAGCGGACTGTTTTTTTCGGGAGCGGATGCGGACATAAGCCTTCCTTTCTCAGCGGCCGGAGAGATCGTCGGCCAGGTTCCAAACGGGAACGTCCCGGGCGGCGGCGTGACGGACGGTATAGGCCGTGCCGCCGGTAGAGCGGGTGAGATAGCAGATGCAGCCGTCGGCCGCTTCAGCCAGCACACGGTCCCGGGCAAGAAGACAGCCCTTGTAATAGTCCCGGGCCGTATAGCGCACCAGATCGGCCCGTTCCAGCAGGGCTTGATAGCGCCGCCGGTCAGCGGCGGGGTAAAAGCGGTCCTGCCCCTCGTAGGGGAGGACCATAATGAGCCGGAGGGCGGGGAACCGCTCCTTTGCCCACAGAACGGCTTCGGCGGCCAGCAGGTCAAAACCAACGGCGCCGCCGCTGAGAAAGTCAGTGTAGCCCTCCCCGGCCAGCGCCTCCACCCGCAGGGCAAGGGCCCGTTCCAGCGCGGCGGTGGCGGCGGGAAGGGCGCGGTGGCCGGTGAAAATGCAGATCTTTCCCATAGACGCTCCTTTTCGCGGACGGCAGCTCCGCGGGAAAAATTCTGGGCGGGCTGCCTGAATATGGTTATTGTATCATAATTTTTTTGCCGCTTCAACGAAAATAAAGGAAGAAAAAACGGAAAACTTTGAAAAACAGTTGACACGGGAGGCAAAAATCCATTATAATACATGGTGCGTTATCGTCACCGGCATGGGTTTGACGAGTTTCGAACCTGTGCCGGTGTCAATAACAGCTTAGATCAGGAGGTGTGGATCATGCTTCGTACTTATCAGCCCAAAAAGCGTCAGCGTCAGAAGGAGCACGGCTTCATGAAGCGCATGAAGACCCGCAACGGCCGCAAGGTCCTGGCTCGCCGCCGTGCCAAGGGCAGAGCCCGTCTGTCTGCTTAAGGATGCTCGTAATTAAGACCGCAGGAGTTGCGGTCTTATATTTTAGCGGAGCTTCGGGGAGTTGACCGATGAAGAATACCCGTTCCATCAAGGAAAATCATGTCTTTCGCGCCCTGTATGCCCGGGGAAAGTCCGCGGCGTGCAGGACTATGGTGCTTTATGCAAAAAAACACCGGGACGGCGCGGTGAACCAACTGGGGATCACCGTTTCCGTGAAGCTGGGCTGCGCGGCGGAGCGCAATCGCATCCGCCGACGGCTGAAGGAAACCTATCGCCTCAACGAGACCCGCCTGAAAAGCGGATTTGACATCGTCATCGTGGGGCGGCGGGCGGCGCTGGAGGCGCCCTTCGATCAGCTCGAGCGCGACTTTCTCCGCCTGTGCGGGCAGCTTGGTCTGCGGGAGGGGAAGGATGCGTAAGCTATTGCTGTGGCTGATCCGGTTTTACCGGAAGAACATCTCGCCCTATAAGGGCAGGCCCACCTGCCGGTTCCGGCCCACCTGCTCGGAATACGCGGCGGAGGCCATCCAGCGCCATGGCGCCCTTTGCGGCGGTGCGCTGGCTTTCTGGAGGATCCTACGGTGCAACCCTCTGTGCAAGGGGGGCTACGATCCCGTTCCGGAGGAGATCCATTTTTTTCGAAAAAAGGAGAATCGCTAAATGTATCAGTTTCTCTACAAAATCTTTTCCACACCCTTCGGCTATGCGATGCGCTACATTTATCAGTTTGTGGGCAGCTATGCGCTGGCGATCTTTTTGTTCGCGCTTCTGGTCAAGGTGCTGACGCTGCCGCTCCAGATGAAGAGCAAGCGGGCCATGATGTCCGTGCAGCGCATCAATCCCAAGATCCAGCAGATTCAGAAGACCTATGGCCGGGATCAGCGCCGGATGAACGAGGAGCTGCAAAAGCTCTATGAGAAGGAGGGCGTTTCGCCCATGTCGGGCTGCGGCACACAGCTTATCATTATTCCCATCATGATCGGTTTGTACGGCGTGGTCATCCAGCCGCTGACCTATTTCATGCAGCTCACCGCCGCACAGATCACAGAGATCGCCGCCCGCCTGGGCTATGAGATGAACGGCTTTACCTCGCAGATCGGCCTGGCCGGCCTGATCCACGACAACTTCGACAAGGTGGCCGACGTCTCCAGCCGTCTGCTCAAGGTGGATTTCCACCTGGGCGCCATCGACCTGACTCAGACGGCAAATTTCCGGCAGCCCTCGCTTTTGTGGATCATCCCGCTGCTCAGCGGCCTGACCGCGCTGCTGCTGTCGCTGATGCAGCAAAAGCTCAACCGGAACCAGATGGGGGGTGAGCAGGCCCAGAGCGCCGGCAAGACCATGCTGCTGCTGATGCCTCTGATGTCGCTATGGTTCTCCTTCATGCTGCCCAACGCGCTGGGCATCTACTGGATCGCAAACAACATCCTTACCGCCGTGCAGGAGCTGTTTTTGAGTAAATGGGCTAAAAAACAGGCGGAAAAAGAAAACAATATCGATAAAGAAGGCGGGGTATCATGAAATATTTTGAAGCAAAGGGCGAGACCCGCGAAGCTGCCATTGAAAACGCGCTGCGGGAACTGGGACTCAGCCGCGACGACGTTTCCGTCGAGGTGCTGCAGGAGGCCAAATCGGGATTTTTGGGACTGGGCAAGCAGCCCGCCGTCGTGCGGGTGTCTTATCAGGACGAGCCTGCCCCCGCCCAGCGGGCCGTGGAATTTCTGGAGGGTCTGCTCCAGCGATTCGGCACCCCCGCGCAGATCCACGTCACCGAAAATACCGAAGAGCGCACCGTGGCCATTGAGCTGTCGGGCGACAACATGAATCAGGTTATCGGCCATCACGGCGACACGCTGGATGCCATCCAGTATCTGACCAATATCGTCACCAACCGGCAGGAGGACGACCGCTGGCGGGTGACGGTGGACACCGAGCATTACCGCGCCAAGCGGGAAGAGAGCCTGATCGCGCTGGCTCGCAAGACAGCGCAGAAGGCGCTGAAATACCGTAAGCCCGTGGCGCTCGAGCCCATGAATCCCCTGGAGCGCCGCATCATCCACGCCGCGCTGCAGGAGACCGCGGGCGTCACTACCTATTCCGTGGGCACCGAGCCCAACCGCAAGGTCATTGTGGCGCCGGAGGGAATGGAGCCGGTGAAGTCTTCCGCTGCAGGCAGCGGCAAGCCCCGTTCCGGCAATCACCGCCGCAGAGGCCCCCGTCGGCCGGGTGGGAACAAGCCTTCGTCCGAGCACTGAAAACCGAACACGGATCGAACGGCAGGCGGATTCGCCTGCCGTCATTTTTTTGGAAGAAGAGGAAAGACAAGAGAATTTAATGAAAATTTCATGAAAAACCGGCAAATCGGTTGAATTTTTTTGGAGCGGTGCTATAATAGAAACGAAATTGCAACGGAGGTCGCCCTTATGGATGAAATAGACGTGAAAATTCTCAAATGTCTGCGTACCAACGCCCGGGAAAACGCCAGTGTCATCAGTGAAAAGGTCAATATGTCGGTGTCGGCGGTCATCGAGCGCATCCGCAAGCTGGAGGCCTCGGGACTGATCGAGCGGCACACCACCATCCTCAACAGCGCCAAGGCGGGAAAGGACGTGAACGCCTTTTTTGAGGTGAGCCTGGAGCACCCCAAATACATTGACCGCTTTCAGACGGTGGTGCGGGAAAACCGGGAGATTTTGGAATGTCACTATATCACCGGCGATTTTGATTTTCTTCTTCGGGTGGTTACTGACAACACCCCCAGTTTGGAGCGGCTGCTCAACATGGTCAAATCCATTCCCGGCGTACAGAACACCCGCACGATCCTGATCCTTTCGACGGTGAAGGACGAACACTCGGTGGATCCCAGCGAATTGCTGAAATGACCGAAAAACCAAAGGAAAATCTGACGAAATTTACAAAAACACGCATTTTACTTGACAAATCCCGCGTCAAGGGGCTATACTGCCCTTAACAGTATCGGATGGTGGCAGTATGCCCGAAAGGAGGGGCCGTGACAACATCTTTGCCGGCGGAGCCCTTGCTCCCCGCCTTTGAAGAAGAGCGGTCCGCCGCCGAATATTCTCGCCTGGTATCCCGCTTGGTCCGCCAGTTTTTTTTGCACGGCGGCGATCAAGACGACCTGTATCAGGAGGGGATGATCGGCCTGCTCAAAGCCATCCGAAGCTATGAACCCGCGAAAAACGATCGTTTTGAAGCCTATGCTTCGCTGTGCATCCGTCGTCAGCTTTACGACGCGGTGCGCGCTTCGGCCCGCCTTTCCCAAAAGGAAGAGGAGGCGCTGCGCAAGCTGGGCTTTACCGGCGCCGAAACGCCCGACCCCGAAACGCAATGCCTGGCAAACGAAACCGAAAAAGAGATCAAGACTGCCCTGCAAGGTCTGCTGTCTGCTTTTGAGGCCTCGGTGCTCAGCCCTTATCTGGAGGGCTGTTCCGTCCGCGAGATCGCGGAGCAGCTCGGCTGTGCGGAAAAATCCGTGGGAAACGCCATCCTGCGGATCCGGCGGAAGCTGGCACGCTATCTTTCCCAAGGCGACAGCAGGTAAGACCTGTTCGCAATATACTATCACCGCAACGCGGAAAAGAGAGGTAAAAACCATGTACGAAGACAAGACTTTAGTGTGCAAAGAGTGCGGAAACGAATTCATTTTCACCGCCGGTGAGCAGGAATTCTACGCGGAGCGCGGCTTCCAGAACGAGCCCCAGCGCTGCAAGAACTGCCGTGATGCCAGAAAGCAGGCTGCCCGCGGCCCCAGAGAGTATTTCACCGCTGTCTGCGCCGCTTGCGGCAAAGAGGCCAAGGTTCCCTTCGAGCCCAAGACCGACCGCCCGGTCTACTGCTCCGAGTGCTTCGCCAAGATGCGCGAGCAGCAGGCCTGAGCCCGATAAAAGCATCATGAAAAAAAGCGCCGCGTACGCGGCGCTTTTGCTTGCGGATTGCAAGAGTCGTTTTTGGGAAAGATAACGGTTGCAAACGGACAAAAGCCGTTGTATAATAGTGCTGTAAAACGGAACCTAAGGAGGAAGTCGCCATGACTGTAACCAAAGACACCCTGATCATGGACGTGCTCAACGCCGACATCGAGACGGCGGAATTCTTTTTTGAGATCGGGATGCACTGCCTGGGCTGTCCCGCGTCCAGGGGCGAATCCATCGCCGACGCCTGCGCCGTCCACGGCACCGACGCCGACGAACTGGTGACCAAGATCAACGCGTTTCTGGCTTCGAAGCAGGCGTAAGAGAACAGAGCAGAAAACGACAAACCAAGGGACTGCACCCTTGGTTTGTTTATATCCGGGAAAGGAGGAGGCGTGGAACTGACACCCAGACTGGCGCTGGCGGCGCGCTTTTGCGAAAAAAGCCGCAGGATCATTGACGTGGGCTGCGACCACGGTTACCTCTGTCTTGCGCTCGTCGGACAGGGGGCGGAGCACGCCTATGCCTCCGATCTCCGGCCGGGGCCGCTCCGTGCGGCGCGGGAAAATATCGCCCGGGCGGGGCTTACGGATAAGATCGACGCCGTTTTGTGCCCCGGGCTGGCGGCTTTTTCGCCGGAGGATGCAGACACCGTGGTGATCTGTGGCATGGGCGGCGAGACTATCGCCGCCATTTTGGCGGCGGCGCCCTGGACGAAGAGCGGCGCCCACCGGCTGGTGCTGCAGCCCATGACCTGCGGAGACCGGCTGCGCCGCTGGCTGGCCGAACACGGCTATACCGTGGAGGACGAAGCGCTGGCGCGGGAGGGGCGCAGACTTTATACCGTTTTGCTGGCAAGGGGCGGCGGCGTGCCAGAAGGCGGAGAAAACCGCTACCTTTTCACACAACATCTGACCAAGGATCCGCTGTTTTCCCTGTATCGGGAGCAGTTGGAAGAGAAATACCGCAGGGCGGCGGCGGGCAGGCGCCGCGCCGGATTGGACGCAGGAGAGGAAGAAGCGATCCTGCGGCGATTGGAGGAACTGCATGGCACTTGACAGCTTTGTGATCGCGGGACTGGCGCAGGAGCTGGACCGTCGTCTTAGCGGGGCGCGGATCGACCGGATCACCATGCCCCGGAAGGACAGGATCGTGCTGCATCTGCGGGCCGCCGAGGGCAACGTCCGCCTGCTTCTGGCGGCGGGCAACGCCGCCCGTGTCCATCTGACGGCAGAAAAATACGACAATCCCGAAACGCCGCCCATGCTTTGTATGCTGCTGCGCAAGCAGTTGGGCGGCGGACGGATCACCGGCGTGCGCCAGCCGGCGCACGAGCGGATTTTGGAGGTAACGCTGACCGCGCTGGACGAGCTGGGCGAGGTGGGGGAAAAGCGCCTGATCTGCGAGATGATGGGGCGCATGACCAACCTGATCCTGGTGAACGGCGAGGACGTGATCCTCGCCTGCACCCATGGGGTCGATCCGGAAAACGGCGACCGGGCGATCCAGCCCGGCCTGCTTTACCGGCTGCCGACCGGACAAGACAGGCTTCCACTGTGGGATGCCTCGGAGGAGGCGCTGACGGCGGTTTGCCGCCGCACAGCGGGGGACGCGGGAGCCCTGTGCGGGGAACTGGCGGGGGTGTCGCCCCTGCTGGCGCGGGAGGCGATGTACCGCGGCGGCACGCCGGAGGGCGCGGCACGGGCGCTCATCGCCCTGCGGGAGAGCGAGCCCCGGCCCTGTCTGCTGCGCAAGCCCGGGGGCGGGCGGGACGTGGCAGCCGTGGAGATCACCCAGGAGGGCTATTCCTGCGAGCCCTATCCCGATTTTTCCACCCTGCTGGACGAGCATTTCCGGGAGCAGACCCGCGCTGAGGATCTGCGGGCGTTGAACGGCTCCATGGTCAGGACCATGACCACCGTACGCAACCGTCTGCGCCGCAAGCTGGCGGGCCAGCGGGAAGAACTGCTCACCGCCGAGGGGCGGGAGAAGCTCAAGCGTACCGCCGATCTGATTACCGCCAATCTTTACGCCATCCCACCGGGGCAGAGGTGCGCGGAGCTGGTGGATTATTTTGACCCGGAGCTGAAAACGGTGAAGGTGGAGCTGGATCCCCAGCTCACGCCGCAGGAAAACGCTCAGCGGCTTTTTGCCAAATATACCCGCCTTAAGCGGGCGGAGGAGGCTCTTACCCGTCAGATCGCGCTGGGCGAGGAAGAATTGATTTATGTGGACAATGTGCTTTATACCCTGACGGCCGCCGAGGATGCGCTCCAGCTACGGGAGATTCGGGAGGAGCTGGTGCAGGCGGGCTATCTGCGCCAAAGCGAAAAGGGAAAGCGCAAGCCGAAGCCCGCGGCCTATCATCCCCGCGCCTTTACCGTGGATGGCGGGCTCACGCTCCTGTGCGGGCGCAACAACCGGGAAAACGACGAGCTGACCCACCGGCGGGCGGGGAAAAACGATATCTGGTTCCACGCCAGAAATGTGGCGGGGTGCCACGCCGTCCTCTTTACCGAAGGACGGGAGCCCTCGGCGGAGGCGCTGCGGCAGGCGGCGGCCGCGGCGGCCTATTATTCCGACGCGGGGAAGCAGCCCCGCGCGGCGGTGGACTATACCGCCGTCCGCCGGGTGAAAAAGCCACAGGGGGCCAAGCCTGGCATGGTGAATTATTTTGAGTATCAGACGGCGCTGGTGGAGCCAGCCCTGCCGCCGGAAGAGGAAGGAGCGGACTCGTGAAAGTAAACGTCAGCGGACTGCCCGTCCGCATTGAGCGGCGAAGCATCGAAGCAAGGGGGCGGAAGATTCCCCTGCTGCTGCTTCTGCCCAAAGTGCGGCGGGAGAAAACGCCCGCCGTTTTGTGGATCCACGGTGGGGGATATATGACCGGGATGAAGGAGATGACCCTCCTTTCCAGGGGGATGGATTTGGCGCGGCGCTATGGCGCCGTGGTGGTGTCGCCGGGATACCGGCTGTCGTTCCGAGCCCCCTATCCGGCGGCCATTGAAGATTGTTACGAGGCGCTGCTGTATCTGAAACACAACGCCGCGGCGCTGGGAGCCGACCCCGACCGGATCATGGTGGGCGGCGAGAGCGCCGGCGGCGGGCTGACGGCTTCGTTGTGTATGCTGGCCCGGGACCGGGGCGAGGTGAAGATTGCCTTTCAGATGCCGCTCTATCCCATGATCGACAATTTTGACACCGAGACCTCCAAAAACAACCACGGCAAGGTTTGGGACACCCGCCGCAATCATCGGGGCTGGCGGATGTATCTGCGGGAAAACGCGGAAAAAGAGGTTTCGCCCTATGCGGCGGCGGCCCGCCAGACCGATTATCGCGGGCTTCCGCCCGCCTATACCTTTGTGGGGACGGCGGAGCCCTTTTACGCCGAAACGCTGGTGTTTATCCACCGGCTGCGCAGCGCCGGCGTCGAGGCCGATTTGGATATTTACAAGGGGATGTATCATGCCTTTGACCTGCTCCATCCCCGTCTGCCCGAGAGCCGGGAGGCGAAGGAACGGTTTTTCCGGCATTTTGAATACGCGCTGGAGCATTATTTTGCCCCGCAGGAGGATGCGAATGAAGATCAAGGACCTGAAATACACCTATAAGACAGACCGGAGCACGCGGTTTTATGGGACGGATATTGTGACGCCATACGGCGCGGGCCGGGAGGCGGTGCACCGCATCGAGAGCATCCGCCGCCCCGTGCGGGTGTCGGCGGCGGGCGGGATGCTGACTATCTCGGATGTGGGTTACACCTGGTATCAGCTTGCCCTGCGGGAGCGGTATTTCTGGCTGTCGGCGGCCTTTGACGATGGGGGAGAACTCATCGAGCTGTATTTTGACATCACCGGCGGCAACGATTTCAGCGATCCGGAAAATCCCCGGTTCCGGGATCTGTATCTGGATATCGCCGTGGCGCCCGGCGGGCGCATCCGGGTCTTGGACCAAGACGAGCTGGAGCAGGCGCTGGCGGCGGGCGACATCACGCAGGCGGAGCATGACGGCGCCGTGGCCCACTGCGAGGCGCTGCGGGTATGGCTGGAAGCGCATTGGCGGGAGGCGGTCGCCTTTTGCCGGGAGCGGAAGGATGCGCTCTGCTGCAGCCTGTAAACCGCATTTGCGAAAAATCGGAATAAACAGCCCCTTTTTCTCACAAGATAGAGGGAAAGGGGTTGATTTTGCTTGAAGGAAAAGAAATACGGACAACTGGCTCTGAGCGTGGGCGCCGCCCTGGCGGCGGGCGGACTTTCCTATCTTCTTACGGGGCGGGACGCCATGGAGCATTACAGTCAGCTCAAACAGCCGCCGCTGGCGCCGCCTGCCGCGGTATTTCCCATCGCCTGGACGGTGCTTTACACGCTGATGGGCGTGTCGGCCTGGCGGGTGTGGCGAAAGGACGGACGGGTTCCCGATATTTATTGGATCCAGCTTGCGCTCAATGTGATCTGGACGCCGGTATTTTTCCGGTTTGGATTGTATTGGGCGGCCTTCGCCATTTTGGCAGTGCTGGAGGCGGCGATTTTACGCATGATCGGCCGGTTTCGGGAGAGCGACCGTCTGGCGGGGAATTTGCAGATTCCCTATGCCCTGTGGGTGATTTTTGCGGGATATCTCAACGTGATGACGGCCATCCTCAACTAAAAAAAGAGCTCCCGCCCGAACTGAACAGCACCCCATTTGTTAGACAGTATGATATACTGAAAAACAAGTGGGGGTGCGCCGGTACGGTGCAGGTAGAACAGCAAGGTGAAAGTCCTTGTCCGGCAAAGCGTAGCGAGCAGCCGGTACTCAGTCTTGGAGCCGAAGCCGCGAGGTGAGGTTTAAGCGTAGGCAG
>JAFSZV010000014.1 GCA_017455565.1 Clostridia bacterium
ACCAAGCGAAGCGCGTGGAGAAATCTGAAGTTGCCGTAACGTCTGCCGCCCATTCCAAAGCCCCTGCGGCGTAGTCGCCTCGATCGTAATGCCCTTGCGTGTAACGATGAGCCGGTAAGCCTCGCTCTCATTGAGAGTAGCCTCCGGAATGGCCTCCACCAGCGTCTCCGTGACGGGCGCATCAGCCTTCACGCTCCCACCGGTGTACTCCACCTGCTTGGGCAGCGGCAACAGCGCCGCCTCCGGCGCCTCCGCGCAGGAAACCAGCATCGCAACCGCGGCAAAAAGAATCGTTATTTTATTGATCGTCAACAATTTCACAAGTCAATAATGTATCGCTATGTCAATGTCCCGTTTGGAACAAAGACTCTTCTTAAGCACGCTCTTCCCTGGCGGCCTGTTCTTTTTTCTTCCGTCGCAGGATAATGATCTGGCATATTCCGGAGATCAGGAAACAGATTCCCATAAAAAGGAACAACCATTTTTTCGTCAGGACTGCCAGAACGATCAAAACCGGAGACAGGACTAACTGCAAGCCATTCAGCACCCACAAAACGGTGCGTCCGGCCTTGGTGTCATAAATAATATCCCTTTTTTCCATTCTTTCTGTTGTAGCCTGCGGTTTCATCTTTTGTAATTCACCAAATATCAATCTATTATAAAACATCGCGCCGCCAGCCTGCCTTGTTTTCGTGTGGCCTGCGGGAGGGCAATTCGTAAAGCATTGTTCATAAACTTCTTACGAAGCCATCGGCCGCAAGCCTAAGGAGAGCATGCCTCAAAGGCTCATCTCACCAGGCGAGGGAGAAGATCCGGGGGCTGCGGACGCCGGGCTTGAGTTCGCCGCCGGCAACGTAGAGGGCGCCGTGACCGGATGGGGAGGTTGCCGGACGGACAGCGACGCCGGGGCCGGCGAGGGCACAGGCGGGGACGGTGCCAAGGCGGGTCCATGCGCCCGCTGCCGGATCAAAGGCGAAAACGTCCTGACGGAACTGATACTCAGCCGGATCCTTGGAGAGGTAGGGGATGCGGTCCTCCGGAGTGTTGTGCAGGGCGCGGGCGAAGATGGCACGGTTCACGCCGCCCACGACGACCAGGCGGCCGTCGGGGAGGGTCGCGCCGGTGGCGCCGACGAAGGTGCCGCCGTCGGGGATGGCGGGGGCGGCCTTCCAGAGAGATTCCTTCGCTCCGCTCGGAATGACAGATGCGGCTCCGCTCGAAATGACAGTCAGGTCCATCACGATCCCGCGGTCCGAGACGTCCAGGGTTTCGGGGTTGAAACCGCCCCAGACGTAGAGCTTGCCACCCGAAGCGTAAGCGACCGGCTGTACCAGCGGCTCGGGCAGATCGGCAATCTTGGACCAGACATAAGTACCAATCTTACAGGTATATACTCCCGTCGTTCCTACGCCGCCGACCAGATACAGGTTCTCGCCGTCACGGGTCCAGCCGCACTGTTCCATGGGCACGGGAAGCTGCGGAAGCGTCCGCAGCACCGCTTTGCCGTAGCTCAGACGGAGCTCATACACTTTGTCCGTCGTGACGCCGCAGACGTTGCCGCCCGCCAGCACCAAAGCACTGTCCACTGCAAAGGTGGCCCCATACGCCGTGGAATCCGGAAGGACGCCGGCATGGACCCAC
>JAFSZV010000015.1 GCA_017455565.1 Clostridia bacterium
ACGCCGCTATTACGCAAAGGTGAGGGACTATCTCGCTACGTTGGATAATCTGCCGCCAGTAGATATGGATTCTACCGGATTACAAGAACGCAACTGACGTTATTCTCCGCTTGCATCTCAAGCCAGCGCTCTGCGGTGGCTTTCTTGTGTTGCCCATTTGGCCTGCCTGCCACCTGCATATTTTCTTCCTCTCAAGTCCTATTTGGGGCTTGACTTTTTATTTGCAGGCTTTCCTCCGTTAACGGAAGGGGATGAACCGGCCCAGCCGGCGGTTGACCGCGCGGCCCTTTTCCATGGCGACTTCCCCGCCAATCAGCACATACTCGATGCCTTCCGGCGGCTCCAGATCGCCGAAATCCGCCCGGTCGATGATCGTCTTTGGATCGAACACGGTGATGTCCGCGTCACAGTCCAGCCGGATGCGCCCCTTTTGAAACAGCCGCAGCCGGTCGGCCGGCGCCAGCGTCATCTTCCGCAGCGCCTCCATCAGGCTCAGCTCGCCCGCCTCGCGGACATATCGCCCCAGCACCCGGGGAAAGGTCCCCGCCGCCCGGGGATGTCCGCTGCCGCCGCGGAGCAGGCCGTCGGAGGCGATTATGCCCCTGCGGTTCTTCACCGCCAGGCGGATCTCCTCCTCCCTCATGGAGAAGGCCACCGCCAGCATGGCGGGATGGTTTTCCCGGGCGTCGCGGAAAATCTCTTCCGTACAGCGGACATAGCGGTAAGGCTCGCCAGTGAGCAGGATATCGGAATAGTCCCTACCCCAGTTTTCCAGGCAGCCTTCGTCGAAGACCGTGGAGCCGATGGAGCAGGAAAAGGCATTGTAGGGATAGGTGTCGTAATCCAGCCCCGGGTCGGTTTCCATGGCGCTGTTGATGAGCTCCAGCGCCTTTTCCATGTGACCGTAGGCTGAGCAGCTGGAAAGGTGCGAAATCTGGAGCCTCTGGCGGATGTCCCGAGACAGGCGGACCATCTCCCGCACGGAATCGATATTTTTGATATCGTCCTTCCGGTAGTGGATCGACACGAAGTGGTTGGGGTCGTCGGAGGCCGTCGCCGCGAAAAGCATCTCCTCATAGGTGATGGCCGGATCGTATTCGACGCCGAAGGAGATGCCGTTGGCCCCCTCCTGCAGCTCTTCGGCCAGCCGCCTGCGATAGCGTTCCCGCTGCTCCTGCGTCGATGGGTCGTGGGGGCCCAGTCCGTCCTGCGTCCGCAGCACGTTATAGCCCGTCTGCATGGTATAGTTGACGGGGGCTCCCCCCAGCTCCCGCAGGGTCTTTTTGAAGACCCGCAGCGGCTGGCGGGAATGTCCGCAGTTGCCGCCGCAGACGGTGGTCACCCCCATGGCCAGCATGTGGTTTGCGATGAAATACCGCCTTCCGTCCCGGTCAAAATCCTCTTCGTGCATGTGGATGTCGATAAAGCCCGGCGAGACCACCCTTCCCGAAACGTCGATGCGCTCCCGGGCCTCCGGCGCGTTTGTGCCGATATAGGCGATGCGACCGTTTTCGATCCCGATATCGGCTCTGGTCATCCGGCCGCTTTCAAAATCCGGATAACTCCCGTTTTGCAGCAGCAGATCAAGCACGCGTTATCCCTCCCGTTCTTTTTTGCCCTATCACGCCTCGCTCTGCTCGCAGAAATCGCAGGCGATGTTGGCGTAGAACGAAACGAAGTTATACAGCATCTCCACCGGGACGTTTTCATCCTTGGTGTGGGAATTGCTCAGGATGCCGGGGCCGAAGATGCCCGTGGGGATGTGTAGATAAGTGGACAGCACGCCGGCGTCGGTCCAGCCGCGGCTGCGGTTGATGGGCACCTCGTCGGTCCCCAGGAACTCCTGCAGCACGCGGGTGATGCATTTGTTGATCTTTGCCTCGGGGTCGGCGACGGCCGGGGCATGGGCCAGGGTCTTCATCTGTCCGTTGGGCATCAGGGAGATGGTGGCGACGAAATCAGGGTCCTCGGCGTGGAGCTGGTCGATGATGTCCTGATATTCCCGGACGACGCTCTCGGAGGTCTCGCCGGGGACATAGCGGCGGTCGAGCTGAAGGGTGCATTCTCCCGCCACGGTGCTCACCTGGTCGCCGCCGAAGATGCGGCCGTAGTTCATGATGGCCGGCCCCATATAGGGGTCGGTGCGCTCCCTGAGCCTGGGCTCCAGATCCCGGGCCACCCGCTCGATGAACCGGGAGGCCATGGCGATGGCGTTAACGCCGAGCTGGGCCTGTCCGCCGTGCATGGTTTTACCCTGAAACCGGATCTCGATCCATTCCAGACCCCGGTTGCCCAGCGAAAAGCCGTAGCCCGAAGGCTCGCCCACGATGGCACCGTCATAACGCTTGCCCTCCAGCACAAAGAGCTCGGTCCCGTCGGATTCCTCCTCCTCGCCGCACACGGCGGTAAAAAGGATGTTTCCCTTGAGTTTGATCCCCGCCCGCTTGAGCACCAGCAGGGCCAGCATCATGCAGGCCACGCCGCCCTTCATGTCGTTGGCGCCCCGGCCGTAAAGCAGGCCGTCCCGCACCGCGGGCTCAAAGGGGGGCACGGTCATGCTGAAGGCCGGGACCGTGTCGATATGCCCGTTGAGCAGCAGATCCGGCCCGCCGCCCTCGCCGGGGAAGGAGATATAAACGTTGTTGCGGCGGCCCTCGACAGGCACCTTTTTCACGTCAAATCCGTTGGCGGCGGCCCACTCGTAGATGAAGTCGCCCACCTCGGCCTCCCGGTCGGGCACCTCGCAGTGGCTGGGGATGCGCACCAGCGCCTTGGTCAGTTCAACGATCTCGTCAAGGGTATAAAATGCGGAAAAATCAATCATGCGATACCTCCTTTCACGCAACATACGAACCTCGGAACAACGGGCGAAACGGTCTTTTATTGAGAAAAAAGTATATTGATTGTTATTATAGCATCTACCCACTCACATCCTACCCACATCTCCCTGCTTTACGCAAAAATCCCCGCGGAAAACACGCTTTCCGCGGGGATTTTGCTGGAATTTAAAAAACGACGTGGGTTCCACGTCGTTTTTTATGGTGCCGGTGACCGGGATCGAACCGGTACGCCGTTTCCGGCACGGGATTTTAAGTCCCGGGCGTCTGCCAGTTCCGCCACACCGGCGGGGAACGCTTTTGAAAAGCACCGAATTGAGTATATCACATCAAAACCGAATTTGCAATCGTCAAACGGTCACGCTGCCAAGGATCACGGGCTCCGACGCCCCGGTGACGGCGGACAGGTTTCCCGGGCGGCGATGAAGGGTTTCATAGGCCAGCACGGCAAAGGCCACCGCCTCCTTGCTGTCGCCGGGCAGGCCCGCCTCATCCGTCAGGCCGACGCGGCATTGAGGCAGCTCCCGCGCAAGCATCTCCCGCAAAGCGGGGTTGCGGGCGCCGCCGCCGCACAGCAGCACCTCCCGGGGCATGGCGGGCAAAAACCGTCGGTAGGCCTCCGCCGCGCTTTTGGTAGTAAGGGCCGTCAGCGTGGCCAAGACATCCTCCTTCGGGCAGCCCGCCATCTCCGCCAGATACCGCTCACAGCGCTGGACGCCGAACAGCTCCCGTCCGGTGGATTTGGGCGGCTTTTGGGAAAAATACGGCTCCTCGGCCATCCATTTTTCCACCAGCGCCCACCGCACCCTACCGGAAAGCGCCAGCTTCCCGTCCAGATCGCAGCGCAGCCGCCCTCCCGTCAGCACCTCGGCCGCCCGGTCCAGCAGCATATTGGCGGGGCCGGTGTCAAAGCCGAAGGCCTCTTCCGGCCTTCCGGCGGGCAGATACGTCACGTTTCCGATGCCGCCCAGATTCTGAACGGCCCGGCTTTTTTCGGGATGGGTGAGCAAAAGCGCGTCCACAAAGGGCACCAGCGGCGCCCCCTGTCCCCCGGCGGCCATGTCCCGGGCGCGGAAATCCGACACCACCAAAATGCCCGTCCGCTGGGCGATAACGGCAGGACTGCCAAGCTGCAGCGTAGAGGGCACCCCCATACCGCTGCCCGGCGGGATATGCCACACCGTCTGCCCGTGGGAGCCGATGAAATCTACCTGCTCCGGCGTGAGCTGCGCTGCGCGAACGGCCGAAAGGGCCGCCTCGGCAAAGATCCCGCCCAGAGAAAAGTTCAATTGGCACAGCAGGTCCACCGTCCCCGTTTCGGGGCGGAAGGCCCGGAATATCTGTTCCCGCAGCGCTTCCGGCACCGGCGTGGAGGTAAAGGACAAAAGCGCCCAGTCCAGTCGGGGCGGCGCGCCCTCGATGCGGACGCAGGCGGCGTCTACGCTATCGGCGCTGGTGCCGCACATCAGTCCCACGCCGGTCATTTCACACCCTCCGCCTTCTTGCAGGTGTCCTCTTTGTCAACGGCGGAGATCAGCTCCTCCACGATGCCCTTGCGCAGGCGGCCCAGGGTGCGGTTTTCCCGGCCGTTATACACATCGTTGGTCAACAGGGCAAAGACCAGCTCCCGCTCGGGGTCCACCCACATGCAGGTCCCCGTGAAGCCCGTGTGCCCGAAGGCGGTGCGGGAGAGGGGGAAGGAATGGGCGTCGGTGTCCAGGATCCGAAGCTGGAACAAAAGCCCCCGGCGGTCCCATCGGTTCATCTGGCGGAAGCGGATCATGTCCCGCACGGTCTCGGTGGGCAGGATGCCCGGCCTGCCCTGCAGGGCATCCAGATAGCTCTGGCCCAGCTTCGCCACATCCAGCGCGGTGGAAAAGACCCCGGCGTGGCCCGCCAGCCCGCCGAAGAAATAGCTGTTTTCGTCGTGTACCAGCCCGTGCATCCGCATCCCCCGGTATTTACAGATCTCGGTGGGAGCGGTATTTTCGGGCACGGCGCCCCGTTCCACCCGGCGATAGCAGGTGTGCGCCAGCCCCAGCGGGCGGCAGACCAGCTCGTCTACGATGTCGTCCAGCCGCCTGTCCAGCGCCTCCTCCATGGCAACGCCCATGAGAATGAGGCCCAGATCGGTATAGAGCACGGTTTCGCCGGTCTGATAGGCAAAGGGCATGGTGCAGATATAGCGCACGGCGTCGGCCCGGTCCCTGCACCGCAGGTGCAGCGGCGCCCAGCCAAGGCCGGAATTGTGGGTCAGAACGTGCCTCCAGGTCACCCGGTCCGCGTCGGCGTGGCCGATGACCTCGTCGGGCTGACCCTGCAAAAGGGCGTTGGCGCTGCGGCGGATCTCCCGCTGTCCGGTAAACAGGGGGAAGCGGCGGCGCAAGGGCTCGTCTAAATCAAAGATTCCCGCCTGACACAGTTTGAGAAAGGCCGTCCCGGCAAAGAGCTTGCTCAGCGAGGCCACGTCATACTGCGTGTCGGGCCGGGCGGGCCAGGGATGGGCCGGGTCGGGCGTGCCGTAGGCGGCGTTTTTAATCAAAACGCCGTGGTGAAAAACCGCCAGCGTGGCCGAGGGAAAGCACCCCTGCCCGATCAACGCCTCGATATGCCTGTCCAAAAGCTCAAAATTGACCATGCGCTCCACCTTTTACAGCGTTTTCCGCATAAACAGCTCGGTCTGCGCCATGCCGTCGGGCAGGCGCTGAGCGTCGGGAGTCTCGTGAAGCACCACAAAGCCCTTTTTCTCGTAAAGCGCCACCGCCCGGGTGTTGTTCTTGAATGCTTTGAGTTCCACATAGCACAGGCCCTTTTGCCGGGCGACGCCGATGAGCTCGTCCAGCATGGCCGAGCCGATGCCCTGCCCCCAGAAGCGCCGCAAAAGCGAAATGCCGATCTCGCCCCGGTGGGCGCTGCGGCGCGTTCCGCCGATGGCAAGATGGCACATGCCCGCGATCTTGCCCTCTGCCTCGCAGACGATACTCAGCTTGTTGGGCGAATCATTCATCCCGCTGATCCACGCCTTCTCCTGTTCAACGGTGAGGTTCACCTCGTCAGCTCCCTTGGTGAGAAAATCGGTCTCGCCGCAGACGGTTTTTAACACCGCCGCCAGCTCGGCCGCGTCCCGCTGCGGCTCGGGCGAGCGCAAAAGCGCCTGCCGGCCGTCTTTCAGACGGATGGTTTTCGACACAAAATACATCGTCATTCTCCTTATTTTTCTTCGTTATTATGCTTCGTTCAGCTTCATCATATGGATATGCTCTTCCCACACGCCCCGCAAAAACGCCGTTTTTGCGGGGACCCCTTTGATCTGATACGCTTCGGTCGGGCTTTCCCGCCCTCCCTGCGCGGACGCCGGCACTCGCCGGCGCGGCGCGCAAGCGCCGTGAACCGGGCCCTCCGGCTCTTATGCTTCGTTCAGCTTCACCATATGGATATGCTCTTCCCACACGCCGTTGATCTCGAGATAGGCGGGGGAACGGCCCTCTTCCCGGAAGCCGCATTTTTCCGCCAGCGCCAGCGACGCCCGGTTCCGGGGCATGATGTTGGCCTCCACCCGGTGAAGCCCCAGCCCGCGAAAGGCAAAATCCACGGCGGCGTTCACCGCCTCGGCGCCATAGCCCTGCCGCAGCAGCGCGCCGTCGGTCTTATAGGCGATGAAGCACGAGCGGAACGCCCCCCAGACGATGCAGTTGAGGGCCACACAGCCGATGGCGGCGTGGGGGTCCTCCCTGCGGAACATCCAGAAGCGGACGCCCTCGCCCCGGCCGGCGGCCGCCCGGTCCTGCCGTTGCAGCCTGCGCTGGAAGGAAAGGGTCAGAAAATCGTCGGAAAGCAGCGGCTCCACCGCCTGCAGCCGGGCGGCGTTGCGGCGGTAAAACTCCAGCGCCGCGCCCGCCAGCGCGGGCGATGCGGGCCGCAAAAGCATCCGCGGGGTTTCCAAAACCGGCATTTTTCCCATGGCTGCGCCTCCTTTTGTCTGATTGTAGCACAAGGCTCCCAAAAAGGGAATGGCCCCCAGTGAAAAAGCGGCGGAAACCCGCCGCTTTTGCTTGCTTTTATTACGCCACCGGTTCGATGCCGTGCTCGTATTGCAGCATATAGAGCTTGTAATACATGCCGCCCTTTGCCAGCAGCTCCTGATGGGTGCCCTCCTCCCGGATCTCGCCCTTGTGCATGACGATGATCTTGTCGGCGTTCTGGATAGTGGACAGGCGATGCGCCACGATGATGGTGGTGCGCCCCTCCATCAGCTTGCCGAGGGCGTCCTGGATCAGGGCCTCGGTCTCGGTGTCGATGTTGGCGGTGGCCTCGTCCAGGATCAGCACCGAGGGCTTGAAGGCCAGCGTGCGGGCAAAGGACAAAAGCTGCCGCTGCCCCGCGGAGAAGGCCGCGCCCCGCTCGATGACCCGGTGGTCGTAGCCGCCCTCCAGCCGGGAGATGAAGGGGTCGGCGTTGACGTATTTCGCCGCCGCCACGATGTCCTCGTCGGTGATGTCCTGCTCGCTGAGGCGGATGTTGTCCTTGATGTTGCCGGTGAAGAGGAACACGTCCTGCAGCATCTGGCCGATGTTGCGGCGCAAATCCTCCAGGCGGATCCTGCGGACGTCTACCCCGTCGATGAGGATCTGGCCCTTCTGGATGTCATAATAGCGGCAGATCAGGTTCTGGATGGTGGTCTTGCCGGCGCCGGTGGCGCCCACAAAGGCCGCCCGCTGCCCGGGGAGCACCTCAAAGGACACGTCCCGCAGCACCCATTCCTCGTCGCGATAGGCGAACCAGACGTTTTTGAACTGGATATGCCCCCGGAAGCTGTCCATGGAAACGGCCTCGGGATCGTCCTGAATGGCGGGGACGGTGTCCAGCAGCCAGAAGACCCGCTCGGCCGCCGCCGCGGCGCTCTGCACCACGTTGAAATTCTCGGCCAGCTCCTGAATGGGGTCGAAGAAGCGGGTCATATACCGCTGGAAGGCCACCAGCGTGCCCGCCGTGATGACGCCGGTCACCACCAGATTGCCGCCGTAGGCCAGCAAAATGCCGATGGACACCAGATTGAGCAGATAAGAGGTCGGGCTGTAGGCGGCGTGGCACATGAGCTGCCGGATGTGGGCCTTGCGAAGCTCCTCGCTCTGGTTCTCAAAGGCCTCCATGGTAGGTTTTTCCGCCGTAAAGATCTGCACCACCTTCATGCCCGAAACGTGCTCGGAAACAAAGGCGTTGAGCTCGGAGATGCGGGCACGGATGGCCCGGTAGAGCTTGCGGGTCACCTTGGTGAAGATGAAGGTGAACACCGCGATAAAGGGGATGACGGTAAAGATCGACAGCGAAAGCTGCACATGCCGCTGCAGCATGGATACCATCACGCCCACCAGCACGAAGACCGAGCTGACGGTGTTGACGATCACCGAGGTGAACATCTCGTTCACCGTTTCGCAGTCGTTGGTGACCCGCGTCACCAGACGGCCGATGGGGTTGTCGTTGAAAAAGCCCACATGCAGGCGGGTAAGATGGCGGAAGATGTCGGTGCGCATATTATAGATGATCTTCTGCCCCACAGTGGCCAGAATCGACACCTGCAGATAGGTGAGCAGCATAATGACCGCCGAAACGACAAAATACTGCACGCCCAGCAGAATCACGCCCCGCAGGTCCTCGGCGCGCATCTGCTTGAGCGCCGCCAGCGAGATCCCCTCGGCGGAGACGTCCACGTACTTGCCGACAAAATCGTCGGTGGCGCGTTCCAAAATGGCGGGCTGCAAAAGCTCCAGCCGCACGATGATCAGCACCAGCGCCAGCACCAGCACAAACCACCAGAGAAAGGGCTTGCCGTAACGGAGGATGCGCCGCACCGTATGGCGGTTGACGGTGGCGTTGTCCTGTCTTTTCACACTCATAGCGCATACTCCTCCCGTTTCATTTTTTCCAGCAGCTGACGGTGGTACATGTCGGCATAGATGCCGTTGCGCGCCAGAAGCTGCTCGTGGTTGCCCCGCTCGGCGATCCTTCCCTCGTCGATGACCAGGATCTGGTCGGCGCCCTGCAGGGTGGAGATGCGGTGGGCGATGATGATGTTGGTCTTTCCCGCGCGGGTCTCGCGGAGATGCTGCAGGATCTTTTCCTCGGTGTCGGTGTCCACCGCCGAGACCGAATCGTCCAGAATCAAAATTTCGGGGTCGAGAATCAGGGCCCGGGCGATGGCGATGCGCTGCTTCTGCCCGCCGGACAGCGAGACGCCCCGCTCACCCACCATGGTCTCATAGCCCTCGGCAAAGTCCACGATGTTGTCGTGGACGCAGGCGGCCTTTGCCGCCGCCACCACGTCGTTCTGCGTTTTGCCGCGGTCTCCGAAGGTGATGTTGGCCGAAATCGTATCGGAAAACAGGAAGTTGTCCTGCGGCACATAGCCGATGGTTCGCCGCAGGTCGGCCAGGGGAATCTCATGGATCTCCCGCCCGCCGATGTAAAGCATGTTCTTCTCCGGGTCGAAGACGCGCATCATCAAATTGACCAGCGAAGTCTTGCCGCTGCCGGTGCGCCCCACGATGCCCAGCGTCCTGCCCTTTTCCAGCGTGAAGCTGACGTGCTCCAGCACGGGCCTGTCCTCACCGGGATAGGTAAAAGTCAGGTCCCGGGCCTCCACCGTGCCCGCAGGGATGCCCCGGGAGACCGCCCCGGGCCCGTCCACGATGTCGGCCTTGGCATGGAGGATGGTTTCCAGACGCTTCATGGAGGCGCTGCCCTGGGTCATGATGTTGATGATACGCCCGATGGCCGCCATGGGCCACACCAGCATATTGAGGAACTGCACGAAGGCGGCGAAATCGCCCACCGTGATGCGCCCCAGAATGGCGATATAGCCGCCGTAAGCGATGGCCAGCGCCATGGAAAAGCCCGCCACCATCCGCATGAAGGGGAACATGAAGGCCGCCATGCGGGCCATTTTGATGTTGGCGTCCTGGGCCGCCCGGTTGGAGCAGTCGAAGTTTTCCCACTCCCGCTTTTCCTGCACGAAGGCCTTGATGACCTTGATGCCCCCCAGCTTTTCCTGCACAAAGTCCGCCAGATTGGCAAAGGCCTCCTGCTTTCTGGTGAAACGGCGGTGCATCTCGCCCCCCAGCAGGGTGGTGGTCAGCGCCACAAGGATCAGGGGAATAAAGGCCACGATGCTCAAGCGCACGTCGATGCGGGTCATCATTTTGTAAAGGGTGCTGACGCCGATGGCCAGCGTGTCCATGCCCATCATCACCGTCACGGCAAAGACCATGCGCACCGCTTCGATGTCCGAACTCATATAGGCCATGATCTCACCGGCCTTGTGCTCCTGGAAAAAGGAGGCCGAGAGGGTCTGAAGATGGCTGTAAAGATCGTTCCGCATGTCCCGTTCGATCTTGCGGGCCGAACCAAAGACGAACCAGCGCCAGAAAATGCGTCCCAGAAAGACGATCACGGCGATGATGCCCAGATGGATGAGCTGGGCGCGCACCAGCGCAGCGGTGAACAGGCCCCGCTCCATGGCGTCGATGGTGTCGCCCACGATCAGGGGCACGTCGGTCTGCAGCACGTCGATGACGATGAGGATCGCGATGCCGATGAGATAATTCCATTTGTACTTTTTGATAAACTGCCGGGCATAGGGGCTTGTAAAGATGCGAAAAATGTTTTCCCGCTTCTTTTTCTGTTGTCGTTGCAAGCGAGATCGCCTCCGAAATCAGGATGGGGTTCGGCGTTTGCAGCTGCGCCGCGGGCGGGTCAGGGCTCCTTGTCAAACAGATAGTCCCGGTATTCCACTTCCACGCCGTTTTCGAAATAGACCCGCGGCACCCGCCGGGGCAGGGCAGCCTGCAGGCCGTTGCGGTTGAAATTGGCGATGGACGCGCCCTGAGGATAGGTCATGGCACTGTGCTCGTGGCTGAAGATGATCACCTCGTCCCCGATCTGCACATCGGGCACGTCGGTGACGTCGATCATGGTCTGATCCATGCATATCAGCCCCACGATGGGGCATTTCACATCCCGCACGGAGCACCAGCCCTGATAATGCGACAGGGCCCGGGGCACGCCGTCCACATAGCCGAAGGGCAGCGTGGCGATGCGCCGCTCGCAGTCAGCCCTGTCATCCAGCCCGTAGCCGATGCCCTCGCCCGCGGGCAGGACCTGCAGATGGACGATCTCGCTTTTGAGCTGCATCAGCGGCCTGAGATTGGTGAGGTGGGGGTTGAAGCCGTAGAAGAGCGCGCCGGGCCGCACCATGTTGTACCGCATCTCAGGATACCGGATGGTGCCGATGCCGTCGTCCAGGCTTACGTGCGGGAAGGTGACGCCCCGCAGCCGCAGTCCGTCGAGGAACCGTTCGAACTTATGCCACTGGCCGTAGTCGTCATTCTTGGTCTCCAGCGCCAGATGGCTGAAGATGCCCACCGCGTCGATGCCGGGCAGCTTTATGATCTCCGCCACCGTGTCCATATTCTCTTCTGTGGGGGCAAAGCCCAGCCGATGCAGGCCGGTGTCCACCTTGATCTGGATCTTTGCGGTGCGGCCGGTCTGCGCGCAATCATCTGAAAGAATCTTTGCCTGACGCAGCGAGCAGATGGTCTGAGCGATGTTGTTGGCGGGGCCGTAGTGCAGCAGGCTGTCGGGCGACAGGCCCATCACCAGGATCTCGCCCTCTTTGTGAAAGCGGCGGAGCTCCAGCGCTTCACTGAGGGTGGCTACGCCGAAATAGCGCAGACCGTATTTCAGCATATACTTCATCATCACCACGGCGCCGTGACCGTAGCAGTCGGACTTGATGACGGCCATGGGCTCCACGCCGGGGCCGACGTTCTCCCGAAGAACGGCGATATTGTGTCGGAGATTGTCCAGATTGATCTCGGCACGGGTAGTCCTCAGATGTTCCATCGCTCTCGCTCCTTTATCATATTTTGTTATGGCATTCGGTTTTGAAATCTATTTTATTACTATACTACTTTTTCCGGCCGGAAGGAAGAGGAAATCGCAAAAAAAATCCGCACCCGCACGCCTTTCTGAAGAAGTCTTAAGTCAGCGCTCTCCATCCTTGACAGGAAAATATTTCCATGATATCATATTTATGCATAATATATATCTATTCTTTTCAAAAAATAACGCGAATCAAACATTCTAAAAAAAGAGGGATAATGCAATTTATGTAAGCGACTGCTGCTTAACAGAAAAGAGGAAGTATGTACTGAAAAACAACGCGGTCATTTTTCCATTGCATCACGGCAGAAGGAATCAACCCGTTATTACACACATGAACTGAAAGGAGAAAAATGAGGAAACAGATAAAACCTCAAAATTTGTTCTGCTTGCTTCTCGCCTTATCAGTCATTCTGAGCTGTGCAACAACAATTTTTGCCGCTGGAAGCCATGCAGGAAACAATCCTTCAGCAAATTTGGATTTGGAGAATGCCGTAATTGATGAATTCTGTAAGCGCGTCGTTGAAAGCTATGCGGAATACATATGATCCCAAAAATACATGCCGAAACAACCAAGACCGATCAGAAACGAGATGGTAAGCTCTATTTTGTTGATGTTAGCTTTACTAAGATTTTGTTGGCGTTTAATGCATCCGAGCTGCCGTATATCCATGGAATGGAAGACGCCGCGAAAACAATCAAAGATACCTCGTTAAAATCAGAAATTCAAAGAGAAATTGATGCACGAAAACTTGAAATAAACGATTTGTATATTGGGGCCGAGCAAGAAGAAACCGCAAGCTTTTGCTTCTTTTTCCCAAAAGAAAGCATCAAAGCAACCACTCCGGAATGCACCATCGATCGAAGATCTGCGTCATTCAAGAATTGGACAGGAGCAACTTCAGATACAGATGTCAAATTTTTTGTTCCCGTGTGGGACTCGTACGCAAATCAATATACTCCGCAGTAAAAAATGAAATGTCAATGTTAGGAGGTGTTTGGCCATGAATAAACGATGGCTGTGTCTGCTGGTTGCGCTGTTCTTGTTTCTGTTTCCCTCTCAAGGCTGCGGCCAAAAGGATCCAGTGGAACGCTATGAAAACCAAACGTTCGGCGTCCAAATGGAGCTGCCGGCTGCATGGAAAGGCCATTACGACATACAAGAAGACGACACCCCTCAGTTTCAGCGCCTGATGATTGGTTTCTTATACCCTCCGTCATGGTGGGGCATATTGGGCTGGATCGAGAAACGCCCCGTACAGCAATGGGAAGCCGAAGGGCGCGGAGAACTGATCCCGACGGAATATAAGATGCTTGGCGAAACAGACGGATATGTCTATGTTTTGGTGTTTCCGGGCGACGTCTATTATGATCCCGAAAATGCGGAACAAACACGCCTGTATGAGGAAATGCGGAACGATCTTTTAAACACGGTCCGCTGGAAGTTTTCATGAAGCGGGATCGTCTTTTCTTTTTCGCCCCGAGAGGCGCAAAACCCCGCCGAAAGGCTTGCAACTCGGATTTCTCCGTGATAAAATAAATGTTAGGTCAAATTTCCGCATTTTAATTTTTATCATATGGAGGCATTCGAAATGTTTGACAAGCTGATCGAAAAGGTCAAGGCGCAGCCTAAAACCATCGTCTTTACCGAGGGCACCGACGCCCGCATCCTGTCCGCCGCGTCCCGCCTGCTGCAGGAAAAGCTGATGGGCGTGATCCTGGTGGGCGGCAAAGAGGCCGTGAAGGCCGCCGCCGAGCAGGGCCATTTCAACATCGCCGGCGCTCAGATCATCGACCCCGAGACTTATGAAGGCATGGACGCGATGGTGGACACCATGGTGCAGCTCCGCAAGGGCAAGATGAGCCCCGAGGAATGCCGCGCCAACCTGCTGAAGGGCAACTATTTCGGCACCATGCTGGTGAAGATGGGCAAGGCCGACTGTCTGCTGGGCGGCGCCACCTATTCCACCGCCGACACCATCCGTCCCGCGCTGCAACTGGTCAAGACCAAACCCGGCGCACATCTGGTGAGCTCCTGCTTTATTCTCAACCGCGACTTCGGCGACGAAAATCTTCGCACCATCTGCATGGCCGACTGCGCCGTGAACATCGATTATCAGGACAGCGTGGACAAGGACGGCAACGTGACCTTTACCGCTGCCCAGAAGCTGGCCGAAGTGGCCATCGAGGCCGCCGCCTGCGCCAAGACCTTTGACATCGACCCCAAGATCGCCGTGCTGAGCTTCTCCACCAAGGGCTCGGGCAAGGGCGGCACCGTGTCCCTGTCTCAGGAGGCCACCCGCGTAGTCAAGGAGCTGCGCCCCGATCTGGCCATCGACGGCGAGATGCAGTTCGACGCCGCCGTTTCCCCCACCGTGGGCCAGCTCAAGTTCCCCGGCTCCCCCGTGGCGGGCTACGCCAACACCTTTATCTTCCCCCTGATCGAGGCGGGCAACATCGGCTATAAGATCGCCCAGCGTCTGGGCGGCTATGCCGCCTACGGCCCGATCCTGCTGGGCCTCAACGCCCCCATCAACGACCTGTCCCGGGGCTGCGACGCCGACGAGGTCTATAAAATGGCCATCATCACCGCCGCTCTGTAATCGAAACCCGTTTTTATCCGCTCTGCGCCCATGCGCGGGGCGGATTTTTTCAAAAAGAATTGCAACCCTGCCGGGAATGTGCTATATTTTTAATAATCTTATCTCTCCGAGGAGGCCGCTTATGCACGTCACCATCGAGATCTCCCCCCATCACGTTCACCTGTGTCAGGAGCATCTGGAGCTTTTGTTCGGCTACGGCTATACGCTGACGCCGCGAAAGGCGCTGCCCCAATTCAGTCAGGCGGTCTGCGCCGAGCAGCTCACCGTCATCGGCCCCCGCGGCTCTATGAGCATCCCCGTCGTCGCCCCCCTGCGGGAGCGGACGCAGGTGGAGCTTGCCATGTCCGACGCCGCCGCGCTGGGCATCCGCGCCCCCATCCGCGTGGGAGGCGATCTTGCGGGCTCCGGCTCGTGCATGCTGGTGGGCCCCTGCGGCGAAGTGGAGCTGGAGGAGGGCGTGATCGTGGCCAAGCGGCATCTGCATCTCACGCCGGAGGACGCCGCCGATCTGGGCATCCTGCCCGGGCAGACCGTGCGGGTGGCCGTACGGACGGAGGACCGGTCGCTGGTCTTCGGCGACGTGGTGGCCCGCGTTGCCCCCGACAGCGTCACCTGCTGCCATCTGGACACCGACGAGGCCAACGCCGCCGGCATCACCGACGACTGGGAAGGCAAGATCCTGCTGTAAACGTTCAAAGAAATCAAAACCGCCGCCCCGATCGGGGCGGCCTTTGTAAAAGGACAGGAGGCAGCTGTGAAGATATTCAAAAACATACTGATTGTCCTTGCTGTTTGCGTGGTCTTGATCCCGGTCCTCTTTGCCGCTCTTTTCTATGGTATCGCGTTCGCGATTTTAGCGCATAATTACACGGGCTGCGCGGCTGACAGCGAATTTACTTATCTGATCCGAGACCCAATTAAAAAAGCTGCAGTGAGCAGCTATACTTATGATCCGAACAGCGAAGACTCCGTGATTGTGATCCCGGAGACTTATGGGGGATACCCAGTAAAAGGGATCGGCGGTTTTCTCGGCAGAGGGGCGCCCGGCCGCTTTCAGATCGTCATCAAAAACCTTCATTGTTCTGCCACAGTACATCCGTCAAACGGCTCTTTTGACTGGTATACAAAGGGAAAAGCTTTTGAGATCATATACTACGACTTGACCTTGCAGATCGGATCTAACATCCGAGAGATTTTTGCATCTGCAAGCGGTGCATATGAGTCCGGCGACAAGTTGTACATCGTGCGGTTTTATGTCAACTGTGATCCCGACAATCCAACCTATTATTCGAAAAGCGGCATACTCTATCAGCGGAAAGACGACACCGTTGTTTCGGGCTTCAATTACTGGAACGAAAGCTTTTAACCATATTGCAAAAGTCCCAAAAGGATGACGGTTTTACATCTTTACGCTTTTCGGAGCCTTTCCTGCCAGGGGGAAGGTCAGAACCGCTTTGTAAAAAACCGCCGCCGCCCCGTTCCGGGGCGGCGGTTTTGTCTTGTGCGGCGGTTTTATTTCTCCATCAGGGGCTTGCCGGCGGTCCAGGCCTGGCCGGCCTTTTCGCCGGTGACGTAATACCCGGCCTGGAACTGGTCGAAGATCAGCGCGTTCAGCTTGGCGATCTCGATCTTGCCCTTTTCGTTCAAGACCTTTTCGTCGGCGCTGACGTTGACGATCTTCCCCACCACGGCATACAGGTTGGGAGTCTCGGTGATCTCCGCAAGCTCGCACTCCATGGTCACGGGGAACTCCTCGATGACGGGGGCGTTGACATGGGCGCTCTTGACGGCGTGCAGCCCCGTGCGGGCAAATTTATCGGGCATGGTGTTGCCGCTGGCGATGCCAAAAAAGTCGGCCTCGGCCATATGCTCCCGGTCGGCCAGCGACACGGTAAACGCCTTCACGGCCTTGATGTTCTGCGTGGTCTTATGATCCTCGTCGATGAACAGAGCGATCTTGTCCATGCCGCAGATCATGCCCCAGGCGGCGTTCATCACGTTCACCGTCCCGTTTTCGTCATAGGCGGCCACCATCAAAACCGGTATGGGGTAAACGGCGGGGACCTTTCCCAGATCTTTTCTCATAACGATCTCCTGTTACAATATATTTGCCCCCAAGTTCATGGCAGCCAGCCATAGGCATGGGACATCTCGTTGCCTAAACTGTTAGAATAGTGGGGCAATGGTCTGACCTTCATCTCCAAGGGCTTTTACGTCCGTAGGAAAGTCAGTCAGCCATCCTCCTATTCGCAGTGTTCGATTTGTGCAGGTAGAGCCGGTGCGTTCGCGTCAGCAAACAGATAGAATCGGCAATGGGTAATATGGCTTTTGTCCATTGCAATTTTTAAGCAGGAGTGATTCTATGAACGCAGCAGGCATTGATGTTTCGAGCAGGAAGAGCACGGTCGCCGTGCTCCGTCCCTTTGGTGAGGTCGTTCGGTTGCCGTTCGATATTGCCCATGACACGGAAGGATTGGCTTCCCTTGCTGAGCAGTTGAAAGCACTTGACGGAGAAACCCGCGTTGTGCTGGAGCACACAGGCCGCTACTACGAGCCCGTTGCAAAAGCATTGCATGAAGCCGGCCTCTACGTCAGCGCGGTAAATCCGCTGCTCATTAAGGAGTACGGCGCCAATTCTCTGCGCCGAGTGAAAACCGACAAGGCTGACGCTGTGAAGATCGCCCGCTATGCTCTTGACAACTGGACAGATCTGCGAGACTATACCCCTATGGATACCATTCGTTATGATTTGAAAACCTTGAACCGCCAGTTTCAGCTTGCTTCCAAGCAGAGGACGGCCTGTTCC
>JAFSZV010000048.1 GCA_017455565.1 Clostridia bacterium
GGACGGGGCGGTGGTGTTTGATGAGACGCTGATCGAAAAAGACAATCCGGATTGGTATACAGAGGATAGTGAAACTCGAAACGCGGGCCGCTACGACCTGACCGATGAGGAGGCCCGGAAGGCCACCGAGTGGGAGCAGGCACAGATGGACAAGGCCCGGGAGGTGCTGGACGATCCGGAGAGCACGGAGAGCGACCGGATGGTGGCCGAGCTGGTGATGCAGCGCACGGAGGAGCGGATCGGCGAGCGGACGCAGCGGGAGAGCCGGAACGCAAAAGAAGCCCTTGCGATTCTTTGCGTTTGCGCGTATAATAAAAACAGATTACAGGAAACGAGGTGCTTTTATGCGCTGTCCCTATTGCGCTTATCCCGAAAGCAAGGTCATTGATTCCCGCCCCACCGACGAGAGCAACAGCATTCGCCGCCGGAGAGAGTGCCTTTCCTGCGGAAAGCGGTTTACCACTTATGAAACCGTGGAGAGCGTTCCGCTGGTGGTGGTCAAGCGCGACGGCTCCCGTCAGGCATTCGACCGCAACAAAATCCTTAACGGCCTGCTCCGCGCCTGTGAGAAGCGCCCCGTTTCGCTGGAGACGCTGGAAAAGGTTGTCACCGATATCGAACAGAATCTGCTCAACTCCATGGACCGCGAGATTCCTTCCGAACGGGTGGGCGAGTTGGTGATGGACGAGCTCAAGCATGTGGATCAGGTGGCCTATGTGCGTTTTGCCTCGGTCTATCGTCAGTTTAAGGATATCGACAGCTTTATGGAAGAGCTCAACCGTCTTTTGGCAAGCGAGAAGTAAGAAACAAAACAGAAAGAAGCAGGCGCTTGCGCCTGCTTCTTGTGTTAGAGGAAGGGCGCTGTCCGCCTTTTGAAATAGTCCCGTGTCAGTCTTGCCGCCACAGGGCTGAGGGCCAGAACGCCGATTAGATTGGGGACGGCCATCAGCCCGTTGAACAGCTCGGAAACGGTCCAGACGATCTCCAGCCGGATACCGCCGGAGAGCGCCGCCGCCAGACAAAACAGGAGCTGATAGCCCTTTGCCGCCCGCGGCCCCAGCAGATATTCCACACACCGGCTGCCGTAATACGACCAGGCCAGCAGGGTGGACAGGGCAAACAGCGATAGCACTGCCGCCAGCAGCAGTCCGGGTCCCCTGCCGCCCAACACCGACTGAAAGCCGCGAAGGGTGAGGGCTGCACCGGGGTCGGCCCCATAGGGGAGATTTTCCGCGCCCACGCCCAGCAGAATCACCAGCGCCGTTAAGGTACAGATCACCACAGTGTCGGTGAACACCTCAAAAATTCCCAAAAGTCCCTGCCCGGCGGGATGATCCGCGGTGGCGGAAGCGTGGGCGATGGGAGAGGAGCCCATGCCCGCTTCGTTGGAAAAAACGCCCCGGCTGATCCCTCTGCCCATGGCCTGCCGGAGTCCGATGCCGGCGGCGCCGCCCGTTGCGGCGGCGGGGTCAAAGGCGCCCTGAATAATGGCGCGGAGCACGCGGGGAAGCTCTCCTGCCCGAAGCAGGATGACCGCCAGCGCGGCGGCCAGATACAGCAGCGCCATGGCGGGCACAATGCGGGAGGTCACCTCCGCCAGCCGCTGCACGCCTCCCAAAATCACCGCCGCGGCTGCGGTAGCGCAGAGGATGGAAACGCACCAGGCAATCAGCGCTTGCTGCGCGGGCGTAAGGGGGAAAAAAGCTGCAGCGGCGCCCTTGACCGTTTCCGCCACGGTGTTGACCTGGGCCGTGCAGCCGATGCCGAAGGAGGCCAGCGCCCCGAACAGAGCAAAGGCTCCCGCCAGAGGAGCGAAGCGACGGCCCAGGCCGTCGCGGATGTAGTACATGGGGCCGCCCAGCCATTGGCCGCCGGGCCCCCGTCTGCGAAAGCGAAGGGCCAGCGCCACCTCGCAATATTTCGTACACATGCCCAGCGCCGCCGAGACCCACATCCAGAACACGGCCCCCGGTCCGCCCAGCGCCACGGCGCCCGCCACGCCTGCGATGTTTCCTGTTCCCACGGCGCCCGCCAGCGCGGTACAGGTGGCCTGAAGGGGCGAAACGCCCCCGGATTTTTTTCCCTTTTGGAAAGCCGCGCCGAGGGTGTGGCGGAGCATCTGCGGGAAGCGGACGATCTGCGGAAACCCGGTGCGAAGAGAAAGAAACAGCCCCGCGCCCAGAAGAAGCACCGTCATGGGCGCCCCCCAGACGGCGCCGCTGAGGGTATTCAGAAAATCAGTCCACCGCATGATAACCGCCTCCCGCGACTCGGACGCCGGAAGCGTCTTTACAGGATATTACGCAGCGACAGTCTGTCGTATTCCGAAATTCGCTTCAAAAGGATCAGCAGCGAGCGCAGCTCAGCCAGCGCCTCGCTGTCCTCTTCGCACAGAAGAAAGCCTTCGGCCCGGGCGAGCCCCTCAGTAACGCCGTCCAGCCATTCGTGGGTGATGAGGGCGGAAAAGAAGGGAAGGGCATTGTTCCAGTTTTCCCTTGCCGTTACAATGTTGTCAAGGGAAACAGCTTTCCGCTCGGAAAGCGCCTCCGCAGTCTGTTCCAGCGGCCCGGCGATCTCGCCGCAAAGCCGCACGGCGTGGGCGCGAAGCGCCAGACCGGCCAGCAAAACCGCCGCCAGAAGCGCGGCGGCCACCGTCGCGCGCCAGCGCATCTTATCCCTCCTTTCGCAGCAGGATCACGCCGCCGCTTTGGTCCGCGCACAGCAGAAAGACCTGTGCCGGGCTGTTCAGCCCTTTTGAACGGAGCAGCGCCGACAGGCCGGCGCGGTCCATCCCAGCCTGCCGCAGCGCGTCTTCCCGAACCTCGCCGTCTGCGATGATGAGGGCGGGCGTGGCGGCTGGCTCCACCGTCAGACCGTGCTGTCTGGGCGTGGCGGGTGCGCAGTCGCTTTCGGGCAAAACGCTGAGCTGCCCGTTGGTTTCCACCTGTGCGAAGCACACCTCCCGCAGGTCGAATATTCCCGCCAGACGCAGCTCCTCCAGCAGATCGTCTACGCTGAAGCGCAGCTCCCGCAGGGCCTTTTGATCCACCACGCCCTTTCGCACCACGGGTACGGGCCGCCCCGAAAGCAGACGCCGCAGCCGCGGCCACCGCAGCGACAGCGTGGAGATGAGCACCTCGGCCGCGATGAGCGTCAACACAGGGACGATGCCGTGGAACAGGGGAATGTCGATGTCCTGCATGGGGACGGAGATCACCGCCGAGATCAGGATTGTGACAACCAGCTCGTCTGGCTGCATTTCGCCCACCTGCCGCTTTCCCATCAGGCGCACCGCCGTGACGACGGAAAGATAAAGGATCAGCGTCCGAACAAAAGGAACCAGCATAAGCGCCTCCGAAAACAGCGTTTTCGGGTAGTATGCCGGCGGCGGGAGGAAATTATGCGTAAAAAAATTTCGCTTACCCCTTTACTTTTTCAAAAATTTTGATATAATATATTTCGCGTCTTGAAAAGTTCATATGGGCCTGTAGCTCAGTTGGGAGAGCGCTGCGTTCGCATCGCAGAGGTCAAGGGTTCGAATCCCTCCAGGTCCACCATATTTGGGAGTATCATTTTTGATGTTCCCTCTTTTTATACCTCAAAATATATAGTATAATAAGGTTTAAAATGAATGCGATCTACCTGTAGAGCTCCATGGCTTTTGCATAGTAGATCCGGAGGAACTTGTTGACGCCAGCCATTTTTGCAACGTTGTAGGGCTTCCCTTCTTGCTCCTTCTTGAGCATGAAGAGATAGAC
>JAFSZV010000049.1 GCA_017455565.1 Clostridia bacterium
CTGGCGACAGCCGAATTCCAATACTTCCGTACACGAACAAAGGATACAAAAAAGACAGATTCAAACCATGGGAATACGAATACGACATAGTTACAGACAGCTTTACTTGCCCACGAGGAGAGACACTTCGACATACAACAACTTTAGCCCCAATTACGAAAGAACACCGATTTTCGTTGCTTGAAAATCGGTGTTCTTTGACAGACTGAAGCCGGAGCGTCCGCTCCGGCGCTTCTTGCAGCCTTCAGGGCCACATCATGTTTTTTAAATCGGAGGCCGCGGTGGATAACCCCTTCGCCGCCTGGGTCACCTTGCGACGGGCCCGCCGCTTTTCCGCGTCGGTGGCAAGACTGGAGGCCGCCAGACCAAGACAGGCGCCGGCGATCATTCCCATACCCACACCGGAAAGAAATTTCTGCATACCAAAGCTCCTTTTTAATGTTTTCCTTAGTATGCGCAAAAAAACCCGCTTGATTCAGCCGTGTTTTTGGAAAAAAGCGAAAAATGGGCGATGTTACATGGCCGCCTTCAGCCGCCCCAGCAGGGCTTCAAGCCGCTGGGCAAGGGTCTGCAAAGCGCCGTCCTGAAAGGGTGAGGGGATCCGAGCCTCCTCCAGCAGCTTGTCGTAATACTGCTCGCCGCCCTGCTTCATCAGGCGGATATAGCGGGCGAAAGCGCCGTCGTAATCCTCCAGCGAGGCCAGCAGGAAGCCGAAGGCCGCCGTCTGCGCCAGACAATAGTCGATGTAATAGAAGGGGCTTTCGTAAATGTGCATCTGATACTGCCAGCGGCGTCCGTCCTCAATAAAGGGAATGCCCTCAGTGTGGATATGGGGACGGAACTGCGCCTCCAGTTCCTTCCACGCCTGATTGCGTTGGGCAGGGGTCATTTCGGGATGCTGATAGACGATGTGCTGGAAGGCGTCTACCATGGTGCCGTAGGGCAGGAAGGTGAAGGCGTCCAGCGCGTGCATGAACTTGTATCGGGCGGCGTTTTCACCGAAGAATTTCTCAATGTATTTCCAGGCGAAGAATTCCATGGACATGGAGTGGGTCTCGGCGGTTTCCATCCCGCCGCAGCCGATCTCCAAGGCGAACTTGTTGTCGGCGATGAGATAAGCGTTGAAGGCGTGGCCTGCTTCGTGGGTCATCACATCCACGTCGCTGGCGGTTCCGTTGAAGTTGGCCAGGATAAAAGGCTGCTTGTAGGCGGGGATCTCAGTGCAGTAGCCGCCGCCCCACTTGTTCTTGCGGGCGTCCACGTCAAAGGCGTCGTTTTCCAGCATCAGATCGATGAAATCGGCCGATTCCCGGCTCATGGCGTGATACATCTCTTTTGCCGCCGCAAAGATCTCAGCCTTGCCGCCCATTGGCTTGGGGTCGCCGCCGGGCACGGTGACGCCGTCGTCATAGAACATATAGGTGTCGATGCCCAGATCCCTGGCGTTGCTCAGCCGCAGACGTGCCACGGCGGGAGTGACCGAGGAGAGGATGTTCTTGCGGAAGGTCTCGATCTCCTTCTGTCCGTAGCACACCCGATTCATCCGGTAATAGCCCAGCTCCACAAAGTTTTCATAGCCCAGCTTTTTAGCCATCCGGTCGCGGACCTTGACCATGCGGTCATAGATGTCGTCTAGCTTGTCGGCATAGCCGTTCATCACAGTGCCGAAGACATGATAGGCCTCCTTGCGGGTCTCGCGGTCATCAGATTTGAAATAACCGGCCAGTTCGGCGCGGGAGAGTTTCTCGCCCCGGAATTCGTATTCGATGCCGGCCATCAGCTTGCTGTATTCCGAAACCAGCTTGTTTTCCTCTACCATGTCTTCCATAATGATGGGAGACATGGCTTTCTGCGCCACCTCCAGATAGCGGAAATAGACCGGGGAAAGCGCCTTTTCCAGCTCGGCGCGGAAGGGGGACGCCAAAAGGGCGTTGCCGTATTCGGTGGTAAGATTGCCAACCGCGGGGCCGATCTCGTCGAAATAATCCATTTCCTTGACGTAATATTCGTCGGCGGTGTTGCAGGAATAGCGGATATAGCAGAGATTGGCCGCGGTGGAATAGCGGATCATCAGCTTGCGGAACCGCTCCCGCAAAGCGAGGATCTCCTCGACGCTCTTTGCGTCCTTGACGCCGTCGATGATGGCGCGCAGCTCGGCTTGCATTTCTTCCAGAGGGATATGCTCATAGGGCATGTCTTGGACTTTCATGGGGTTTTCCTCCTTTTCTATTTCTAACACATCCATTATATTGGAATCGCATCAGAAACGCAATGCGTATTTCACGAAAAGGGAAGAATTAGAAAAGAAAATCGCCGCTGTCTGCTGACGGCGGCGCAGCTTTATTCTTCAGATTCTTTTTCATTTCCTTGCGCCAAAAACAGCTCTTCGCTCTCCTCCTGTGCCTTTTGCAGAATACGGATGGCTTTTTCCGCAGCCCGCGCCATGGTGAGGTACATTTCTTTATAATGATCCTCAGCAAGGTCTTTTTGAGAAAACGCTTCTTCTTTCATGGGGCTTCCATCCCTCCTTTTTACCATAATAGGTCAATTTCACCCTTTTGTCAATAGGTCAATTTGACATAATGAAATGGGTGAATGAACATGACACGATTGAAGGCGCTGCGCAAAGAGCGTGGTTTCACACAGATTCAGATGCAGTTTTTGACCGGCATCGACCAAAGCGACTATTCCAAAATCGAGAGCGGCAAGCGGTATTTTACCTTTGAACAATGCAAACGGGTCGCCGCCGCCTTGAACACAAGCATGGATTATTTGGCAGGACTGACAGACGTAAAAGAGCCCTATCCCCGCAGTATGCAAGAGAAGCAGAAGGATTGAAATACAAAAAAGCACCGCAGACGCGGTGCTTTTTGCTTTGCGAAAGACAAAAGAAGGCAGATGCATCGTTCCTCATCCGTCACGGCTTCCCCAGTGGGGAAGGCCAGGGGAACGGTGCTTTTTCCATCTTACATCTCCAGCAGCACGGTGGCCACCAGGGGCTCGCGCTTGGTCTTTTTATAGAGATAATCGGCCACGCGGCGGTTGACGGCGTCCTTGATGGCGGCGCGGCTGGTGGAGCCCCGATCCAGCGCGCTCTCCAGCGTTTCCCGGGAAAGCTCCCGCAGCTCGCTCATCAGCTCCTCCGCCTCCCGGACGAAGATGAAGCCCCGGGAGAGGATTTCGGGCCCGGAAACAATGGTGCGGTTTCGCATATCCACCCCCACGGCCACGGTGATGATGCCGCTTTCGCTGAGGTTTTTGCGCTCCCGCAGCACCGCGGCGCCGATGTCGCCCACGCCGTAGCCGTCCACCAGCACCCGGCCCGAGGGTACCGCGCCGCCCCAGCCCGCGCCGCTCTCGTTGATCTCCAGCACCCGGCCGATGTCGGAGATGAAAATGTTTTCCGGCTCGACGCCGCAGGCCCGGCCCAGAGATGCGTTGACCATCAAATGGCGGTATTCGCCGTGCATGGGCATGAAATATTTGGGCCGGAGCAGCGACAGCATCATCTTTAGTTCCTCCTGGCAGGCGTGGCCCGAAACATGCATATCCGCCAGCCGCTCATACACCACGTCGGCCCCCTTGTGGAACAGCTCGTTGATCATGGTATATACCGGCTTCTCGTTGCCGGGGATGGGGGTGGCCGAGATCAGGATCTTGTCGCCGGGGCCCACGTCCACCTGCCGGTGGCCCGAAAAGGCCATGCGGTACAATGCGCTCATGGGCTCGCCCTGGGAGCCGGTGGTGATGACGGTGAGCTTGTTTTTGGGATATTTGCGGATGTCGTTTAACTCGATGTAGGTGTCCCGGGGGATCTTCAGATAGCCCAACTCGGCGCCCACCTTGAGGATATTCTCCATGCTGCGGCCCGAAACCGCCACCTTTCGGCCGTATTTGGCGGCCACGTCAAAGATCTGCTGCACCCGGTGGACATTGGAGGCGAAGGAGGCCACGATGATGCGCCCGTCGCAGCCCTTGAACTCCCGGTCGAGGGAATCGCCCACCTTGCGCTCGCTCATGGCCATGCCCGGGCGCTCGGCGTTGGTGGAATCCATCATCAGCAGCAAAACGCCCTTCTTCCCCAGCTCACCCAGACGGGGCAGGTCGATCATCTTGCCGTCGATGGGGGTGGTGTCGATCTTGAAGTCGCCGGTGGCCACCACCACGCCCACGGGGGTCTTGACGGCAAAGGCGCAGGCGTCGGCAACGGAATGGTTGACGTGGATGAACTCCACTTCAAAGCATCCGGCCTTGACCCTGTCGCCGTCCTTGCGGACGTGGAGCTTGGGCTTTTTCAGATCCCGGTGCTCCGAGAGCTTGAGCCGCACCAGCCCGGCGGTAAGCGCTGTGCAGTAAACGGGGACGTTGAGCTCCCGCAGCACATAGGGCAGGGCGCCGATATGGTCCTCATGGGCGTGGGTGAGGAAAATGCCCCGCACCATGTCCCGGTGCTTTTGCAGATAGGTGATGTCGGGGATGACCATGTCCACGCCGAGAAGATCCTCGTCGGGGAAGGTCATGCCTGCGTCGATAACGATGATGTCGCGGCCGTATTCCAGAACGGTCATGTTCTTGCCGATCTCGTTGAGGCCGCCCAGCGGGATCACCCGCAGACGGGGCTTTTCCGGATCGGGGGCCGAAGCCGCCTTTTGGGGATTTTGCAGCGCGGCCACCGTTTCCCGCCGCTGAGCGGCGGCTGCGGCCTGCTGGGCCCGCTGTGCCCGCCGGCGGGGCGCATCGGCCTTGGCGGGGGCGGGGGACGCCGGCTTTTTCGCGGCGCCCGGCTTTTTGCTCCCCTGCTTTCCCGCAGGGGTAAACACGGCTTTGGCGGACTGAGCCGCCTTGTTCAGGCGGCGGTGGGTCCGCTGGGGATTGGTTTCTTTTTTCTTTTCAGGCATATGGGTATGTGTTCTCCTTTTCTACATTGGCGCACGCACAAAAAGAAGCCTCCGGCACGTAGGTTGCCGGCGGTGCAGCGCGTGGCGATCTGCGGTTTTTTATCAGATCCGCGTCTTTGAGTGGACAGACGGCGGAAAAAATCATTTTGCAGCCATACTATAACACAATCCGGAGAAAAAAGCAAATTTTCCCTTCGACAGGGTTTGACAGCGTCCGCCTGTGCTATGTACGGAGAAGGGGCTCCCCTTCTCCGAAGCGATCCGCGTCACTGCACAATGGGCGGTTCGGCGGGGCCGGGACCCTCCCGCGGGATGCGGAGATCCCGGTTCTTCAGCCGGAATTCCGGCGGCAGCAGGTCTTCTTCCCGGTCTGCAGGATAAAAGGCCCGCCCGGGGAAATAGTAGAGCTCCCATGCATGGAACCAGTCGCTCATGCTTTCGCCTCCCGGATCATGTGATGCAGACAGGAGAGCGCCTCCCGCAGACTGCCCAGCGCGTCGCACAGCCCCTCCTCCACCGCCTGCGGGCCGTAAAGCACGCTGCCCGCCTCGCCCAGAAGCTGGCCGTCCCGCAGCATCAGCTCCCGCAGACGGGCGGCCGAGATGCGGGAATTGGCGGTGATGAAATCCACGATGCTGTCCTGGATCCGCTGAAAATAAGCCGATACCTGGGGCACCCCCGGCACCTGCCCGTTCATGCGGACGGGATGCAGCGTCATGGACGCGGTGGGGGCGATAAAGCTTTTGTCGGCCGAAACCGCAAGGGGAACGCCGATGGAATGTCCGCCCCCCAGCACCAGCGAAACGGTGGGCTTTGTCATGCCAGAGATCAGCTCGGCGATGGCCAGCCCGGCCTCCACGTCGCCGCCCGCCGTGTTCAGCAGGATTAAAAGCCCGTCGATCTCGGGGCTTTCCTCCACCGAGGCCAAAAGCGGCAAAATGTGCTCGTATTTTGTGGTCTTGGTCTGGCTGGACAAAAGCTGATGCCCTTCGATCTGCCCCACGATGGTAAGACAGTGTATGGCGTCCTGCCCGGCGGTGACGACGCTGCCGCTCTGGGCCACGGCGTCCCGCGCCCCTTCCTCGGGCACGATGTTGTCGTTTTCCACGGAAAAACACACCTCCGAAGGCTATTTTGCGCGAAAAAGCGGAAATCTTTCATGGAAAAAAGAAAAAAGCGGGAGCGCGTTGACGCTCCCGTCTGATGGAAGAAAGGTCTTATTTGCAATATTTTTCAAAAATCATCTGGGTTTGTCGTTCCAGATTGGCTTGGGAACCACCATTGTACAACAACAGATCACAATGCTTCCGGTAATATTCGTCGTCGGGCTGGGAAGCCAGCCGGGTTTCGGCCTGCTCTGCGGTCACATCGTCCCGGGAGAGGATGCGGCGCAACGAGACCTCCCTGGGCGCCAGCACGGCCAGCGTCATGTCGCACAGCCGGTCGATGCCGCTTTCAAAGAGCAGGGGTACGTCCAGCACCGCCAGCGGCGCGTCCGCATCCGCGATCCGCGCTTCCATCACGGCCTTGACCCGGCCGTGGGTGATGGCATTGAGATCCAGCCGGGCCTGCGCGTCAGAAAACACGAGCGGGCCCAGCTCCTTGCGGTTCAGCGCGCCGTTTTGAACCATGCCGGGGAAGCGGGCTTCGATGGCAGCCAGCATTTCACCGTCGTTTTCCAAGAGTTCCTTGTAAACGGCGTCGGCGTCCAGCACCAGCGCGCCCTTTTCCGCGAGAATGGCGGAAAAAACGCTTTTTCCGCTTCCGCTGCGCCCGGTAACGCCGATGACTGTCTTGCCGCCGCGGCAGTCCACGCTTTGGAATCCTGCGGCTTTTCGCAGACGGTTGACCGTTCCCGCTCCCGCGCCAAAGGGGCGGGGACATTGGGCAAGGATACGCTTTGCCCGGGTACGGTCAAACTGCCGCAGCAGGGCAAACAGCCTGCGGGAATGGGTCTCGTGATCCCAACTGTATCCCAAAGAATAGACCCGCTTGGAGCAGATCTGCCTGACGGTGGGCAGGAATTCTTCAAAGCAGAGAACGCCGTCCCACGGTTGGCCCGCCTGCTCCGTCAGCGCCCGCAGCGTGACCTCCGGCGGCCCTTCAAAGAGCATAATAGGGGCCTGGGGGGCGTAATGGCGGTATTTCATGCCGGGGGCTTTTGGCTTTTCGCCCTCGGCAAGACCCCGGTTCACAGCGGGATCGGTGGCGGCGCTGCCCACGGCGTCGGCGATCATCTCCTCGGTGATGGCGCCGGGACGCAGAATGCGGGGCACGCCCCCCGTCACGTCGATGACGGTGGATTCCACCCCCACGGCGCAGGGGCCGCCGTCTACCACGGCGGCCACCCGGCCCGCCATGTCGTCCATTACGTCGGCGGCGGTGGTTGGGGAAGGCTTGCCGGAAATGTTGGCCGAGGGAGCTGCCAGCGGTACGCCGGCGGCGTCGATGATGGCCCGTGCTACGGGATGAGCGGGCATGCGGATCCCCACGGTGCCCAGCCCCGCCGAGGTGCGGGCGGGGATACGGGGCGATTTTTTCATCACCAGCGTCATGGGACCGGGCCAGAACCGTTGGGCAAGCGCCCGCGCAACAGAGGGAAACTCGGTCACCAGCGGGTCGATCTGCTCCAGCGCGGAAATATGGACGATGAGCGGATTGTCCTGGGGCCGCCCTTTCGCTTCGAAAATTCGCAGAACGGCCTGCTCGTCCAGCGCGTTGGCCGCCAGACCGTAAACCGTTTCGGTGGGAACGGCCACCACCTCGCCGGCGGCCAGCAGGCGCCCGGCCTTGGCAATATCGCGTTTTACGCCGCCGTGAAGCAGCAGCGTTTCACAGGCTTCTTTCATTGTGACAACTCCCTTTCGGCGGCGTCCTGTCCGCCCTTGAGCTTTTCCGCCCGGTCGGCGGTGATCAGCGCGTCGATCAGCTCGTCCAGATCGCCGTTCATGATCTGCTCCAGTTTATAGAGGGTCAGCCCGATCCGGTGGTCGGTGAGCCGCCCCTGGGGGAAATTATAGGTGCGGATGCGGCCCGAGCGGTCGCCGGAGCCCACCTGATCCCGCCGCAGACCGGCCCGCTGGGACTCCTGCTTTTCCCGCTGGGCCTGATACAGCCGCGAACGCAGCAGCTTCATGGCCTTGTCCTTGTTTTTGTATTGGCTGCGCTCGTCCTGGCATTCCACCACCAGTCCGGTGGGCAGATGGGTGATGCGGATGGCGCTCTCGGTTTTGTTCACATGCTGTCCGCCCGCGCCGGAGGAGCGGAAGGTGTCGATTTGCAGCTCGGAAGGGTCGATGCGGACCTCCACGTCCTCCGCCTCTGGCAGCACGGCCACCGTGGCCGCCGAGGTCTGGATGCGGCCTTGACTCTCGGTGTCGGGGACACGCTGCACCCGGTGGGTGCCGCTTTCAAATTTGAAGCGCGACCAGGCACCCTCGCCCTCAACGGCGAAGCTGATCTCCTTGACGCCGCCCAGCTCGGTGCGGTTTTCGTTCATGATGTCAATGGAAAACCGCCTGCGCTCGGCGTACATGGCATACATCCGAAACAGATCGGCGGCGAATAGGGCGGCCTCTTCGCCGCCCACGCCTGAGCGAATCTCCACAATGACACTTTTGTCGTCGTCGGCGTCCTTGGGCAGAAGCAGAAGCTGCAATTCATGCTCCAGCGCATCCAGCAACAGCTCGGCGCCGTGGGATTCCTGCTCGGCCATGGCCCGCAGTTCGGGATCGGGGTCCTTTTGCAGCGCCCGGGCGTCCTCCAGCGTCCGGCGGGCGTCTTCCCAGCGGGCAAAGGCCTCCACCAACGGCGAAAGCTCCTTCTGCTCCTTGAGCAGGCGGGCCGCCGCCGCGGGATCGGCATAGACCGACCCATCCTCCAGCCGGCGCTGCAGGGCGAGATAGCGTTCTTTGATTTGTGAGAGCTTTTCCAGCATAACGGGCCTCCGCGCACAGTTTTCCAATCTGTCATCAGTATAGCAGAAACGCGAAAAAAAACAAGGGCGGCATGAAGCGCGCTTTACGGGACATACTGTTTCCGGAGGTGTTTTTCATGTCCGATTCAAAAAAGAGGGTGATCCAGCCCGTGGTCTGTCCCGCTGGGCAGCGAGCCGACCGCTTGGGGGATCACAACATCCCCTATCCCGACGAGATGAGCGTCGCCGAGGAATATCAGTGGCGCAAAGAACACATCCAGTAAAAGATTCGCCCGCCAACAGATCGGCGGGCGGATTTTTTTCGCGGTTTTCCTTGCGCCGGGAGACTTGTTATGATATAGTTTTTAATAATGGCATATTGTGTCCGAACGGGGGAAAGAAGGAGAGATCCTTGGAGAAACGGTTTTCAAGAATCATTGAATCGGGAACGCGCATCGCCTTTGCAGTGATGGTGCTGTTTGCCGCGTTCACCTTTTACCGGGTGGGATGGGCCGCGGGCGTCATCGAGCTGGCGATCATCGCGCTGGTCTATGTGTATTACCGCGCGCGCAGCCGCCACCGCAGCGCCGAGATCCGCAAATATGTGGAGACGCTGGCCTTTTCGGTGGACGACGCCTCCAAGGCGTCCATGGTCAGCTTCCCGCTGCCCATGGTGATCCTGCGGCTGGATTCCGGCGAGATCATCTGGGGCAACGACAGCTTTGCCGCCGCCAGCGGCCGTCACGAAACGCTGTTTGAGACCCATATCACCGACGTTCTCCACGGCTTCGACACCCGCTGGATCATGGAGGGGAAATCCCTCTGTCCCTATGACGTGGAGATGAACGAGCGGAAATATCAGGTCTACGGCAATCTGGTGCGGTCGGGCCGCAACCACGGCAGCGCCCTTCTGGCTACGCTGTTCTGGGTGGACATCACCGATTACAGCCAGCTTCGGGAACATACCGAGCGTTCCCGCCCGGTGGTGGGGCTCATCGTCATCGACAGCTATGAAGAGTTGGTAAAAAACACCAGCGAAGCGGAAAAATCCACGCTTACCGCCGAGATCGACCGTCGCATCAACGAGTGGGCCTCGCCCGCCAGGGGCGTGGTGCGCCGGCTAGAGCGCGACCGATACCTCTTCATCTTCGATCAGGCCAATCTGCTGGAGTTCACAGCGGGCAAGTTTTCCATTCTGGAATCCATTCATCAGGTGCAGAACAGCGAAGGCCTCAGCGCCACGCTGTCCATCGGCATCGGCAAGGGCGAGACCTCCTTGCAGGAACTTTATCAATACGCGGCGCTGGGCATCGACATGGCTCTTTCCCGCGGGGGCGATCAGGCGGTGGTAAAGTCGAAAACGGCCTTTGAGTTTTACGGCGGGCGCAGCAAAGAGCTGGAGAAGCGCACCAAGGTCAAGTCCCGCGTGATGGCCAACGCGCTGCAGCAGCTCATCCGCGACAGCAGCCAGGTCTTTTTGATGGGACATAAGTTTTCGGATCTCGACAGCATCGGCGCCTGCGCCGGCATGGCGGCCGCGATCCGCAAGGCGGGCCGGCCCTTTTACATCATCGTCAACGACCAGGCCACCTCGGCCCATGATCTCATCGACCGCCTGCGGAAGCAGCCGCAGTACGAGGGGGCCTTTATCAGCGAGGAAAAGGCTGTGGAACTGGCCGACGCCTCGTCTTTGTGCATCGTCACCGACACCTCCCGCCCCGATCTGGTGGAGAGCCCGTCCCTTTTGGAAACCATTCCCCGGGTGGCGGTCATCGACCATCACCGCCGGGCGGCCTCTTACATTGAAAACGCCGCCATCAGCCTTCACGAGACCTATGCCTCCTCCGCCAGCGAGCTGGTGGCCGAGCTGCTGCAATATGTGGTCAGCCAGCAGGAGATCCTGCGGGTGGAGGCCGACGCCATGCTGGCAGGCATTTTTCTGGACACCAAGGGTTTCACCGTCAAGACCGGCGTCCGTACCTTTGAGGCCGCGGCTTTCTTGCGGCAGGTGGGGGCCGACACCGTGGAGGTGCGCAAGCTGTTCTCCGGCGGGCTGGACAGCTATGTGAAGAAATATCAGATCATTTCCTGCGCCAAGGAGCGTTATCCCGGCATCTCCATTTCGGTGCTGGAGGAGGAGATCGCCCGGGCCACGGCTTCGCAGGCGGCCGACGAGCTCATCAACGCATCGGAGATCCGGGCGGCCTTCGTCATCTACGGCGAAAACGGCGGCGCCGTCATTTCGGCCCGCTCTTACGGCAAGATCAATGTCCAGGTCATTTTGGAGAAGCTGGGAGGCGGCGGCAATCTTTCCAGCGCGGGGGCACAGTTCCCTGACAAGACCCCCGCCGAAGTTGAGCCGCTTTTGGAAAAAGCCATTGAAGAATATCTGAATGAGAGCGCGGCTGCGGAAGACTGATTTGCCTGTCCCGCGCTTGGCGAAAAACCGAGAAAAGGAGAAATGAAACATGAAAGTGATCTTATTGCAGGACGTGAAGTCCCAAGGCAAAAAGGGCGAGATGATCAACGTCTCCGACGGCTATGCCCGCAATTTCCTGTTGCCCCGCAAGCTGGCAATCGAGGCCACCGCCGACGCCATCAACGCCAAGAAAAACGCCGACGCCGCAGCCCTGCGCCGGATGGAAAACGAACGCAAGGCGGCGCTGGAGCTTAAGGAAAAGCTGGAGGAAATGCCCGTGAAGATCTATGCCCGGGCGGGCTCCGGCGGGCGGCTGTTCGGCTCGGTGACCACCAAGGAGATCTCCGAAGCGCTGGCGGCCCAGCATCAGGTGGAGCTGCCCAAAACCAAGCTGGAACTGGCCGAGCCCATCAAGACCTTCGGCACCTTCCCCGTAAAAGCGAAGCTCTATACCGAGATCAGCGGCACCGTTTACGTGCAGGTGTTTGAGGAGAAGTGACCCTCTCCCGTATCCCCGAAACAAGAAGGAAGTGAGAACCATGCCGTCTGCGGAAGAACTGCTGATCAAGCAGGCTCCTTACAGCATCGAGGCCGAGCAGGCCGTTCTGGGCTCTGTGCTCATCGATCCCAAATGCATCCCCGAGGTGATCGAGATCCTGCGGCCCGATGATTTTTACATCGAGACCAACCGTCTGGTGTACGACACCATCCACCGGATGTTTTTGAGCGGCCGTCCCATCGACCCCGTTACCGTTCTGGACGAAATGAAGGCGCTGGGCCATAAAGAGGCCGCGAAGCGGGATTATTTCCTCCAGCTCATCGACACCACGCCATCTTCCGCCAACGTGGCGGAATATGCGGGCATCGTCCGCAGCAAGAGTATGCTGCGGGAGCTGCAGGCCGTATCCTCCGAGATCATCGACTTGACCCGCGCCGAGGAGGAGGACGCCGATACCGTGGCCGATCTGGCGGAGCAGAAGATCTATGCCGTCCGCCAGGGGCGCGAGGTGCAAGGCTTTACCAGCGTCAACGAAGCCATCCAGCAGGTCTATGCCCATCTGGATGAGCTGGCGGCCAATCCGGGCAAGCTGCCCGGCCTGCCCACCGGCTTTTCCATGCTGGATCAGTATATCGGCGGCCTCAACAAGAGCGACCTGATCCTTCTGGCCGCCCGCCCCGGTATGGGCAAAACGGCCATCGCCCTGAACATGGCCATGTCGGCCGCCAAAAAGAGCGGCAAGACGGTGGTCATTTTCCAGCTTGAGATGTCCAACGAGCAGCTCGCCACCCGTCTTTTGTCCAGCGAGGCGCTCATCGACAGCAAAAAGCTGCGGATGGGCACGCTGGACGATAAGGATTGGGAAAAAATGGCGGGCGCTACCCAGGTGCTTCAGAGCATGCCCATCCTCATTGACGAAAACCCCGGTATCACCGTGCAGGAGATGATGGCGAAATGCCGCCGCCTGGGGAAAAACCTGGGGCTCATCGTCATCGACTATCTCCAGCTCATGCACACCGCCCGGCGGATCGACAACCGGGTCAATGAGGTAGCCGAGATTTCCCGTTCGCTGAAGATCATGGCGAAGGAGCTCAACGTCCCCGTCTTGTGCTGCAGCCAGCTTTCCCGCGGCCCCGAGGGGCGGACGGACAAGCGTCCCATGCTTTCCGACCTGCGGGAATCGGGATCCATCGAGCAGGACGCCGACATCGTTCTGTTTATTTACAGAGATGATTATTATAACAACGAAGCCGAGAACAAAAACGCCGCTGAACTGATCGTGGCCAAAAACCGCCACGGCGAGACAGGTAAAATTGAGCTGCAGTGGATGGGTCAGTTCACCTCGTTCGCGGCGCAGGAGCCGTTCCGCGATGAACCCCGTTGACGCTCTGCGGCAAAGCGGCCTCCTTCGCCCCGGACAGCGGGTGCTGTGCGCCCTTTCGGGGGGCGCCGATTCGGTGTGCATGACCCACGGGCTGTGCGCGCTGCGGGAGGAGCTTTCCCTCACCGTGGCGGCCGCCCATTTCACCCACGGTCTCCGGCCCGGGCAGGCCGAAGCCGAGCGGGAATTGTGCCAAAGCCTGTGCGACGGGCTGGGCATCCCGCTGTTCTGCGGCGAGGGCGACACTGCCGCCTATGCCGCACAGGCGTCTTTGGGTGTGGAGGAGGCGGCCCGGGCGCTGCGCTACGCCTTTCTCGAACGCACCGCCGACGCATGGCGGGCGGACAGCGTGGCCACCGCGCACAATCTGGAGGACAATGCCGAGACTCTTCTGCTCCACCTGATCCGCGGCAGCGGCCGCGCCGGGTGGGAGGGCATCCCGCCCCGGAGAGGACGGTATATCCGCCCCATGCTGGAGGTTTCCCGTCGGGAGATCGAGGCGTATAACGCAGCCTGCGGCCTTGCCTTTGCTGTGGACGAGAGCAATCTGGGAACGGATAACGCCCGCGCCCTGCTGCGCAATCGGGTCTTTCCGCTGCTGCGGGAGATCAATCCCCGGGCGCCGGAGCACATGGCGGCAGCAGCGTCCCTGCTGCGGCAGGACGGTCTTGCCGCCCAGCGGGAAAGCGAGGCGTTCCTCGCCTCCGTCCGCCGGACGGAGGAAGGCGCGCTGTTTTCCGCGGAAGAACTGCTGGCCCTTTCCAAAGAGGCTGCTGTCCGTGCGCTGCAAACGCTCCAGCGGGAGCAGGACGGGCGGATGCTTACCCGCCGGCAGCTCGAGGCGGTTTTCGCGCTGTGCGAAAGCCGCGACCCTTCGGCGCGTGTCTTTCTCACCGGCAGCTGCGCCCTGCGGCGCTATGAAGACGTGCTACTGTCGGAACAAAGGCCGGAGGCACCGCCGGAACCCTTTGAAATGAAAACATTCGGCACGGCTTTTTTCGGTTTTTGGGATATTGAGATCGCCCCGGGCGCTGGAGAAGGGGCGGCGTATTTCCCCATTGCGGTGCGTTCCCGCCGGGAGGGCGACGAGATCGAGCTGCCCGCCGGGCGCCGCACGGTAAAAAAACTGATGATCGACCGAAAAATTCCGAAAGATTTGCGTGACAGAGTGCCGATTCTATGCCATAATAATAAAATACTGGCGGTGGGCGAGGTCCGCGCGGCAGAGCTGCGCGGCGAGAACGCGCCCATTCGCGTCATCTGCAGGAGGAAAGAGATATGAAGCAGGACCCCGTATGCATGAAGAACGACATGCTCCGTACCCTGGTGACCCGGGAGGAACTGGAAGCGACGGTGGCGCGGCTGGGCCGCGAGATCACCGAGGACTATCGGGGGAAAAACCCGCTGCTGATCGCCGTGCTCAAAGGGGCGTTCGTGTTCATGGCCGACCTGATCCGCCAGATCGACACGCCTTGTACGCTGGATTTCATGGCGGTCTCCAGCTACGGCTCGGGCACCGAGAGCTCCGGGCGGGTGAAAATTGTTAAAGATTTAGACACCAATATCGAGGGCAAAGATGTTATCATCGTAGAGGATATTTTGGACAGCGGCGTTACCCTCTCTTATCTGATCCCCATGCTGCAAACCCGCCGTCCCGCCTCGATCCGCCTGTGCACGCTGTTCGATAAGCCGGCGCGCCACAAGGTGGAAATCCACGCGGACTACAAGGGCATCGAGGTCCCCAACGAATTCATCGTGGGCTACGGTCTGGATTACGGCGAGCATTACCGGAACTATCCCGAGATCGCCGTGCTGAAGCCCACGGTCTACAGCGAAGAATAAATGCGGTTGCGCGCAAGGCGCACGAAGGAGTGAGCATCGACTTGAATACCAATCAAAAGGGAACCGGCCGGGGCATCGGCTGGTATATCATCGTGATTTTCGTGGCGCTGACCACGGTGGCGCTTCTGTTCGGCCCGGGGCAAAACGGCAAGCCTGAGCAGGTCACCTATACCCAGATGCGCGGCGATCTGCGGCAGGGAGCCATCACCGAGATGGTCATCGGCACAACCGGCGTGGAATATGCCAAGGCTGATGGGAGCCGCTATGTCTGCACTATAACGGATATGGACTATTTCATGCAGGATCTGGGCGACGAGATCGCGGCGCAGCAGGATAAGGGCACGCTGAATGTGGATTATTACTTGCAGACCCATTCGGCCTTTATGAGCTTTCTGCCCTATATCGTGGTGCTGGCACTGTTCGGCGTGCTCTGGATCTATATGATCAACCGTCAGACCGGCGGCGGAGGCGGCGGAGCTGTGAACTTCGGCCGGTCGCCCGCCAGAATGGCCAATCCCGTCGATGGCAAGCGCGTGACCTTCCGCGACGTGGCCGGCGCCGACGAGGAAAAAGCCGACCTGGAAGAGATCGTGGATTTTCTCAAGGACCCGAAAAAATACATGGCGCTGGGCGCCCGCATCCCAAAGGGTGTTCTGCTGGTGGGCCCTCCGGGCACCGGCAAGACGTTGATTGCCAAGGCGGTGGCCGGCGAGGCCGGCGTGCCCTTTTTCTCGATCTCCGGCTCGGATTTCGTGGAGCTTTACGTGGGCGTGGGCGCTTCCCGCGTCCGCAGCCTTTTTGACCAGGCTATGAAGCATGCCCCGGCTATCGTCTTTATTGACTAGATCGACGCCGTGGGCCGCCAGCGCGGCGCGGGTCTGGGTGGCGGCCACGACGAGCGCGAGCAGACTCTCAACCAGCTTTTGGTGGAGATGGACGGCTTCGGCAACAACGCGGGCGTCATCGTGATGGCGGCCACCAACCGGGCCGATATCCTCGATCCGGCACTGCTGCGTCCCGGTCGGTTTGACCGGCAGATCTATATCGGCGTGCCCGATATCAAGGGCAGGGTGGAGATTCTGAAGGTCCACGCCCGCAAAAAGCCCTTCGAGGACAATGTGAGCTTTGACGCCATTGCCCGCAGCACGGTGGGCTTTACCGGCGCCGATCTGGAAAACCTGCTCAACGAGGCGGCGCTGCTGGCTGCCCGCCGGGGCAAGCGCAAGATTGGCCTGAAGGATATTGACGATGCCTTTTTGAAGGTCATCATGGGCAACGAGAAAAAGAGCCGTGTGATGACCGAGAAGGAGCGCAAGCTCACCGCTTATCATGAATCGGGCCACGCCCTTACTTCCCGCGTGCTGCCCACGCAGGACCCGGTGCAGCAGGTGTCCATCGTGCCCCGTGGACGGGTCGGCGGCTTTACGCTCAATATGCCCGTGGAGGATAAGTATTACAACACCAAGCAGGAGATGGAAGAGGAGATCGTGGTGCTGCTGGGCGGCCGGGTGGCCGAAAAGCTCATCATCGGCGATATTTCCACCGGCGCATCCAACGACATCGAGCGAGCCTCGGATATCGCCCGCAAGATGGTCACAAAATTCGGCATGAGCGACAAGCTGGGCCCCATCGACTTCAGCGCCTCTCACGACGAGGTCTTCCTGGGCCGCGATTTTGCCAATACCAACCATCTTTCGGAGGAGACCGCCTCGCTGATCGACGAGGAGATCAAATCCATCATCAGCGCGGCCTATGCCCGCTGCGAGAAGATCCTCACCGACAATATGGAGATCCTGCATCGGCTGGCGGCCTTTTTGTTGGAGCACGAGACTATGGACAACGCCCAGCTTGAGGCGATCTACAACGGAGAGACCCCGCCGGAGGTGACCACGGTCAAGCCCATCGGTGAAAAGCAGGAGGGCGACCTGTCTGCCCGCGAGGCCATGGCAAGCGCCGCCGCCGAAGAGGCCCGCCGGGCCGCTGAGGCACCGGAGGCGGCGTTTGTGCAGCCAGAGGAAGCCCCCCAGGGCAGCAGCGCGGAATAAGTTTTGCAACCGACTGGACGCGGCAGGACACCTGCCGCGTCTTTTGAAAGGAGGTGGACGGATGGATCCCAAATTAAAGATCACGCTTCCCGCGCCGGTGGAAACGCTGCTGCGCCGACTGTGCGGCGCGGGCTATCGGGCTTATGCCGTGGGCGGCTGCGTCCGCGACAGCCTGCTGGGAAAGGAGCCCGACGACTGGGACGTGACCACCGACGCTTTGCCGGAGCAGCTCCACGAGGCGCTGGAGGGACTGACCGTGCTGGACACCGGATTGAAGCATGGCACCGTCACCGCCGTGATGGAAGAAATGCGGGTGGAGATCACCACCTTTCGGATCGACGGAGATTATTCCGACCACCGCCGGCCCGACAGCGTCCGCTTTACCCGCGATCTGCGGGAGGATCTGGCCCGGCGGGATCTGACGGTCAACGCCATGGCCTATCATCCCGACGAGGGGCTCCAAGATCCCTTCCGCGGGCGGGACGATCTGCAGAACGGCCTTTTGCGGGCTGTTGGCGACCCCGCCGCCCGTTTTGAGGAGGACGCGCTGCGCATTTTGCGGACGCTTCGCTTTGCGTCCCGTCTTGGCTTTTGTGTGGAAGCAAAAACCGCCGCCGCGCTTTCGGAAAAACGGGAGCTTTTGCGTGCCGTGGCGCCCGAGCGCCTGCGTGACGAACTGTGCAAGCTGCTGACGGGGCGGGACGCGGCGCGGGTATTGCGGGAAGGGCGAGCGGTTTTTGCCGTCGTTTTGCCCGAACTTGCGCCCATGTTTGATTTTGACCAGCAGAATCCCCATCATATCTACGACGTGTGGGAGCACACGCTCCACGCGGTGGAGGCATGCCCGCCGGATCTGGTTTTGCGGCTGACCATGCTGTTGCACGACTGCGCCAAGCCCCTGACCTTTACGGTGGATTTTCGGGGCGACGGACATTTTTACGGCCACGCCGCCCAAAGCGCGCGCCTGACCCGTCAGGCGCTGGAGCGCCTGCGTTTCGACAATGAAACCGTTTTCCGGGTGACCCGGTTGGTGGCCCTGCACGACAGCGATGTGCTCAACACGGAAAAGAGCCTGCTCCGCTGGCTCCGCAAGACTGGAGAAGCCGATCTGCGTCTGCTGCTCAAAATCAAAATGGCCGACAATCTGGCTCAGAGCCCCCATTACAGCCGGATGGAGGCCATACAGGCCACCGAACGCACGCTGGACGCGCTGGTCGCCCGCGCACCCTGCTTCGACCGCTCGCGGCTGGCCGTCAAGGGCGGCGATCTGATGGCGCTGGGCCTGCACGGGGCCGAGATCGGCGCGGCGTTGGACGGGATGGTGGAGGCCGTGATCGCGGGAACGCTCCCCAATGAAAAGGAAGCCCTGCTGGAATGGTGCAGGAGAGAAGCCTCCATGCGCTAAAACGGGAAAGCAATTCTTACTACTAAGAACGGTCACACTTGAAAAAAAGGAAATACATGATGCTGTTATAATGATGAGAGCGGTAAGATGATAGCGAAGCTGGCCTGATCCAAGCGATATATCAGCAATATGACGAATAAAGGAGTCGGCATACGATGAAAAATGGAGCATTTTTCAGGTGTCGCATGCCCCGCAATACCGCTATGACCCGGTCGCCGTGTTTTTGCTCGTCACGCATGTGATTTATCGGTTATATGAAGGAGAGCTGGGGATGCCCCTTACTCCCTGGGAAGCGATCTGGTATTTGAGCGGGACGATCCTCGCGGGGCTGCCGGCCATTGACCTGCGAAAGCGGCTGCAGCCCGGCGGGCAGGATTGGGGCACGAAGGACCCGGTCCGGCAGGAGGAGCTGAAGCGCCCCTATGAGGCCCAGTATTACGCGCGGCTGGTGGTGCTGGCGGCCGCGCTGCTCTATCTGGTGAGCGTGGTGATTTTTCAAATCCGCATGCATCAGGTCATGCAGCAGTATCCCGGCTGAGGCAAAAGCCGCGGGGCACGGAGCGATCCGTGCCCCTTTTGCGTCTGTTGACAGGGAAAACGCAAAAATGCTATAATAAGCGCAATTAAAACGAGCCGGGAGGATATCGTATGGAACTGAAAACTGCTTTGGAAAAGCTGGATGAACTGCAAAAGAAAATGTATGCCTATGGCGCGGCGAGCAACGCCCTGTATTTGGACGGCGTCACCGTGGCGCCCCGGGACACCTCCGAGGGGCGCGGCGTGGCGCTGGGCATTCTGGCGGGCGAGGAGCACAAGCTCTTTGCCTCCGCCGCCACCGGCGAGCTGCTGGACGCGCTGGAGGCCCATCGGGACGCGCTGGACGTCCGCCAGAAGCGGCAGACGGAGCTGCTGCGGCGCAGCTATACCCAGCTCACCCGAATCCCCGCCGACGAATATATGGAATATGCCATGCTGACCAACGAGGCCAGCGACGTGTGGCACAAGGCCAAGGAGCAGAACAATTTCGAGATGTTCCGCCCCGTGCTGGAAAAGCTGGTGGCCTTCAACCGGAAATTTGCCGGCTATTACGACAGCACCAAGGCCCCCTATGACGCGCTGCTCAACGAATACGAGCGGGGCATGACTATGGAGAAGCTGGACGCCTTTTTTGCCGCCCTGCGGGAAAAGATCGTGCCCGTGATCCACGCCGTCGGGGAAAAGCCGCAGATCGACGACGGCTTTTTGCACAGGCACTATCCCGCTGAGATTCAGCGGAAGTTTTCCGACTATCTGATGGAGGTCATGGGGCTGGACCGGGCTCATTGCGGCATCGGGGAGACCGAGCATCCCTTCACGCTCAACTTCAACAGCCAGGACGTGCGCATCACCACCCATTATGTGGAAAACAGCCTGGCCGAGTCCATGTATTCGGTCATTCACGAGGGCGGCCACGCCCTTTACGAGCGGGGCGTCGATCCGCAGAACGACTATACCGTTCTGGCGGGCGGCAGCTCCATGGGCATCCACGAGAGCCAGTCCCGCTTCTACGAAAACCTCATCGGCCGCTCCCGCCCCTTCGTTCATGCCATCTTCCCCCGGATTCAGGAATTTTTCCCCGAGCAATTGAAGGACGTGGATGCCGAGACCTTTTACCGCGCCGTCAACAAGGCCCAGCCATCGCTGATCCGCACCGAGGCCGACGAGCTGACCTACAGCCTCCACGTGATGGTGCGCTATGAGATCGAAAAGCAGCTCATTGGCGGCACGCTTGCAGTCAAGGACATCCCAACTGAATGGAATCGGCTGTACAAAGAGTATCTGGGCGTAGACGTGCCCAACGACCGACAGGGCTGCCTGCAGGACAGTCACTGGTCGGGCGGCGCCTTCGGCTATTTCCCGTCTTACGCCTTGGGCAGCGCCTACGGCGCCCAGATGCTGCGGAATATGGAGAAAGACGTGGACGTCTGGGGCAGCGTAGGCAAGGGAGATCTTGCCCCTGTCACCGCTTGGCTCAAGGAAAAGGTCCACCGCTACGGCAGCCTGCTGGAGCCCGCCCAACTGGTGGAAAATGCCTGCGGCGTCTTCGATCCCACGGTCTATACTGATTATTTGACGAAAAAGTTCTCCGAGCTTTACGGACTGTAAGCCAAAACAAAGTCCCGCCTGCCGCATCGCGGCAGCCGGGACTTTTCATGCAAAGAACCGCGCAGGAAATGGTTTGTCTTTCCGGTTAGATCCGGTCTTTTGCGCCGCTGACGATGCGGAAATAGGCGTTGGAGGTGGAGCGGTATACGAGGACATACAGCAAGGCGAAGCCGCCTACGCAGATCCCTGCCGTGGTCAAAAGGAGCGGAAGGTTCTTCAGGTCAAAGAGCTGAAGCAGCTGGTGGAGCATGGGAAACGCGAAGCACAGGTGGAGCACCGCCGCTGCCAGCGGGAGGAAAAAGACCGTGAGCATCTGCGAATTGACGCTCTTTCGGATATCGCGGGCGGTCATGCCCACTTTTTTCATGATGTCAAAGCGGGCCTGATCCTCCAGCCCCTCGGAAAGCTGCTTGTAATAAATGATGAGCACCGTGGCGCAGGAAAAGGCGATGCTCAGCAGCAGGCCCAGGAAAAACAGCCCGCCGTAAAGCGTGAGGAATTCGCTCCGGTTTGCGGCCCGGGAGATGATGGAGGCGGAAAAGGCGTCGTCAAGGGAGCCCAGCGATTCCCGAAGCTCCTCTGTGAGCGCGGCCTGCGTCTGGGAAGACGCGCCGGTGTCAAAGGCGCAGACCCAGTCGCCGTTGACGCCGCCGTCCCGCTCCGGATCGGCCCGGCCCTGCCGGACCCGCTCGAGATAGTCGGCCTGCGCTAGGGCGCCACAGCGGCCGCGGCCGCCGACCACCAGATAAAGCGTGGGAATGGGATTCCTGTCGTCGGCCTCCTCCGCCAGCGGAAAGCTGTCCAGTACCCGCTTGACGGAAAAGGTCTCGCCCCCCAGCACGATGGTGTCGGCGGGATAAGGCCGTCCGTCGGAATAAAGCAGGAGCTCGTGCTCCGACAGCGTTTCGCTGCCTGCCAGCGCGGCATAGTCCGCCAGCGGGATCAGATGCAGGCGGAAAAAACGGTCCTCCGTCGGCGCCTTTTCGGGCTGGCCGGTCAGAAGGCTTTCCGCGCTGAGGGTGGGATAGACCACCCGGTGCAGCGCGATGCGGTTCTTTGCCTCGCAGCCGGCGCGCGCCAGTGCGCGGTCGAGAGCGCCCTCCAGCATCGAAATGGATTCGGTGTCCTCCAGCGCATCCGTGCCGTCAAACTGCGCCGTAATGACGAATTCCGTGGGGTAACGGGTGCGCAGGCTGTCTTCCACCCCGAAATACAGGCAGCCAGAGCCTGTGAGCGTCACCAGCACCATGGTGGCCAGGATGCAGATCGAGGCCAGTCCCGCGCCGTTGCGCTTCATGCGGAAGGCCATGGAGGACACCGAAACGAAGTGTGCGGGCCGGTAATAGTACGCTTTGTTCTTTTGCAGGAGGCGGCAAAGCATCACCGATCCCGCAATAAAGAGCAGAAAGGTGGCGACGATCACCAGCATGACGGCCACGAAAAACTCCGTGATTGCCTGAATGGGGTCTGCGACGGTAATGGCCATCCAATAGGCGGCGGCCAGCAGCACCGCGCCGCCCACGCCCAGAAGATAATTGGCCCGGGGCGGCTTTTCTCCGGCGTTTTCGCTGCGTAGAAGGGCAACGGGGTTGTTCAGCCGGATTTGCCAGAGCCCGCTGAGCAGGATCAGGAAAAACACCGCGCCGAACAAAACTGCCGTCATGGAGATTGCGAAGGGCGAAACAGAGAGGTCGTAGCGGACCGTGCCCCGGGTAAGGTTGACAAGGCAGAGCTCCGCCGCTTTGGACAGGAGGATGCCGAAAAACAGGCCGCCCGTCAGGGACGCAACATAGGTGATCAACGTTTCCCACAGCAGTACAAAGGCGATGTGCTTCTTGCTCATCCCCAAAATGTTGTAAAGCCCGAACTCCTTTTTGCGTCTGCGGATCAGAAAGGAGTTGGTATAGAACAGGAAGATCACCGCGAACAGCGCCATGACAAAGGTGCCGAAGCCCAGGATCGAGCTCAGCGTCCGCCCGCCCGCCATGTCGGTCAGCGAGGGGGAGGAAGCCAGCGACGCGATGATGTAAAACATCGCCGTCATGCCGACGCAGGTAAAAAAATAGGGGAGATAGGTCCGGCGGCTGCGCCGGATGCCCGTTTGGGCCAGACGGAAATAAAGACCTGTTTTCATGCTTGCGTCCCTCCGCCCGCCAGAACGGTCAGCGTGTCAGAGATCCGCTGATAAAACTGTACGTCGGTGGCCTCGCCCCGGTAGAGCTGATGAAAGACCTCGCCGTCCCGGATAAAAAGGACGCGCCGGGCGTGGCTGGCCGCCTTAACGGAATGGGTGACCATCAAAATGGTCTGGCCGCTTTCGTTGATCTGGCCGAACAGCCGCAGCAGGTCGTCGGTGGAGTGGGAATCCAGCGCGCCGGTTGGCTCGTCTGCCAGCAGGATGGCGGGATTGGTGATGATGGCGCGGGCCACGGCGGCCCGCTGCTTCTGGCCGCCGGACACCTCATAGGGATATTTTTTCAGCAGAGGAAGAAGCCCGAGTTCCCGGCAGACGCTTTCCAGACGCCGCTGCATATCGGCGTGAGAGCGCCCGCCCAGCACCAGCGGCAGGAGGATGTTGTCCTCCAGCGTAAAGGTGTCCAGCAGGTTGAATTCCTGAAAAACGAAGCCGAGATTGTCCCGGCGGAAGGCGGTCATGGCCGACTCCTTGACAGAGGAGAGATCGCGGCCCTCCAGCCGGACGGAGCCCGCGGTGGGCTTGTCCAGCGCCGCAAGGATGTTGAGCAGCGTGGTTTTCCCCGAGCCGGATTCGCCCATGATGGCTACATATTCTCCTTTCTCCACCGAAAAGCTGACGCTGTGCAGCGCTTCCACCTGCTGCCCGCCCAGGCGGGTCCGATAGATCTTCTGCAACTGACGCACTTCCAGTAACTGCATATTTTTTGCCTCCTTTGATCGTTCTGCCTTCAGAATAACAAAAACGGGAAACGCGCGCCATCGAATCGGCTTACATTTCCCGGGAGAGTTCTAACACTTTTGTCACAACAGGATCATTCCGGCCCGGCGGAGGGACGGCGAAAGGTCATCCGGACGGTCGTACCCCTGCCGGGGGCCGATTCCAGCGTCAGCCCGTGCCCCAGCTGTCGGCAGATCTCGCGGCACAGGAACAGCCCAATGCCCGAAGCACTGCGGTCAAGCCGGCCGTTTTCGCCGGTATAGCCCCGCTCCAGCACCAGCGGGAGATCGGCAGGGTCGATACCGATCCCCGTATCGCGGATAAACAGGGTCCCGGGCCCCTCCACGCCCACCGTCACCGAACCGGAGGGGGTGTATTTCAGCGCGTTGGACAGAAGCTGCTCGATCACGAAGCCCAGCCATTTTTCATCTGTGACAGCCGTGAAGCCGATGGGGGCAAGCTCCAGCCGGAGCCCCTTCAGGATGAATTCGCCGGAAAAGCGCTTGACCGCCTGGCGGACGATGGGCTCTAGCGGATATTCCGCAATGACGAAATCGTTTACGCCGGAATCGAGCCGGAGGAAATTCATGGCCATTTCCACATACTGTTCCACCCGCAGAAGGTCGGCGGAAAGCTGGCGGGCAAGGGGACTGTCCGCCTGCTGGAGGCGGAGCTTCATGGCGGCGATGGGCGTTTTGATCTGGTGTGCCCAGACGGTATAGTATTCCATCCGGTCCCGGTAGTGGGCCGATTGCAGGGCCAGCGCATCCTTTTGCTGACGCGCCAGCAGATCGATGATCTCCCGCAGGTCGCGCTCTTCGGGAGAGGCAGGCGCGGGCAGCTCGGCCAGCGTCACGTCGTCTGCTGCGCGGATCTGCCGCAGAAGGCGGTGCAGCCGAAACGTGCGGCTCCAGTCGGCCGCCAGAAGGCACAGACCCAGAACGGCGCACAGCGCCGCGGGATAAGCCACCGCCCGCAGGGGCAGATGGTACAGGGCGAAAACAGCCGCAAAAATGGCGCAGAAGCCCGCCGTCCAACCGATGACGGCGGCCTTGCTTTTCAGCCAGAGGGAAATAATCTTCATGCTTTCTCCTTTATGGGAGCTGATAGCCTACACCGAAGCGGGTGACGATAAAATCCCGCAGGCCGGCGCTCTCCAGCTTTTTCCGCAGGCGGCCCACGTTGACCGAGAGGGTGTTTTCATCCACAAAGCTGTCGGTCTGCCAGAGCGCCTCCATCAGCTTTTCTCGGCTGACCACGCTGCCCTTGTTCTGCATCAGCGTGAGCAGGATGCGGTATTCGTTGCGGGTAAGGTCGATGCGCTGCCCCTGAAAGACCAGCACGTCGCCGCCCGTGTCCAGAATGGCGCCCCGATGCTCCAGAAGCGGCGCCGAAGCGGAAAAATCGTAGCTGCGCCGCAGCAGAGCGTTGACTTTTGCTGTGAGCACGTCCAAATCGAAGGGCTTGGCAATAAAATCGTCGGCCCCCAGATTCATGGCCATGACCATGTTCATATTGTCGGCCGCCGATGAAAGAAACAGAATGGGCACGCGGCTGACCTTTCGGATCTCGGTGCACCAGTGGTAGCCGTTGTAAAAGGGCAGCGCCACATCCAGCACCACCAGATGAGGATCAAAGGCGGCAAATTCCGCCATGACGCCGCGCAAATCACCGGCGCAGTGGGGCTCCAACCCCCAAAGGGCCAACTGACCGGCAACAGAGGAGGCAATGCCGGAGTCGTCCTCTACAATGAAGATCCGATACATGATTCACGCTCCTTATCCGATCGGGAAGATTTCCTGCTTCTTCATTTTACCATAGGAAAGCCAGGGATGCAACATAGCGGGCGGACGGAAAAAAAGATCGTTCGTTGGCAGAAAAACCGCGTTTAGCGATTGCATCGCGGAAAAAACGTGCTACAATGGCAGTATAAAATCTGTTTTACGGAGGGAAACGACCATGTATTGTCCGAATTGCGGAAAAGAGATCCCGAACGGCAGCGCGAACTGCCCGGAGTGCGATGCGGATACCTCGGTGACCAAGACCAACGGCGCGAAGCTGACGGTGCGGGCGGCCTCGATCATCTGCTATTTGTTTGCCATCCTCGGCTGGGGGGTTGCCTATGTGTTTGGCGACCGGCAGAACGAGTATCTCCGCTTCCATCTCAATCAGTCGCTGATCCTAGCCGTCGCCGAGGTGGTGATCGGCTGGCTCGCCAACAACACCCACGGCCTGCTGGGGCTGATCTGCATCGTTCTGGAGATCGTGCTTTTTGTCTTCTGGGTCATCGGCATCGTCGGCGCCATCAAGGGCGAAAAACGGGAGATCCCCTTTATCGGATCTTTTAAAATCCTTTGATTCCATATCCGGCGACATCCCGCGCCCCGCTTCGGCGGGGCGTTTGTTGTTTGTTCGGGACAAATAGCTTTCCCAAAGAACAGCTGGAATTTTTATGAAAATTGCCAATAATCACAAAATACTATTGCATAATTATGGAAAAAATGATATGATTATAACAACTATTTCACAATAAAATGACGAAAGAAGGAACGGAGGTGAGGCCTTTGATTTCGGTCACGCTGCTTTCGGAAAACTATGTGAAGGACGTGTCCTGCCGGGCGGAGTTCGGCCTTGCCCTCTGGATCGACACGGAGGAAAGGCGCATTTTGTTCGACACCGGAGCGTCCGGGCTATTTTCCGAGAACGCGGCAAAAAAGGGGATCGATCTGAACGCGGCCGATCTTTGCGTCATCAGCCACGGGCATTTTGACCATACCGGCGGCATGCTTTGCTTCTGCCGGGAAAACCGCGGGGCGAAAATCTATATCCACCGGGACGCCTTCGGCGTGACCTACGGCGCCACCGGCGGACAAATCGACGGTTACGACTGCGGCATCCGCTGGAACGGGGAAGAGCTGATGCCCCTGCGGGACCGCCTCGTTTTGACCGGCGGCCCGCTGTTTCTGGATGAAGACGCCGTGATTTCGGGGACGATCCCCGACGTGCCGGAACTTCAGCCGGCAGAGGCATTTTTCCGGCCGGACGGCGCGGGCGGCCTGCGCCGCGACACCATGTCCCACGAGCAGTTTCTGGCCATCCGGCAGAAAGGGAAGGGCATCGTACTTTTTTCCGGGTGCAGCCACAAGGGGATCGTGGCCGCGGCGCGGTACGCGAAGCGCCTCTTCCCCGGCGAGCCGCTGTATGCCGTCGTGGCGGGCATGCACCTCATCGGCGCGGACAACGCCACGCGCCGGCGGGTCATTGACTGCCTGGCGGAGGAAGAGCCAAAGCTGGTGGCGCCCATCCATTGCACCGGCCTGGCGGCCATTTGCATGATGCGGGAGCGATTCGGCCACCGCTGTATCCTGACGGGCGCAGGGGGAACGCTCCGGTTTGACTGAGCGCCCCGTCACCGACGGTTGTTTTTGGAAAGTCCCACTGCAACATTTTTTTAGGAGAAAAAGGTTGAAGCATTGTAACTGAAGCACCATACCGAAAAAAGCGCACGAAAACAGACCACCTCGGAGTGGCCGAGCATCTTTGAAGATAAAGTTATGCAGAAATAGGAGAAATAACCAGGTAACTCTGACGCTGGGGGATAAAGATAGATTCCTCAACGGAAGCCTCCCTGTGAACAAGAGGCTTGTCAGGTTTGCGGTAAAGCTCCGCATGGTACGGCTCGTTCTTCTTGAGGATGTTGTAGATGACATTCGGCAGCATCCGGGCGATAGCAATGATAGCTTTCTTGTGCCCGCGCCGCTTTTCAAGATTGAGGCAGCGGCTAAGGATAAGCGACTCCAGATTGGCTCTACAGAGTTCGAGGCCATCCAGGTGAGAATGGATAATGCGGAGCTTTTCAGCCTGTTCAACACACAGTTCTTTGTTCACAGCAGCAAGGGCTTCCTCGTCAGTCGCTTTTATGGCTCTGGTACGAAATGAAGAAACGTCAGTAATGCGCTCAGTTGGATTTTCCGGCAGGCGAGTCGTGATAGCGGTAGTTGCCTTGCCGAATACGTCCGAGAACACGTCGTCCAACTTGATATTGGACACGGTAAGACAGTTCTGAGCACGTTTTTTCGCCGGTCGTAAAACGGGTAAAGCTTCCAGCGGTATCGTACCAGATCCCGAAGCTGGCGAATATCTGCCGGAGGAATAAAGCTCCCGGAAACCAGATCGTGCTTAAAAATGTCCGCGATCCACTTGGCATCCTTCTTGTCGGTCTTCTTGCCTCGAATCGCTTTGACGTACTTCGGGTGAGCAAGAACGATTTTACAGGTCGGTTCCAGGATGTTGCAAATGAGAATCCAGTATTTACCCGTGGACTCCATACACACATCCTTGCAGTCATGCTCTGCCAGCCATGCGGCACAGCGGCGCAGGCCGCCGGGGAAAGTGGAGAATCTCTTACTCGTGTAAGTGGTAACGCCTTGGTTGTTTGTGGTAGCAATACAAGCGACGAGGAACGACTTGTGGACATCCATTCCACAACAGATGGGGTAAACGAGCTTGAGCATAATACATCCCCTCAAAGCAGTATTCGAGGGAACAGGCAGGGACTGGACACTCGCTGAAAGATTGAAGTAGTCCGTCTCTCCAAAGATAAGGTTACAGGGTACGAAGCCCTACACGTTTGTGCTTGAAAGAGCATCCGGCACACATAACATTCAGTTCAGCACAGGGCTGAGCCTACTCACCTCCACGTGCTCTGTAGTGTGCCTGCTCCCTCAAGCCAATTCTAACAGATTTTAGTCAGCTGCGGTAGAGGCACTGGTTTCATGCCTTTTTGTGCCTTCCGTGCAGCGGAAAGGTATGGTCATAAACATGGAAAAGGAGAAAAAACGCAAATTCAGAGTCCCGCACGTATTCTCTTTGCTGATGATCATCATCCTGATCTGCGCCATTTTGTCGTATATCGTCCCGGCTGGCAGCTACGAGCGTGTGGATTTCATTGATCCCAACACCGGAAAGTCCCGCACCATCATCGACGCGGATTCCTTCCAGTATATCGAGCGGACTCCCGTCAGCCTGATGACCCTGCTGTCCTCGCTGGCAGGCGGCATGGCGCAGGTATCCGACATCATTTTCTTTGTGTTCATCGTAGGCGGATCCATCGCCGTTCTGCAGGCCAGCGGCGCTATTGAGGGCGGCCTGATGGGCCTGGCAAAACGGCTGAAGGGCTATGAAATCATCGTCATTCCCGTGATTATGGTCCTCATCACTACGTTGGGCGTCATTATGGGCGCCTGCGAAGAAATGATCCCCCTGATCCCCATCATGGTGGCGCTGGCGCTCCAGATCGGATTTGACTCGATCACCGGCACCGCCATGATCATCGGCTCCACCGCGGCCGGTTTCTCCTGCTCGGTGCTCAACCCCTTCAACGTGGGCGTGGCGCAGGGCATTGCCGAGCTGCCCGCCTTCAGCGGCGCATGGTATCGTATCATCATGGCCATTATCATGCTGGGCGTGACCATCTTCATGGTCTGCCGCTATGCGCTCAAGGTCAAGAAAAACCCCGCGTTCAGCTCTATGCACGAGTTTGACAAGACCCGCGAAGAGGTCAGCGTGGAAGAAAAGGACGTGAAGTTCGGCGTCCGCGAAAAGATCTGCCTGGTGATCTTCGTCCTCACCATCGTTTTTCTGGTGTGGGGCGTTATCCAGAAAGGCTGGTATTTCTATGAGATCGGCGCCCTGTTTCTGGGAATGGCCATTCTGGTGGCCATCGTCAGCAACATGGGTCTCAACGGCTTTGGCAAGGCCCTGTCCGAAGGCATGACCAATATCTGCTCCGGCGCGCTGGTCATCGGCGTTGCCAACGGTATTTTGTGGATCCTGACTCAGGGCAACATCCTGGACACCATCCTCCACGCCGCCGCCAGCGTCCTGACCCATTTGCCCTCATGGCTGTCCGCCGTGGGCATGTATATCTTCCAGTGCCTGATGAACTATCTGATTCCCTCGGGCTCCGGCCAGGCCGCGGTCACCATGCCCATCCTTGCGCCGCTGTCTGACCTGGTGGGCGTCACCCGTCAGACCGCGGTCATCGCTTTCCAGCTGGGCGACGGCATCTCCAACGCCATTACTCCCACCAGCGGCGTGCTGATGGCTTCTCTGGCTCTGGCAAAGATCCCATGGGAAAAGTGGGCCAAGTGGTTTCTTCCCATTATGCTGGTTCAATACGGCATCGGCATCGTGTTCGTGATTGTGGCGCAGCTGATCCAGCTGGGACCGTTCTAATTCGTTATCTTACGCTGGATATGCTCCCGCTTTTGCAGGGCGGGGGCATATCCCCGTTTTCAGGAGGTATTTATGGATCAAAAAATCATTCAACGTGTATCCAATCTTGTCGATTCCCTGCGGGACGAGATGGTGGAGATGTCTCTCGCCATCCACGAGCATCCCGAGCTGGGCCATCGGGAGTTTTTTGCCAAGGGCCTGCAGGTGGAAAAGCTGCGGCGCTACGGCTTTGCGGTGGAAGAGAACTACTGCGACATTCCCACCGCCTACTGCGCCGTTTATCGGGGCAAAAAGCCCGGCCCGAAGATCGCCATGCTGGCGGAATACGACGCGCTGCCCAAGCTGGGCCACGGCTGCGGCCACAACCTGATCTGCATGATGTCGCTGGCCTCGGCCATTGCCATGCGGGAGTTCGCGGATGAATACGGTGCCGAGATTTATGTGATCGGCACCCCCGCGGAAGAGACCGCCGGCTCCAAAGTGGAGATGTCCCGTAAGGGCGCCTTCCGGGATCTGGACGTGGCCATGATGGCCCATCCCGCCAACCGCGACGAAAGCTCCATGAACTCCATGGCAATTTGCGTGCGGCGGTTTGAGTTTTTCGGCAAGACTTCTCACGCGGCCTCGGCGCCGGAGGAGGGTCTTAACGCGTTGGACGCCATGATCAATTTCTTCAACTTGGTCAACGCCCTGCGGCAGCAGACCCGGGACGACGTTCGTATCCACGGCGTCATCCGGAACGGCGGCGAAGCCCCCAACATCATTCCCGACTATACCGACGCGCTGTTCTATATCCGCTCCAGCAAGACCTATCAACTGGACGCCGTGGCCAGGCGGGTGGAGGACTGCGCCCGCGGCGCGGCGCTGGGCACCGGCACCACCGTCAAGATCTCCCGGGACGAGGAGGATTTTAAGGATACCAACAGCAACCAGTATCTCAATGAACTGGCGTGCCGGCAGGTGGAGAAGTTTGGCGTGACCATCCACCGGATAGGCGATAAGCCTCATATGGGCTCTTCCGATGTGGGTAACGTGAGCTATGAGTGCCCCGCCATTCAGCTCCAAAGCTGGATGGGCCCCCGTGCGGGCGGCCAGTATTACGCCCACACCGCCGAGTTTTGCGAGATGGCCCGCTCCCAGAGCGCCTTTGACAATTCTTTCCGCTATGCCAAGGGCTTTGTGCTCACCGCCATTGAGCTGATGACTGACCCTGCGCACCTCAAAGCCATCAAGGAAGAGTTTGCCAAGATCAATCGGTAAAACCCCAGTTATAAGAGGCAAGGCCGCGGATGATTCGCGGCCTTGTTTCATAAAAAAGAAAACCCCACAAAACAAAGGGTTTCGTGGGGATGGAGCTGGAAACGTGACTTGAACACGCGACCTGCTGATTACGAATCAGCTGCTCTACCGACTGAGCTATTCCAGCAAAAACGAGTACAAACCAGAAGGATCGGCGGCTCTGCGGGCGGCTAAGAGCTGCTGCGCGGTTGCCGCCCCGCACGCCCGCTGCGGCGGGTGTATCGACTGAGTGATTCCAGCAAATCAAGCGGCCGCTTTTCGGCTGCCCATATATCATAACGGATTTTTTGGAAAAAATCAAGTGCTAATTTCAAGTGTTTTCTTTTGCCAGCGCATTCCGCACGGCGGCGACGGTCTCGGGGATGGTTTCGTGCCGGAGCTGGCGTACGTCAAAGTTGGCCAGCTTGAAGATTACCTGCATCACCGGGCCGGAAAGCAGCACCAGAATGATGGTGCCCACGCCCACCGTGCCCCCCAGGATCCAACCCAGGAGCAGGGCGCAGCCCTCCAGCGCCACGCGGATGCCGCCCACAGGCCACTTTTTCAGCCGACGGGTCAGAACCACCATCAGACCGTCCCGGGGACCCGAGCCCAGCCGCGCCGACATATAAACGTACATGCCAAAGGCGGCGGGAAGCAGGCTCAGCGTGCATAAGAGCAGGCGGGGCGCCGGACTGACACTCAGGGGAAGCCCGCGGTAATCGGGCAAAAGTGCCAGCCCGGGAATCATGTCGCCGGTGCAGAAGTCCACGATGTTGCCGCAGATCAGAATATTGATAAAAGTGCCGAAGCCCACCTTTTCCTTGCAGAGGACGTCGATCAGAAGGATGATCAGACCGATGGTGATGTTGGCGCGGCCAAAGGTGATGAGATCGCCGCCGTTGGGCAGAATGATGCCGATGCGCCCCTGCAAAAACTTTGCCATGCCGTCGCTCAACACATCCCAGGGCTCCATGCCCAGATCGGCAACCAGCGCCATAGCCGAGCCAAAGCTCATGATGGCAAGACCGGTGAGCAGCCGGATGAATTTCAACACGATCCTTTTCATGAAACGCCTCCAAAGGTGGAAATTGGGATTGGATATCATCATATCACGGGGATTTTTGCCCGTCAACCGAAACTTTTGCTTGACTTTTGGCGCGGGGATGTGTATCATTACTATGTTATCCTTGTCTGCGTTATGCGCAGGCCATTTGTCCAAAAGGAGGTGCAAGAATCATGCCGAAAATCAACGGTAAGTACGAGACGATCTTCATCGTTAACGCCACGCTGTCTGAAGAGGATATCAATGCCGTGGTGGAGAAGTTTACCAGCCTGATCGCCGAGAACGGTGAGATCACCAAGATCGATCAGTGGGGCAAGCGCCGCATGGCGTATCCCATCGATGACATGCCCGAGGGATACTACGTCCTGGTGGAGTTCGACAGCAAGCCCGAATTCCCCGCCGAGCTCGATCGTATCTACAAGATCACCGACGGCATCATCCGCTCTATTATCGTCGCGAAGGAATAAAGGGAGGGTAAAAATGCTGAACAAAGCTATTCTCATGGGCAGATTGACTGCCGATCCCGAGCTTCGCAAGACGCAGAACGGAACTTCCGTCACGTCATTCACCCTTGCCGTCAACCGCAGCTACACCCGCTCCGGCGAACAGCCCCAGACCGACTTCATTGACGTGGTCGCCTGGAGAAACACCGCCGAGTTTGTCAGCCGCTATTTCGTCAAGGGCCAGCTTGTGGCCGTGGAGGGTCAAATTCAGACCCGGACCTGGGAAGACAAGAACGGTCAGAAGCGCAAATCAGTGGAGGTCGTGGCCAGCGAGGTCTTTTTTGCTGAGCCCAAGCGCGACAGCCAGCCCCGCCACGAGAACGCGGGCGGCTTCGATCCCATGGGCGCCGATTTGAGCGGTAACGAGTTTGCCGCGCTGCCCGGCGACGACAACGATCTCCCGTTTTAACCTTTTCAGAAGGAGGAACGATTCATGGAAAAAGAGAACACCAGACCCGAGCGTCCGGCCCGCGACAATCGCCGCCGCCGCAAGGTTTGCCAGTTCTGCGTGGATAAGGTCGAGAGCATCGATTTCAAGGATGCCGCCAAGCTGCGGAAGTACACTTCCGACCGCGGCAAGATCCTGCCCCGGCGTATGACCGGCACCTGCGCCATGCATCAGCGTCAGCTGACCACGGCCATCAAGCGCGCCCGTCACATCGCGTTGCTGCCCTACACCGCAGACTGAGCGTCACACGAAACCAAGCACCTCCGGGGGGGGTGCTTTTTCGTTTTCGCGGGGCGCGGCAGGCGGCTTTCGGTTGACATTCCGCGACAAAACGGGTAAACTTGAAAAAACGGGAATGATCCTGTTGAAAACAGAAAGGCAGCGTTGTTTTATGAATGATATCATTATCACCATCAGCCGGCAATACGGCAGCGCCGGCCGCCAGATCGGGGGAAAAGCGGCCGATGCGCTGAACATCCCCTTTTACGATAAGGAGATCATCGACCTGGCCGCCAAAGAGAGCGGCCTTGCCGTCGATTTTATCCGCGGGCAGGAAAAGAAGCTGACCCAGAGCCTGCTGTTTTCCATCGTCACCAATTTCACCGCCTCCGGCAGCGCCTACAGTCCCAATATGCTCTCGCTGGCCGATCAGGTCTATCTGGCCGAGGCCAACGCCATCCGGGCGCTGGCGGACAAGGGACCCTGCGTTATCGTGGGCCGCTGCGCCGCCGCCGTGCTCAAGAACGAGAAGCCGCTGCTGCGGGTTTTCATCTCGGCCGACCTGGAGTCCCGCTGCAGGCGGGCCGTCAGTGAATATGGCGACAGCGAGGAGAACATCAAAAAGACCGTCCGCGATATTGACAAGCAGCGGGCGCGCTACTGCCAGCATTATTACGATCAGGCATGGGAAGATGTGAACAACTACGATCTGTGCCTCAACAGCGACACCCTTGGCGTCGAAGGCTGCGTCAAGGTGATTTGCCGCGCCCGCGAGCTGCTGTCGGAAAAATAAGCCGCGGGATACGGCGGGAGGCAAAAACGCCTTTCGCCGTTTGTTTTCCTGCGAATCGTAAATAATATGTAAAAAGGTCCCGATTGCTTTTGACAGTCCCGGGAAAAACCTTTAGAATAGAACAGGACCTGCGGAACGTTCTGTCCGCAGGCACGGCGTTTCCCCATCACATCGCGCTCTACTGGAGGCATTACTTTATGAAAAGCTGGCTGCAAAAAGTCTTTGCCGGAAGATACGGGGTGGATCAGCTTTCCCGTTTTTTGACGACGACTGCCATGATTACGCTGCTGCTCTCGGTGTTTTTGAAGGGGACGCTGCGGTTCGTTTTCTGGCTTCTGACCATCGTGATTCTGGTGTGGGGCTATATCCGGATGTTTTCCCGCGACACCTATAAACGCCGTGCGGAAAACAACGCTTATCTAACCCTGCGTTACCGCCTGACGGGAAAGATCACGGCCTTCCGTCAGCGCATGAAGCAGAAAAAGTATTACCGTTTTTATAAATGCCCCGGCTGCGGGGTGACCACCCGCGTCCCAAAGGGGAAGGGGAAGATCCGCATCACCTGTCCCAGGTGCGGCGAGAGCTTCATCCGCAAGAGCTGAGATGTTCGGCTATGTTGTGGCCGCCAAAGACGGCCTGAGCGAAGCGGAATATCGCCGATATCGGGCCTGCTACTGCGGCCTTTGCCACCGGCTGCGGGAAAAATACGGCCGCATCTCCCGCATGACGCTCAATTACGACATGACCTTTCTCATCCTGCTGCTTTCGTCGCTCTATGAGCCCGAGGAGCAGACGGGCGAGCGCCGCTGCGCCGCCCATCCCGGCAAGCCGCAGCCCTTCTGGCAGAACGAGATCACCGATTACGCCGCCGACATGAACGTGGCGCTGACTTATTACAAACTGCTGGACGATTGGCGCGACGAGGGCGACCGCCTCAAACAGGGCACTGCCGCGCTACTGGAAAAAGCCTATGCGCAGGTCAAAGCGGCCCGCCCCGTCCAGTGCGCCGCCATCGAAGAGGAACTGAGCGCCCTTGCGGCGCTGGAACAGGCCAATGATCCCGTGCCAGACCGGGCTGCCGCATGCTTCGGGCGGCTGATGGCCGCCGTGTTCCGTTTTCGGGACGACCGCTGGACCTCTGCCGTTTGGGAAACCGCCTTTGCGCTGGGGCAGATGATCTATCTGGAAGACGCCTGCGTGGACATGACGAAGGACGCCAAACGGGGACGCTACAACCCGCTGCTGGCTCTGTGGGGCGAATGCCGCCCGCTGGCGGAGTGCGAGCCCATGCTGCTGATGACGGCGGCACGGTGCGCCGAGGCCTTTGACCGGCTGCCGCTGGTGCGGGATGCCGGCATTTTGAAGAATATCCTTTATTCCGGCGTTTGGACGCGGTACCATCAGGCCCGCCTCCGGCAGGAAAAGGGCGAAGACGCCGCAGGCAGAGCCTGACGGCGGAGACCGAACCGAAAGGGGGTGCTCCCGTGAGCGATCCTTATGCTATTTTGGGCGTCAGCCGCGATGCCAGCGACGAAGAAGTGAAAAAAGCCTACCGCAGGCTTGCCAAGCAATATCATCCCGACGTCAATCCCGGCGACAAGGGCGCCGAGGCAAAGATGAAAGAGATCAACGCCGCCTACGATGCCATCAAAAACGGACAGACCGGCCCCTACGCCTCCGCGGGAGAGGGTGCCTCCGGCTATCAAAATTACAATTACGGCTACGGTTACGGTTACGGCGGCGCATGGCGCACCTACACCTGGGATCCCTTCATGGGGTTCCGCGAGACGGGGAGCTATTCCCGTCAGGCCGACGGCGAGACCGATATGCTCCGTGCGGCCCGCAATTATATCGCCGTGCGGCATTATGCCGAAGCCCTCAACGTGCTGGCGGGGATCGCCGACCGCACGGACCGCTGGTATTATTATTCCGCCGTGGCGCAGGCGGGCATGGGCAACCGGGTCACCGCGCTAGAGCATGCCCGGCAGGCCTGCCGGATGGACCCGGGCAACGCCGAATATGAAACCTATCTCAGCCAGCTCGAGAGCGGCGGCGCCGCCTATCGCAGCGCCGGAGGCTACACTGGCCTGAGCGTGGGCCGCTATTGCGCGGGTCTCTGCCTGGCGAATCTGCTGTGCAATCTCTGCTGCCGCGGCGGCTTTTGCGCCTGAAAAAGGCGCTGTCCGCACTTGACATGCGCTTGAAAATGTGATATAAAATTACAAAATCGAAGAAAGAAACCGTTGAGTAAGAGGAGTAATCACGACAGCGAAAGCACAGAGAGCCGCCGGTGGTGGGAATGCGGCCTTTCAAGCCGTGGCGAATGGACTTATGAGGGCAGCCCGAACGGAGCGTTTTCCCAGTAGGCGCTGACGGGGATCCCGGCCGTAACGCGGGAAGCGTATGTTGGTACGTTCCAAACAGGTGGCGTTCAGAAGCAGCTTCTGTTCCCTTTTGGGGAGCGGAAGCTTTTTTTATATTTTTATGGAGGTTTGTTATGAAAAATGTGATCCTTACCGGCGACCGACCCACCGGCCGCCTGCATATCGGGCATTATGCCAGCTCGCTTAAGCCCCGGGTGGAGCTGCAGAACAGCGGCGCCTTTCCGGAGATCTATGTTATGATCGCCGACGCGCAGGCGCTCACCGATCATTTTGACGATCCGGCCGCCGTGCGAAGGAGCGTGACCCAGGTGGCGCTGGATTATCTTGCCGCGGGACTGGAGCCGGAAAAGGCGGTGATGTTCGTGCAATCGCAGGTGCCGGAGCTCTTTGAGCTGACGGCCTATTTTATCAATCTGGTAACGGTTTCCCGCCTGCGGCGCAATCCCACCGTCAAGGCCGAGATCGCGCAAAAGGGCTTTGCGGAAAGCATCCCAGCGGGGTTTTTGTGCTATCCCGTGAGCCAGGCTGCCGACATCACCGCCTTCGGCGCAACCCATGTTCCGGTGGGCGAGGATCAGCTCCCCATGCTGGAGCAGGCGCGGGAGATCGTCCGCCGGTTTGGGGAGCTTTACGCCCCCGTTTTGACAGAGCCGCAGGCCATCCTTTCGGATAATCCCGCCTGCCGCCGGCTTCCGGGCATCGACGGCAAGGCAAAAATGAGCAAATCGCTGGGCAACTGCATCTATCTTGCCGACGGAGAGCGGGAAATCTCGCAAAAAGTCATGGGGATGTATACCGACCCGCTCCATCTGAAGGTTTCCGACCCGGGACATGTGGAGGGGAATCCGGTTTTCTCGTATCTGGACGCCTTTTGCCGGCCGGAGCATCTGGCGGAGTATCTCCCGGAATATGCTTCGCTGGAGGAGCTCAAGGCGCATTACTGCCGGGGCGGCCTGGGCGATGTGAAGGTCAAGCGCCTGCTGGAGCGCATCCTGCAGGAGGAGCTCGGCCCCATCCGCAGACGGAGGGAGGCGTTGGAAAAAGACCCCGGCGCCGTTTTGGAGATGCTGCAGCGGCACAGTCTTCGGGCCAGAGAAACAGCCGCGGGAACGCTTTCCCAGGTCAAACGGGCCATGGGGATCGATTACCCTTCGGGAATGACGATTGCTATTGATTAAACGAAAGAACTGTGATACAATATCTGTCAGAAACCGGGCGGGCCGCAAATGCGCGGCGCCCCGGGCAAACCTGTAAGGGGGAATCACTCTTGGATCCCGTTGGACGATGGATCATCGCAGAGATCGTATTCGTGTTTTTGGCCGTGTTTTGCTCCCTGACTGCTCATGCTGTGCGGGAGTGCAGCGAGAGCAAGCTCATTCGTGCTGCGGAAGACGGCGATAAAAAGGCGGCCAAGCTGCTGCCGACCGTTCAGGAGCCCGATGACTTCTGTGCCGCCATGCGGGTAGGCGCAGTGGGATTCGGTTTTTTTGCAGTCTTTAACCCGCTGATCCTGCGGCTGGAGGAAAAGCTGCGCGCGCTGCCGCTTGGCATGTGGCGGGGCGTGGCCACGGGGTTGCTTTGGGTCGCGCTGGTGCTTTTGGCGGTGGCGGTGGTGGGCTTTGCCCCCGCGCTTTATGCCCGCCACCGGGCGGAAAAAACGGCCCGGAGCGCCTTTTCTGCGGCTTATGCGTTCAGCAGGTTGCTGCATCCGCTGGCCGTGGCGATGATGGCCGTCGCCGGGCTGCTTATCCGTTTGTTTGGCGTCAATCCCGCCGTCGGGGTGGAGGAGGTCAGCGAGGATGAGATCCGCCTGATGGTGGACGCCGGCGAAGAGAGCGGCGCCATCCAGAGCGGCGAAAAAGAGATGATCGAGAACATCTTTGAGTTTGACGACACCACCGCCGAAGAGGTGATGGTGCACCGCACTGATATGACGGTGATCTGGCTGGAGGACACCGACGCGGAGATCATCCGCATCATCGAGGAGAGCGGCCTTTCCCGTTTCCCGGTTTGCGGCGAGGACGTGGACGACATCATCGGCATCCTCAACACCCGGGACTATCTGCTCAACGGCAAGACCGACAAGCCCAAAACCTTCCGCGAGCTGCTGCGTCCGGTCCATTTTGTGCCCGAATCGGTGAAGGCTGACGTCCTGTTGCGGGAAATGCAGAAGCAGAAAATCCACATGTCCATCGTGGTGGACGAATATGGCGGAACCTCGGGCCTTGTGACCATGGAAGACCTGCTGGAAGAGCTGGTGGGCGAGATATACGACGAGTTCGACACCGTGGAAGAGCAGGAGATTTCCCAGCTTGGGGACAACCTGTGGCGCATCGCGGGTTCCGCCGGGATGGAGGATGTGGCCGAGGCGCTGGAGTTTGAGCTGCCCGAAGAGGTGGAAGACGAATACGAGACCATGGGAGGTCTGGTGTTCAGCCAGCTCTCCGTGATTCCCGAAGACGGGTCGCATCCCGAGGTGGAGGTGCTGGGTCTGCACATCAGGGTGCTGGAGATCGCCGACCACCGGGTGGCCTGGACGCAGGTGAGCAAGCTTCCGGCGCCGTCGGCGGAAGAAGCGTAAGGAACGAAATGCCGCTTTCCCGCAAAGAAAGCGGCATTTTTTATCTGGGGTGAGCGATATGAGCAAAGTCAGGAGCATGGATATGGTCAACGGCCCGCTGCTGGGGAAGATCCTGCGGTTTTCGGTGCCGCTGATGCTTTCGGGCATGCTGCAGTTTCTGTATAACGCTGCCGACGTGATCGTGGTAGGAAAATTCGCCGGCGCCGCCTCGCTGGCGGCGGTGGGCTCCACCGGCGCGCTGGTCAACCTGCTGGTCAACCTGTTCATGGGCGTTTCGGTGGGCTGCAACGTGCTGGTGGCGCGGTATTACGGCGCCCGCAACGAAAAGGCCGTTTCTGAAACGGTGCATTGCGCCGTGGCCGCCAGCGCCGTCATCGGCCTACTGGCCGGGGCGGTGGGGCTGATTCTTTCCACGCCGCTTTTGCGGCTGATGGGTTCGCCGGAGGACGTTTTGCCGCTGGCATCACTTTATCTGAAAATCTATTTCTGTGGCATGCCCTTCAACATCGCCTATAACTTCGGCGCCGCTGTTTTGCGGGCGGTGGGCGACACCAGACGCCCGCTGTATATTCTTTCGGCGACGGGGGCGGTTAACGTGGCCCTCAATCTGCTCACGGTGATCGTCTTTTTCATGGGCGTGGCGGGGGTCGCGCTGGCAACGGCGGCCTCACAGCTCATCTCGTGCCTTCTGGTGCTGCGCTGCCTGACACTGCGGGACGACTGCTGCCGCCTGGTGCGGAAAGAGATCCGTATCTATGGCGACAAACTGAAGGAGATGATCCGCATCGGCCTGCCCGCGGGCATCCAGAGCAGCCTGTTTTCCCTGTCCAACGTGGTGATCCAGTCGTCCATCAATTCCTTCGGCTCCACCGTGGTGGCGGGCAACGCCGCCGCGGCTAACATCGAGGGCTTTGTTTACATCTCCATGAACGCCATTTATCAGGCCTGCATCACCTTCGTCAGCCAGAATCTTGGCGCGGGCAAGCCCGACCGGATCCGGCGGGTGATGCGGATCTGCCTGTGCGCCGTCACCGTCATCGGCGGGGTGCTGGGCATGACGGTCTTTCTCCTGCATCATCCCCTGCTGGGAATCTATGCTTCCGATGCCGAGGGGCTGCGGGAGCAGATCATCGCGGTGGGCCATACGCGGCTGCTTTATATCGGCGTCGTATATTTCCTCTGCGGCTGGATGGAGGTTGCCGCAGGCGGCCTGCGGGGGCTGGGGCGGTCGTGGCTGCCCACCTCCATCGCCCTGCTGGGCTCCTGCCTGTTCCGCATCGTCTGGATCAACACGGTGTTCCGCTCGGTCCGGACGCTGGATATGATCTATATTTCCTATCCCATCTCCTGGACGGTCACCTTCGCGGCGCATCTGATCTTTTTCCTGATCGCCCTGCATGGGCTGCAGCGCCGATTGCCGAAGCAGGCCGCCTGAGCGCCGAAACCGCCGCATATGCAAAACGCCTACGCTTTGCGCAGGCGTTTGTCTTTGCGAAAGAAGGGCGGGTCAACTGCGGCGTTTGCGGAAGACATTTGCGGCGGCGCGGCCCAGCGCAAAGAGCAGATAGCCCAAAAGCCCGCCCAGCAGGTTGAGGATCACATCGTCCACATCCACGCTGCGGCTCAAAAACAGTTGGCAAAACTCGATCCCGCAGGAGGCAAGCAGGCACAAAAGCGCTGTTTTCCATATCTTCCGCCACCTCTCCCACAGCAGGGGCGGCAGCAGCCCCATGGGGAGAAAGATCCCCACGTTGCCTGCCAGATTAATGAGATTCTGCTCAAAGGTCCCCTTGTGCCAAAAGGCGCGGATGGTGCGCAGGGGAATGGAATTGATGCGAAATTGCGTGTCGATGCGCATGCGGGCCGATTCCCAAAGCGGGTGCAGCCCCTGCCGGAAATCGGGCAGAGGCAGGACCGTTTGCGAGGCCAGGGCAATGAGATAAAAGACAAACAGCGCCATCAGCAGCTCCCGCCCGGCGCGGGGGCTTTGCCGCTTTCCCGCCAGCCAAAAGGCGCGCGCCAAAAGCCAGACCGGCACGGTGAGCAGGACAAAGGGCCCCATTTCGCTGAAATAATGCAATACGGCGTTCATTTGAGCTCCACCATCTTCAGAATCCCGTCGGCAATGGCGGCGGCGTAGGCGTCAAAATGCTCGTCCAGCAGGGCGTTGTCCGCCTCGCTGTCGATAAAGCCCAGCTCGATGAGGCAGGCGGGCATGCTCGTCCGTCCCACCACGGTATAGCTGACGTTGGGATCCCCCGCCGTGCCCCGGCGGACGCCCCGGTCCCGGCTGACGCCCACATCGGTGAGGCCCTCCAGAATGAGACTCGCCAGCCGGGTCTCGGCCCGCTTGCCGGCGGCGGAGATCCAGACCTCGGTCCCCTGACCGCCGCCGCTGTTGCGGTGAAAGGAAACGAACAGAGTGGCATTTGCACCGTTGGCGATGTCCACCCGCTGCTGCAGCTCCAGCCCGCTGTCGTCCTCCCGGGTCAGCAGTACGGTGACCCGCTCCGAGCCGAAAGCGTTCAGTGCGTCGCAGACGGCAAGCGCCATAGCCAGATTGTCGTCCTTTTCCAGCCGCTCGCCGGACACGGCTCCGGCATCGCCTCCGCCGTGGCCCGCGTCAAGGCAGATCACGATGTGTTCGGGAATGACAAAGCGGTCATCCTCCCCGGGAAAGCGGCCCAGCTTCCACAAAAGGACCGCCGCCGCAACGCACAGTGCCACGATGACGCACATGATCCCCAGGATCCGTCGGCGGGGCGCGGCTTCCCCTTTTCCGCTCATCGGTCAGCCCTCCTCAGATAGCCCAGCTCCTGCAGCAGAGCAAAGGTGTTGGGCGCCTCGTCGCGGGAAAAGTCCAGCGAACAGCTGTCGCTCCGCGTGCCGTAGACCGCTCCGCCCGTTTCGGGAAGATCGTAGTCGATGACCACCGAATAGGCGGGAACGCGGTAATCCGCAGAAGGATCCCATCCGCCGTAATCTCCGGCCAGAATATCCTGTCGGATGGCGTCTAGCAGAGGCTGGAAATCCTTGGTGTCCAGATAATCGTAGGAGTAAAAGTCAAGATGCGGACTCAGGTTCTCTTCGTTCACGTAAATGGAAATGCTGGCCAACTGCGCCTTTTCCGGCGGGAGAAGGGAATCCAGCAGATGATCCGGGTCGTTGAACAGCCGCGACATCATGGAAACGGGCTGGGTGGGATCGGCCAGATCCTGCGCATCGCGGGAGATCTCATAGGTGCGTGAGACCCTGTGCCCGTTGGACAGGGTGTAGTCGATGTTACAGAAGATAAAGTCCTGGTCATCTTGGGGTCGCTGCGCGGCGGCCGCCCGGTGCAGCGCCAGAATGTCAGACAGCTCGCCGGGATCGCCGCTTTCTGCATCCCAGGAATAAGCGCCGCCATTGGAATAAATGCTTACGGTTGCGACTTGATCGGCGCCGGGCACCCAGCGGCCCGCGCCAAAGGCGTCCAGCTTCATGCACACCAGACCGGAGGCGATCACCAGCGCAAAGACGCAAAAGCCGGCGACGGTCTTTTTGTCAAAAACGCGGAAGCTCTTTTTCAGCAGCATGGCCGCCGTCAGATAGCCGATGAGGCCGCCCAGCAGCAGGGAGCACATCACACCGATCAGCGATTGTGCGTTCTGGAAAACCATCAGATGCAGGATCCAACCCAGCACCAGCGCGCAGCCGAAGGCAAAGCAGTATTTTGCCACGGGCCGCAGGAAGGGTACGGCGATCACGTCGCCCGCCCGCTCGGTGTCCCGTTTGCGGTAAAGCAACAGCGCCAGGAGCAGCAGAACCGCCCCCGCGACGCCGTAGGCCAGCAGCATAGGGAAGCCCAGCAGCTCGCCGATGCCCTCGTCGTTGTAGTTGTAGCTGTATTCCCGGATCATGCGGACGGGGGGCGAAAGAAAAACGAGCCGCAGGTCGACATTGGTGAGACCGTAGGTCAGCATCGTAGCGAAGAAGCGGATCAGCGTTTCGCAGACAACGGCCGCCAGATTGAGAACGGCGTAAAACACCGCGTGGGTGGGCAGATTGCCCGTGAGCATAGCCAGCAGGGTGGCGAAGCAGAAGAAAAACAGATTTTGCAGGCACACCGCCCCCAGCCAGCCCAGCAGAAGCGGGATGGCGCCCGGCAACCCCCGCCCCACGCAGATCAGCAGAGAGGTCAGAAAAATTACCGCGTTGGGTAGCACCGTCAGTCCGAGACCGGAAAGCACGTGGGAAAGGAACATCCCCTCGCGGCCGACGGGGAGTGCGTGATACAGGCTGGCACTGCGGTGGCTGTAAAGATAGCTCCAAACCGCCGCGGCAGACAGAAAGCCATAGATTGCCGAAAGAACCACACCGATATGCTGTCCGCAGGGCAGGATGAGATTGTTTATGCCCCTTGCCACGATCCATTCGCTCGCTTCCCGTAGCAGAGTCAGCGGCAGAATCAACAGCCAAATGGCCAGATAGCTGCCCCAGATGGGCCAATAGCGGGCGAAATTTTTCCGCATAACGGGGAGCGAAGGCTTACAGGATGATATCTTTGACCGCATAGTCTGCACCTCCCAGCTCATAGATAAAAATTTCTTCCAGCGTCAGTGGAAGAATGTCATAAAAGATCGGGTCAAGCTCCTGCACCACCTGCGCGGCCTGCCCTTCGCCGGCTCGCAGAATGTACGTGTTGACCTTGCCCGTGACGCTGTGATGCAAAACGGGCAGATCGTCGGGCAGGGAAGTGTCTTCGGAGCGGAAAACCACCTGCAGCTTGACAAAATTGTCCTGAAGCTGGCTCAGCGTCCGTTCCAGCAGCAGCCTGCCGTGGTCGATGATACCAACGTGGTCGCACACATCCTCCAGCTCCCGCAGGTTGTGGGAGGACACCACCACGGTAACGCCGGTCTTTTCCACGTCGCTCATGATCAGGCTCCAAAGCTGCCGCCGCATCACGGGGTCCAGGCCGTCCACCGGCTCGTCCAGCAGCAGGATCTCGGGGCGAAGGCTGAGGGCCAGCCAGAAAAAGGCCTGCTTCTGCATCCTCTTGGAAAGATGGCGGATGGGCTGCTGGGGGTCGATGGGGAACACCGAGGCCAGTTTGTCGAACAGCAGGGGATCGAAGGTGGGGTAAAAACCCTGATAAAAGGCTTTCAGATCCTTCAGGCTGGCCGAAACAAAATAATAAAGATCGTCTGGGATATAGGCTATGCGGGCTTTGACCGCGGGATTTTCCCACACGGGCTGCTCGTCGATGAGGATCTGCCCGCCGTCGGGCCGATAGACCCCCGCCAGACACCGCAGCAGAGTGGATTTCCCTGCGCCGTTGGGCCCGACCAGCCCGTAGACCGAGCCCCGGGGCACATGCAGACTCAGATTCTGCAGGGCGTCCGTCCGGTCAAAACGCTTGGTGAGATCGCGCACTTCAATCATGTTGCTCTCCTTTCCGGATATGCCGAAGAAGCTCATCCTCCGAAACGCCGGCAAAGCGAAGCTCCTCGGCGGCGGCGTCCAGCTGCTGCCAGAGCGCCCGGATGCGGTTCTGCTCTACGGCGGCGATCTGGGCAACGAAGCTGCCCTTGCCGGGCAGAGAGATGATATAACCTTCGTTTTCCAGCTCCCGGTAAGCCCGCTGGATGGTGTTTGGATTGATGGTCAGCTGAACGGCCAGCTCCCGTACCGAGGGGAGCTTTTCACCGGGGGACATGGCACCTGAAACGATCAGCCGCCGCAGATTCTCCATGATCTGCTCATAGATCGGCCGCGGGTCGTGGCTGTTCAAACGGATCATAAACCTCCTCCTGTCAAAGCTGTATTAAGTGTACTAACTGTATTAACACGATTATAGCGCACAGGCGCTGCAAGTCAAGATGAAACCGGGCGATTTAAGAATTTTTTCAGAACAAAAAAACGCCGCCGGAGCTTTCCTGCGGCAAAAAGATGCGCGTCAGTTTTTCTTTTTGCGTTTTGCCAGCAGCAGGATGAGCGCGGCCAGCAGCGCGGCGGCGGGGATCAGCAGCATCAGCGGCGAGGTGGCGGCGTCGGCGGCGGCCAGCAGGGGCGTTTCCCGCACGTTGCCGAAGCCGTCTTCCAAAACCAGCCTGCCAACCCGGTCGCCCGCCTTTACCGAAAAGACGGCCTTGTCCAGGATGACCCGGGCCGCGGGCTCGTCTTCTTCCACGGTAAAGGGCGGCTTGGTAAAAGATGGGATCGTGGGCATGGACGCGGTCAGAAGGTTGCTTTCCATGCCATTTTTTGGGGAAGAAAAATCCGTTTCCCGCAGGATGATCCGGGGCAGCGAGCCCTGGCGGGTGAGGATACAGACGTCTTCAGCGGCCACCAGCGGCAGATTTTTCACCGGGCTGAGGGCGGTGGAGATCACGGCCACCTGCTCGCCTGCGGTGAAGCCCGCTTTCCGGAACGAGCGGGCCCACACCATCAGGTCGCGGGTGTCCATATAATGGCCCTCCAGCCACGAGCCGTCGGACTGCTGTTCGTCATGAGCGTGCATTACCACGCTGTAAAAGGTTAGATCGCCGTGGATCATGCAGCAGGCCAGATTGTTGCCCGCAAGGCTGATATAGCCGGTCTTGATGCCGATGATATCCTCGGAAAAGCCAGTGTCGTAGCGGCTTACGCCCTTGGGATTCATCACGCGGTTGGTGGTTGAATAGCGGATGGCATAGGGGCGGACGCTGTTGGCGGGAAGAATGCCCTGCTTGGTGCTGACGATCTTGCGAAAGTTTTCAAACTGCATGGCATAGCGGCACAGGATGAGCATGTCCTCGCAGGTGATGCGGTTGATCTCTGAAAGGCCATGGGGATCGGCGTAATGGGTTTGGGTCATGCCCAATTCCTTGGCCTTGTCGTTCATCATGGTGAGAAAAGCGGGGATGCTGCCCGCCACGTATTCCGCCAGAACAGTGCCCGCTTCGTTGCCCGAGGGGATAAGCAGGTAGTTCATCAGATCCCACACAGAGAGCTCTTCGCCCGCCAGCAGATGGTTGTCAGTCATCCAGGAGCAGGACTGAATTGAAACGGCGGTGGACGAGACCGTGGCGGTGCCCGCAAGCTCAGGATCGTGTTCCAGCACGAGCACGGCGGTCATCACCTTGGTCATGCTGGCGGGAGGATTGGCGTAATCGGGCTTTTTGGCGTAAAGATAGGTGTCCGTGCTCTCTTCATAGAGCAACGCCATGGAAGAATTGGTAATCACGGGCCGCTGGGGGAGCTCTGACGGTTCGCCCTCGGCAAAGACGGAAACAGCGAGAAACAAAACACAAAGAAAAAGACAAACGATGCGGCGCTTCATGAGGTCGGCCCCCTTGACTAAAATGGAAGATACTGCTATTGTAACATGCTGCTGCGCTAAAGTCAACGATGGCGTTTTTATTGCCGCATTTCTTCAATATGATAGACATAATCCAGCGATGCAAGAGCCTCGATGATCTCGGCGTGGCTCTTATACTGCTTGAGCTCCTTGCTGTGGATGGAGATGGCCACCGTATAGACTGCCAGACCGGAGTTGGCGTAGGCGGGATTTAGTTCAATGTCGTCGATGGTCATATTGAGCTTGCGGATGGTGGCCACGAAATCCTGCAGGCGGGCGCTGGCGGTCAGCTCCAGATGGACCTCGAAATGATTGGAGCAATTTTTGAGAAAGACCTCCAGCGCGGGAAAAAGCGCCAGCCCTGCCAGCAACGCGAGAAAGGCGATAAACGCCACGGTGTAACATCCTGCTCCCAGCGCCAGCCCGATCATCCCGCACACCCAAAGCCCCACCGAGGTGGTGAGGCCCTTGATCTGACTGCGGGAGCTGAACAGGACGGAATTGACGCTGATGACGGCGCCGGCGATCACCGAGGCCGCCGAGAGCAGCGGCAGCCCGCCGGTAAAGCGGTCTTTCAGAAACACGTCCAACAGCATGGCCGCTGTGGAGGCCAGCGACACCAGCAAAAAGGTCCGCAGCCCCGCGGAATGGCGTTTACTGGAGCGCTCCCAGCCGATCACGGCGGCAAACAGCACCGACAGGGCGATCCGAAACAGGATCGAAGCGGTGTTCAGTTCCACGGCCCATTGGCCGAGAAGGGTCCCGATGGGATCCGAGGGATAGATCATGTTCTCCACCTCCGACGAAAACCGGTTTGATTATAGCGATAACGGTGCATCTGCTCGTAATACTCCTCCGCCGCCTCGGTAAAGGCGGTCTCTTCCTCATTGATCGGGTGAGCGGGGATCTCGGCCTGAATGGCCTGGATCCGTTCGATCAGCAGCTCCAGCGAGGTCTTGCTCCCGCCGTCGGGCCGCACCTCGGGCACGGGGGCCAGCTCCTCCAGCGTGTGGGAATACGATCCCGAGCGAAAGAGCGCCAGCTTTGCCATGCCCGGCCCTGCCAGCTCATAAAGCACGCTGGAGGACAGGATCACGGTCTGCAGCGTGCTGCCCGCCTCTCCGCCCAACGTCCGCGCTCCCAGCGCCGCAAGGCCGATGGCCACGCTCGCCTGCGGCACCAGCGCAAAGCCCAGCCAGTTTCGGATTTTCCGCTCCTTGCCTGCCAGGGCGCAGCCGGCAAAGGCGCCCAGATATTTGCCCGCGATCCGGAAAAAGAAGTACAGAACGCCGATCAGCAGCAGAGGATGACTGCCCATGGCGTCGGCCTGCGTCAGCGCACCAAGCTCGAAGGAGATCCCCGACCGGACGAAAAACAGCAGAAGGATGGGCGGGCTGAAATAATTGAGCTGCTTGAACAGCTTGTCGTCGCGCGCCAGATTGCGGTAGATCATGCCCATGGACATACAGCCCAAAAGAGGCGAAATATTCAGCAGGGCGCACACGCCGCAAAAGGCGAACAGCAGCGCCAGCGCGATAATCAGCCGATTGTCGGCAGAGCGCTTTTGCGGGATGAACAGCTTGAGAAACCAGCCAAATACGCTGCCCAGCAGTAAAATGGCGGCGTTTTTTGCCAGCGTCAGCAGCACCGCCCCCGCATGGAAGCAGCCACCAGAGATCGAAGACACCGCCACCGACACCGCCACGCCGTAAGCCGTCAGTGCCACGATATTGTCCAGCGCCACCACTTGCAAAAGTGTTTCTACAAAATCGCCCCGGGCGCCGGTTTGGCGGATGGTCATCATGGTGGAGGCGGGCGCCGTGGCGGCGGCCAGCGCCGCCAGCACAACGGAAAAGGCCAGCTTCAGTCGCAGCACCCAATAGGCTGCGGCAAAAACAAGGAGCGACGCGGCCAGCGATTCCGCCAGCGTGATGACCGCAGCCTTGCCGCCGCTGCGCCGCAGGGCGGAAAAGGAGAAATACTCTCCCGCGCTGAAGGCAATGAAGGCCAGCGCGATATCGGGCAGGAATTCGGTGCGTTCCACCATAACGCGGGGGATCAGATCAAGACAATATGGGCCCAGCGCGATCCCCGCCAGGATATAGGCGGTGACATTGGGCAGCCTGACGCGCTTGGTAAGGCGCGTCATCAAAAAGCCCGTGAGCAGCATCAGCGCCAGCGCGATGATGACCGCGGCGGTGGGAGATGTGATCCCCCATTGCTCCAATCTTGTCTCCGGCATAGGATCACCTCCCTTTTCCCGACGGATGCAAAAAATAAAAGAGTGCCCATAACCTGCTTGTTATGAACACCGGATGGCCTGCCTGCTTTAAGGTTGTTACATGATAGCACAAAAGAAGACCGCCGTCAAGCAGATAAACGTGAATTCTCAGACGTCGGCTCCGAAAGCTGATTTGACGGGCAGAACGGCCGGCGCAAGGGCTTGCTGCGCCCGTTTCCCGCAAAGAGGGAACGTCTGCAACGAACAGTTGCGTGACTTTTTGTGAGACATGTGTTAGGATAGGATCATCGAAAACAACCGAGCCGCTTTGCGGACGGATGAAGGAGGAATTATCATGAAGCGCAAATGGATCGGACTGGTGATGCTTTTCAGCCTGGTCTGGATGATGGCGATACCCGCCGCTGCCGGCGGCCCCACCAGAGGGGGAAGCTATCATGCCCCGGCAGTCACGATCATCACCGAGAACGCGCCCCGGGATCTGGAGATCACGATGAACATCCATCGGCATAACGGCACGGTGGTCCCCACGCAGCTGGAGAAAAAGACCAGAGTCTGGGAGCAGCAGTTCCGGCTTTATCGCGCAGGCGTTTTCGGCATTGACCAATGGTATGGGAATGCTTATGACTTGAAGGATGCCGAGCTCGTGCTCGTCTCCGGCGGCAAAGAAACGGTGATCCCCCTTTCTCAGGAGCTCACCGATCGGATGAACTACAACGACATCCTCACCCTTGATTACCGCGCGGGAACGGTCAGCCTGGGCGCCGCAGTCTGGCGCGGTCCGCTGATGCTGGCGATGCGGCTGATCGTGGTGACGGCGCTGGAAGTGGTGATCTTCCGCCTGTTCCGCTATCGGGAAAAGAAGAGTTTGCTGATCGTTGCCGCGGTGACGCTGGCCACCTTCGGCCTGCTCAGCATCTATACTTACGGCTGGCTCAATTCCGACCCCAGACGGCTGATTTCTTATATCATCTTTTCACTGTTTATTTTGGTTGCACAGACCCTGACGTGCATTTCGTTTGTGGAGGAAAACCATCGGGACAAGACCCTCAGTGCGGCCTTTTGGGCTTCGTTGTCGGCCTCTGCGGTCAATTATCTCATGCTGGTCCTCCTTCCCGTATAACGCGGGAAACCGGCATTTGTCTGCTCGAGGGAATAAAAGAAGGGGCTGCAGCATTTTTCATTTCGCTGCAGCCTCTTCGCTTATTTTTGGTGTTCTTTTGCCAGCGCCAGCACGTTTTGCATGAGCACCGCCCGGGTCATGGGCCCCACGCCGCCGGGGACGGGAGTGATATAGGCTGCCTTTTGCGAAACGGCGTCAAAGTCCACGTCGCCGCAGAAGCCGCCCTCGGGCCGGGTGTTCATGGCCACGTCGACGACGGCGGCCCCCTCCTTCACCATATCGGCGGTAATCAGCCCGCGGCGCCCCACCGCCGACACCAGAATGTCGGCGGACAGGGTTTCGGCCTTGAGATCGGGGGTCTTGGAATGGCAGATGGTCACCGTGCCGTCGGCCCGCAGAAGCAGCATGGCCATGGGCTTGCCCACGATGTTGGAGCGGCCCAGCACCACGCACCGCCTGCCGGCGGGGTCGATGCCATATTCCGCCAGAAGCTCCATGACGCCATAGGGCGTGCAGGGCCAGACGGCGGGCTGCCCCGTAAGCATGTTCCCCGCGTTTTCGGGATGGAAGGCGTCAGCGTCCTTGTCGGGGCGGATGGCCGAAAGCAGGGCCTTTTCGTCGATGTGGCGCGGGACGGGGAGCTGCACCAGGATGCCGTCTACCGCCGGGTCCTGATTGAGCCGCCCGATGAGGTCCAGCAGTTCCTCCTGGGTGGTTTCGGCGGGGAGCTTATGCTCGAAGCTCAAAAACCCGCACTGGGCGCAGTCCTTTTCCTTGTTGCTGACATACAGGCGGGAGGCGGGGTCGTCGCCCACCAAAATCACCGCCAGACCGGGCTTGCGGGGCAATTGCGCGGCCTCCTGGGCCACCTGCGCTCGCAGCTTTTTGGCAAGCGCCTTGCCGTCGAGAATGATCGCCATACGCGGCTCCTTTCTTATTTGCGGAAATAATCCGTTGCGGCTTCAAACATCTTCATGTCGTATTCGCCGGGCACGTTGCGGTAAAGCCCCGTGCCGATACGCTCGGAGTGGCCCATCTTGCCGAAGACGCGGCCGTCGGGCGAGGTGATGCCCTCGATGGCGCAGGCCGAGCCGTTGGGGTTGAAGCGGATATCGTCGGTGGGCTGGCCGTCAAGATCCACATACTGGGTGGCGATCTGGCCGTTTTCCGCCAGACGGCGGATCAGCTCCTCCGAGGCGATGAACCGGCCCTCGCCGTGGGAGATGGGCACGGTATAGACCTCGCCTGCCCGGGTGTTTGCCAGCCAGGGGGACTTGTTGGAGGCGATGCGGGTGCGCACCATGCGGGACTGATGCCGCCCGATGACGTTATAGGTCAGGGTGGGGCAGCTCTCGTCGGTGTCCCGGATCTCGCCAAAGGGCACCAGACCCAGCTTGATAAGCGCCTGGAAGCCGTTGCAGATGCCGGCCATCAGGCCGTCGCGCCGGTTCAAAAGCGCCATGGTTTCCTCCTTCACCGCCGCGTTGCGGAAAAAGGCGGTGATGAACTTGCCCGAGCCGTCGGGCTCGTCGCCGCCGGAAAAGCCGCCGGGGAGAAAGACCATCTGGGCCTGCCGCAGCTCCTGCGCGAAGCGCTCCACCGAGCGGGCCACGCCCTCGGCGGTGAGGTTGTTGATCACAAGGATCCGGGCCTCGGCCCCGGCGCGTTCCAGCGCCTTGGCGGTGTCGTATTCGCAGTTGGTGCCCGGGAAGACCGGGATCAGCGCCCGGGGACGGGCGGTTTTGACGGCGGGGGCGGGACGTGTCGACGCTTCAAAAGAGAAGGTGGGGATGTCCTTGTTCTCCGTGGGGATATTGCAGGGATAGACCGGCTCCAGCTTGTCTTCGTAACGGGACTGCAGCTCCCGTAGCGCAAGCCGCGTGCCGCCCAGCTCCAGGAAGGGCGCTTCCTGCGTGCGGCCCAGCGGGGTTCCCAGCGGGAAATCCTCCGCCAGCTCCAGCACGAAGGAGCCGTAATTCCTGTCAAAGAGCGCCTGCTCCGAAACCGCGCCGTCAAAGATGAAGCCCAGCCCGTTGCCCAGCGCCATCTTAAAGACGGCCTCGGCCGGGCCGCCCATACCGGGGGTATAGGCCGCCAGCACCTTGCCCGCGCGCATCAGGTCGGTGACCCGGCGGAACAGGGCCAGCAGGCTCTCGCCGGAGGGCAGGCCGTTTTCGTCTGTTTCGGGCGCCAGCAGCACCACTTTGTGTCCCGCGCCCTTGAACTCGGGAGAGATCACCTGATCCGTCGTGCCAGTGGTGACGGCAAAGGAAACCAGCGTGGGGGGCACGTCCATTTTTTCAAAGGTGCCACTCATGCTGTCCTTGCCGCCGATGGCGGCCACGCCCAGCGCCTTCTGGGCCGAAAAGGCGCCCAGCAGCGCCGCCGTGGGCGCGCCCCAGCGTTTGGGGTCGTGGCCGGGCTTGGCGAAGTATTCCTGGAAAGAGAGATAGACGTCTTTAAAGGCCGCGCCCGCCGCCACCAGCTTGGCGCAGGAGCTGACCACCGCCAGATAGGCCCCGTGATAGGGACTCTTTTCCGAAACGAAGGGGTCGAAGCCCCAGGACATGAAGGAGCAGGTGTCGGTGTCGGCTTTTTCCACCGAGATCTTGTGCACCATGGCCTGAATGGGGGACTGCTGATATTTGCCGCCGAAGGGCATGAGCACCGTCCCCGCGCCGATGGTGGAATCAAACCGCTCGGAAAGGCCCCTGCGGGAGCAGAGGTTCAGATCGGCGCACAGCTTTTCGTAATTTTCGGCAAAACCGCCGGTGTATTCCCGTTCCGGCGTCCTGGGCGCGGGCACCTGCACGGTGATGTGCTTTTCCGCCCCGTTGGAATCGAGAAAGGCACGGGAGATGTCCACGATGGCCTTGCCGTTCCACTCCATCGTCAGCCGGGGGGCTTCGGTGACCCGGGCCACCACGGTGGCCTCCAGATTTTCCGCCGCGGCCAGCTCCAGAAAACGGGGCACGTCGGCCTGTTCCACCACCACGGCCATCCGTTCCTGGGATTCGGAGATGGCCAGCTCGGTGCCGTCCAGGCCCTCATATTTTTTGGGCACGGCGTTCAAGTCGATGGCAAGGCCCTCGGCCAGCTCGCCGATGGCCACCGACACACCGCCCGCGCCGAAGTCGTTGCAGCGCTTGATGAGGCGGGAGGCCCGGGGATCGCGGAACAGGCGCTGGAGCTTGCGCTCCTCGGGGGCGTTGCCTTTCTGCACCTCGGCGCCGCAGGTTTCCAGCGAATGAAGATCGTGAGATTTGGAGGAGCCGGTGGCGCCGCCGCAGCCGTCGCGCCCGGTACGCCCGCCCAGAAGGATCACCCGGTCGCCGGGAGCGGGCACCTCGCGCCGCACGTTTTCCGCAGGAGCGGCGGCGATGACCGCGCCGATCTCCATGCGCTTGGCGGCATAGCCGGGATGATAAAGCTCGTCCACCAGGCCGGTGGCAAGACCGATCTGATTGCCGTAGGAGCTGTAGCCCGCAGCGGCGGTAGTCACCAGCTTACGCTGGGGCAGTTTGCCCGGCAGAGTCTCGGAAACCGGCTTTAAAGGGTCGGCTCCGCCGGTGACGCGCATGGCAGCATAGACATAAGAGCGGCCCGAAAGGGGGTCGCGGATGGCACCGCCGATGCAGGTGGCCGCTCCGCCGAAGGGTTCGATCTCGGTGGGATGATTGTGGGTCTCGTTTTTGAAGAGCAGAAGCCAGTCCTGCTCTTCGCCGGCCACGTTGACCTTGATCTTCACGGTGCAGGCGTTGATCTCGTCGCTTTCGTCCAGCCCTTTGAGCTGGCCGGTTTTTTTCAAAAGCTTTGCGGCGATGGTGCCCAGATCCATCAGGGTCACGGGTTTTTTCCGCTGCAAAAAGGTGCGGGTGTCCAGATAATCCTGCCAAGCCCGCTCCAGCAGGGGGCTTTCAAAGGTCACGCTGTCGATCACGGTGTTGAAGGTGGTGTGACGACAATGATCGGACCAATAGGTGTCGATGAGGCGGATCTCGGTGATGGTGGGGTTGCGCCCCTCGTCCCGGAAATAGTTCTGACAGAAGCGCAGATCGCCCAGATCCATGGCCAGGCCGTTTCTCTGCAAAAAGGCCGCCAGCGCGTTCTCGTTCATCTCCCGGAAGCCTTCGATTACGGCCACGGAAGCGGGAATGTCGTAGACGGTTTTCAGCGTCTCAAAAGACTCGAAAGAGGCTTCCCGGGCCTCCACGGGGTTGATGAGATACCGCTTGATCTTTTCCAGATCGGCTTGCGACAGGTCGCCGTACAGCAGATAGATCTTTGCCGTGCGGACGGCGGGTCGCTCGCCCCGGGAGAGAAGCTGGATACATTGGGCTGCCGAATCGGCCCGCTGGTCGAACTGGCCGGGGAGGTATTCCACGGCAAAACGTGCGTCGGCGCCTTCGGGCAGCGCATCGTACACTTCGTCCAGTTGGGGCTCGGAAAATACAGTGCGGCGGCAAGTATCAAACAGGGGCCGGTCCACGCCCTCCACATCATAGCGGTTGATGAGGCGAAGGGCTTTCAGCGAACGGATCTGCAAAAAATCCCGCAGATCCCGGCAGAGCGCCGCCGCCTCAAAGGCGAGGCCGGACTTTTTTTCCACATAAACGCGATAGACCATTTATCGTTCCTCCCCAAGCGCCGCCAGCGCGCGCTGTCCGATGTCGCGGCGGCAATAGGCGTTTTCAAAATAAATGTGCGAAGCAAGGTCGTAGGCTGCGTCGATGGCCTGACGCAGCGTTTTGCGCACCGAAACGGCGCCCAGCACGCGGCCGCCGCCGGTGAGCAGGGTTTCGCCCTCCCGCCTGGCTCCAGCGATGAAGATTTCATCCCCGGCGCCCGGCGCAGGCAGGGTGATGGGGTAGCCGGTCTGGTATTTCTGCGGATAGCCCGCCGAGGCCAGCACCACGCAGCAGGCCGACTCGTCCTTCCAGCGAACGTCCACTTCCTTGAGCCTGCCCGCCTGCACGGCCTGCATCACCGTGAACAGGTCGGTGTCCAGCAGCGGGAGCACCACCTGGGTTTCAGGGTCGCCAAAGCGGCAGTTGTATTCGATGACCTTCGGCCCCTTTGGGGTGAGCATCAGCCCGAAATACAGACACCCGCGGAACTCTCGCCCCTCGGCCTTCATGGCGCGGATGGTGGGGAGAAAGATGGTGTCCATACAGACGCGCGCGATCTCGTCGGTATAATAGGGATTGGGCGCCACGGTTCCCATGCCGCCGGTGTTCGGGCCCTTGTCGCCGTCCAGCGCCCGCTTGTGATCCATGGAGGACACCATGGGCACCAGCGTTTCCCCGTCGGTAAAGGACAGAACAGACACCTCGGGCCCCGTGAGGAACTCCTCGATCACCACCCGGGAGCCGCTTTCGCCGAACACCTTGTCCTCCATCATGGAGCGGACGGCGGCCTCGGCCTCCTCACAGGTCTGGGCGATGATGACGCCCTTGCCCAGCGCCAGCCCGTCGGCTTTGACGACGGCGGGCATGGGGGCGGTACGCACATAATCCACTGCGGCGGAAAGGTCGGTAAAGACATGGTATTCCGCAGTGGGAATGCCGTATTTCCGCATCAGCTCCTTGGCAAAGACCTTGCTGCCCTCGATGATGGCGGCATTCTTTTTGGGGCCGAAGACGGGAACGCCCGCCTCTTCCAGCAGATCGGCGCAGCCCAGCACCAGCGGATCGTCGGGGGCTACCACGGCAAAATCAATTTTGTGTTCCACGGCAAAATCCCGAATGGCGGGCAGATCAGTGGCCTTGATGGGGACGCACACGGCGTCGTTTGTCATGCCGCCGTTTCCGGGCAGGGCGTAGATGACCTCGACGGCGGGATTTTCCCGCAGCTTTTTGATGATGGCGTGTTCGCGGCCTCCGCCGCCGACGACCATGAGTTTCATACCGATCCCTCCCGGACGATCAATGGTGGAACAGCCGTGCGCCGGTAAAGCACATGACCATATCGTATTTGTCGGCGGTTTCGATCACGTTGTCGTCGCGGATCGAGCCGCCGGGCTCGGCCACATAGCAGACGCCGCTTTTGCGGGCCCGCTCGATGTTGTCGCCGAAGGGGAAAAAGGCGTCGGAGCCCAGAGAAACGCCGGTCTGGGTGGCCAGCCAGGCTTTCTTTTCCTCCGCGGTCAGCGGCTCGGGCTTGACGGCGAAATAGTTCTGCCAGACGCCCTCTGCCAGAACGTCCTCCCACTCGTCGGAGATATAGACGTCAATGGCGTTGTCCCGGTCGGGGCGGCGGATGCCCTTGACAAACTGCAGCCCCAGCACCTTGGGACACTGACGCAGATACCAGTTGTCGGCCTTGCTGCCCGCCAGCCGCGTGCAGTGGATGCGGCTCTGCTGGCCTGCGCCCACGCCGATGGCCTGGCCGTCTTTCACATAGCACACCGAATTGGACTGGGTATATTTCAGCGTGATGAGCGCCACCATCAGGTCGATCCTGGCGCTTTCGGGCAGATCGTGATTTTTTGTTACGATGTTTTCCAGCATGGCCCGGTCGATCTTCAGATCGTTGTGTCCCTGCTCAAAGGTAACGCCGAACACGTCCTTCTGCTCCAGCGCGGCGGGGACGTAAGCGGGGTCGATCTTCACCACGTTATATTTGCCGTCCTTCTTGGCGCGGAGGATCTCCAGCGCCTCGTCGGTATAGCCGGGGGCGATGACGCCGTCGGACACCTCGGCCTTGAGATAGGCGGCGGTGGCGGCGTCGCAGGTGTCACTGAGCGCGGCCCAGTCGCCGAAGGAGCACAGACGGTCGGCGCCCCGCGCCCGGATATAGGCGCAGGCGATGGGCGAAAGGGCGGCGTCGGGCTTGACAAAGTAGATTTTCCGGTCGGTCTCGGTAAGGGGAAGACCCACGGCGGCGCCGGCGGGAGAAACGTGCTTGAAGGAGGCGGCGGCGGGCAGGCCGGTGGCCTCCTTCAGCTCCTTGACAAGCTGCCAGGCGTTAAAAGCATCCAGAAAGTTGATGTAGCCCGGCTTGCCCGACAGCACCTCCACGGGCAGCTCGCCCTGCTTCATCAGGATGCGGGCGGGCTTCTGGTTGGGGTTGCAGCCGTATTTCAGTTCCAGTTCTTTCATGATTCAGTCCCCCAGATGTTTGTTGAAGAGCTTGACTTCGCCCCCCACGTTGGCGTAAAGAGAAACCTTGTTGTCGGGGTTGAGGGCGGCCCATACCTGTTCGGGCTCGGGCAGGTCGATCTCCAGCGGCTCGCCGGAGAAGGAGGGCAGGGGAGCGCCATCGCCCTGATAGGTGCTGATGAAAAAGCCCGTTCCCTCGTCGCAGCCCTCGAAGGAGAAGAACTCCCGCAGGCATTTTCCCTGCACCCGCTTGAGGATCGACAGTTCAAAGGAGCCGTCGTCCCGGATGAGCGCCGAGATGCGGGGGGTGAAATTGGGCTCGTCGGGCTCGTATTCCCGGGTCATCAGCGCCCGGCGGAAGCAGCCTGCGTCGCGGATGGTGTCGGTTTGGTCGCCGTTGGTGACGATGAGCCCCAGCTCGCTTCTGCGAACGGGGTGATAGATGATGAGAGAGGGATCCTGCATCTTGCTCTCGTCAAAGGCACGGGTGCGGATGCCGTCTTCCGTTGGCTCAAAGATGCGGTTGCGGCTGTTTTCGCTGCGCCCCATGATGAAATAATACACCCGGTCTTTTCCGACGGCGATGCCGCGGCCCGGGTAGGGATTGTTTTTCAAAAACGTCAGAAAATCCGTCATTGTTCTTTTCTCCTTTGCTCCATGATCTGCGCGCTCAGCATTTCGACCGCCCGGGGAAGGAGAATCCATTCCGCCTGCTCCATCACGCGCTTTTGCAGGGCTTCCGCCGTGTCGCCGGGGAGGATTTCCACCGCCTTTTGCAGCAGAATGCGCCCTCCGTCGGGAATCTCGTTGACCAGATGAACGGTGGCGCCGGTGACCTTGACGCCCCGCGCCAGCGCCGCCTCATGAACGCCCAGCCCGTAATAGCCCTTGCCGCAAAAGGCGGGGATCAGAGAGGGATGGACGTTGACGATCCGGTCGGGCCAGCGCCGGATAAAATCCGCGCTGAGGATGCTTAAAAAGCCCGCCAGAACAATCAGGTCGGGCTGGTATTCGTCCAAAACGGACAAAAGGGCCGCTTCAAAACTCTCCTGCGTGCCGCCGTTTGCCTTGCGGGTGACGGTGCGCCCGGGGATGCCGGCTTTTTCCGCCCGCTCCAACGCAAAGGCGCCCGTGCGGTTGGAAACCACCAAAACGATCTCGCCGCTATGCAGCGCGCCGCTTTGCTGCGCGTCGATGAGGGCCTGCAGATTGGTGCCGCCGCCGGAAACCAAAACGGCAATGCGGGCCTTGCCCGCGCCGTCTGCCGTCAGCATAAAACGATGGGCTCGTCGGAGGCGACGATCTCGCCGATGGGATAGGCCTCCACGCCGCTCTGCCGCAAAATGTCCACGGCCTTGTCCGCCTGGGCGGCGGGGACAACGGCAGTCATGCCGACACCCATGTTAAAGGTGTTGAACATATCCCGCTGGGGAATGCCGCCCGCCTGCTGGATGGCGCTGAAGATGGGCAGGACGCGCACGGCGCCCTTTTCGATCTTCGCTCCCAGGCCCGCGGGGATCGAGCGGGGGATGTTTTCGTAAAAGCCACCGCCGGTGATGTGGGAAAGACCGTGGATCTCCACCTGCTCGATGAGGGCCAGCACCGGCTTGACATAGATGCAGGTGGGCTCCAGCAGGGCGTCGCCCAGTTCGCGTCCCAACTCCGGAAGATAGCGGTGCAGATCGGCGCGCTCCACGTCAAAGACCTTGCGCACCAGGGAAAAGCCGTTGGAATGGACGCCGCTGGAGGGCAGCGCCAGGATCACGTCGCCGGCGCGCATCCGCTTGGGGTCGAGGATCTTTTCCTCGTCCACCACGCCCACGGTAAAGCCCGCAAGATCATAGTCGTCGGCGGTCATGGTGCCGGGATGCTCGGCGGTCTCGCCGCCGATGAGGGCGCAGCCGGCGCGGACGCAGCCCTCAGCCACGCCGGAAACCAGCGCGGCCACCTTTTCGGGAATGTTTTTGCCGATGGCGATATAGTCCAGGAAAAACAGCGGCTTTGCCCCGCAGCAGATCACGTCGTTGACGCACATGGCCACGCAGTCGATGCCAACGGTGTCGTGCCGCCCCAAAAGCTGGGCGATGCGCTGCTTGGTGCCCACGCCGTCGGTGCCCGAAACCAGAACGGGCTTTTTCATGCCAGAAAGATCGGGGGCAAACAGCCCGCCGAAGCCGCCCAGATCGGAGACCACGCCGGGGATAAAGGTGCGCCTGACGTGCTCCTTCATGAGCTGAACGCCCTTGTAGCCGGCCTCGATGTCCACGCCGGCGGCGGCGTAAGAGGCAGAATGAGAATGATTCATAGTTTATTCCTTTCCGTTCCAGCAGTAGGTGCAGAGATCGCAGGGCGCGAGGCCGATGGAATCCTCCAGACCCTTCAGCGTCTGGAACTGCAGCGAGGTGAGATGCAGCTTGTCGCAGATGGCCTGCCGCATATTTTTGCCTCGCTCGGTGGCAGGATCGCTGTATTCTTCCAGATGGTCAAAGCCCTCTTCGCCCTCCAGCTCCAGAATGGTGCGGCGGGTCAGAAGATCCAAATCGCTGGTGTTGCGGGAAAAGGCCAGGTATTTGCAGCCGTACATGATGGGCGGGCAGGCCGAGCGCATATGGACTTCCTTGGCGCCGTTGGCATAGAGGAAATCCACCGTTTCCCGAAGCTGCGTGCCTCGGACGATGGAATCGTCCACGAACAGAAGCTTTTTGTCCTCGATGAGCTCGGGGACGGGGACCTGCTTCATTTTGGCCACCCGGTTGCGCTCGGACTGATGGGTGGGCATGAAGGAGCGGGGCCAGGTGGGGGTGTATTTGATGAAGGGACGGGCAAAGGGGGCCTTGCTGGCGAAAGCATAGCCGATGGCGTGAGGCGTGCCGGAATCGGGGACGCCGGCCACATAATCCACCTCGGCGTCGGTGCCGTTGGATTCGTCGTTGTGCGCCATGATCTCGCCGTTGCGATAGCGCATGACCTCCACGTTCACGCCTTCATAATTGGAGGTGGGATATCCATAATACGTCCAGAGGAACGAGCAGATCCGCATTTCCCTGCCCGGCTTGCGGAGTTGGGTAACGCCGTCGGCGGTAATCTCCACGATCTCACCGGGGCCCAGCTCCTTTTCCAGCTGATAGCCCAGCTTCTGGAACACAAAGGACTCGAAGGAAACGCAATAGCCCTCTTCGCCGCGCCCCAGGATCACGGGCAGGCGGCCCATCCGGTCGCGGGCGGCGATAATGGCACCGTTGTCCTTCAAAATCAGGATGTTGGCTGTGCCGTCGATGACCTTTTGGGCAAAGGCGATGCCTTCTTCAAAACTGCTCTTCTGGTCGATAAGAGCGGCGGCCAGCTCGGTGGAGTTGATTTTGCCGCCGGTCATGGCGTCGAAATGCCCGTGGCTGAAGGCAAGATATTGATCGATGAGCTCCTGGGCGTTGTTGATGATGCCCACGGTAGCGATGGCATAGGTGCCAAGATTCGAGCGGATGAGCATGGGCTGCGGGTCGGAATCGCTGATGCAGCCGATGGCCGAAGAGCCGTGCATCTCGTCAAAAATACTGGCGAATTTGGTACGGAAGGGGCTGTTTTCGATGTTGTGGATCTCGCGCTGCAGCCCGATCTCGGGGTCATAGGCGGCGATGCCGCCCCGTCTTGTGCCAAGATGGCTATGATAGTCGGTGCCGAAAAACACGTCGGGGATGGCGTCGTTTTTGCAGACCGCTCCGAAAAAACCTCCCATTGGCGTTTGACCCTCCGATTATTTACCCAGACGCTTCATCATTTCCTGATAAGCGTCTTCCACGTTGCCCAGATCCCGGCGGAAACGATCCTTGTCCAGCTTCTCGTGGGTGGTGCTGTCCCAGAAGCGGCAGGTGTCGGGGGAGATCTCGTCGGCCAGCACGATGGTGCCGTCGCTCAGGCGGCCGAACTCCAGCTTGAAGTCCACCAGATCCACGTTGCGGGCCTTCATGAAGGCCTTGAGGAAGGCGTTGACCTTGAAGGCCAGCTCCTTGATGCGGTCGATTTCCGCCCAGGTGGCCAGCTTGAGGGCCACGGCATGATAGGCGTTGATCAGGGGATCGCCCAGATCGTCGTTTTTATAGGAAAACTCAATGGTGGGCTCGTCGAAGACGATGCCCTCTTCCACGCCGTAGCGTTTGGCGAAGGAGCCGGCGGAGATGTTGCGGACGATGACCTCCAGGGGCACGATCTTCACCTTTTTCACCACGGTTTCGCGGTCGGAAAGCTCCTCAACGAAATGGGTGGGGACGCCTTCTTTTTCCAACTGCTGCATGAGGAAGTTGGTCATCTGGTTATTGATGGAGCCCTTGCCCGCGATGGTGCCTTTTTTCAGGCCGTTGAAGGCGGTGGCGTCATCTTTGTACGAAACGATGTACTTTTCGGGGTCGTCGGTGGCAAAGACCTTCTTGGCCTTGCCCTCATAAAGCTGTTCTCTTTTTTCCATTAGTCGTTACCTCCTGCCGCTTGGCTGTATTTTTCAAAAATTTCGTTGTCTTTTGCAAGAACCTTTTCGGCCCCCGCCTGCCGGGCGCGGGCCAGCTTGTCCGCCAGAGCGGCGTCTTCCACCGCCAAAATCTGGATGGAAAGCAAAGCGGCATTGACTGCTCCGTCGATGGCTACCGTGGCCACGGGCATGCCGGAGGGCATCTGCACGGTAGAAAGGAGGGCGTCAATGCCGTCGAGTGTGCTGGATTTTACGGGGATCCCGATGACGGGAAGAGTGGTTCCGGCGGCCATGGCGCCGGCCAGATGAGCCGCCTTTCCGGCGGCGGCGATGATGGCGCCGAAGCCTTGGGCGCGGGCGTTTTGGGCAAAGGCCGCGGCCTGCGCGGGGGTGCGGTGGGCCGAGAGGACCCGCACCTCGAAGGGAACGCCGTATTCCCGCAGGGTGCGGATGGCGCCTTCCACCACCGGGAGGTCGCTGTCGCTGCCCATGACGATGCCGATCTTTTTCATGTTTTGCCTCCTGTCTCGCTTGCGCGATGCAAAAAATAGAAAGACAGTCCTGCTCAGTCTATATAAGAAACAGGGCTGCCCGGACGGTCGACGGTCAATCCGCGCGCTCCGTTCCCATGTGGTGACCCACAGCTCCGTCAGTTGCGAAGGCGCGTTCGGTTTTTGATTCTTGCTGATCTTACTATACCACGAACGGCAAAAAAAAACAACCCGCCATGTTTCACAAAAGAACGCGGCGGGAGCGGGAAAAACGGGGCGCTTTTTTGTGAAATCGCACGAAAGGCTGTAAAAATCTTCCGACCATTACGGCATGGTGCCGCCGCCCGCTTCCTCCAGAAGGCACAGCGAGACGCACAGCCGGGCCTGCAGCTCAAAATCCCGCGGATCGCCCCAAAGCTGCCGGGCCTTGCGGATTCGGTAACGGACGGTGTTGGGATGCTGATACAGCGCCTGGGCCGTGCGGGCAAAGTCGCCTTCGTTTCTGACATAGGCGGTCAGCGTGTCCCACAGGGCGGTGGAGTTGCGGCGGTCATAGCTCTGCAGCGTCTCGGTCTGACGGCGGGCGGCGGCCATAGCCGTCCGGCTGCGCAGCAGGGGAAGAAGATACTGCATGGAGCCAAGCTGGCTCCAGCCCAGCGTGTCCTTGTCCCACAGGGCGGCGGTTTTGGCGGCGAACAGGCTTTGTTCCACACACAGGTCCAGATCCTGGCGGGCGTCGCAAGGCAGACTGAGTCCCACGCGGCACACTTGGGACGTCATGCGAAGGGCCTGCAGCTTGGCGCGCAGCGCCAGACCGGCGGAGGCTTCCTCCAGCGGGCTTTGACAGGAGAGCAGCAGCAGAACGCCGCCCCGGTATAAAAAGAGGCTGTAATGCAGACCACGCTCGTCCAGCGGGACGAAACGGGCGCTTTCGCGGGAGGGGAGAGGATGGTTTTCAAAGCCGGGGCGCAAAAGGGCATAAGCGGCGGCGCACCGGGGCCGCAGGCGCTCGTCCAGCTGATGGGAAAGGAGGGCGACGGCCGAGCCGTCCCGGGGGGAGGAAAGAAGCTCATCCAGCAACCGGCTGTAGATCACCTGCTGGTCCCGCTCTTTCATCAGATCGCTGACGGCGATGATGATGTCCTCCATGGAGGTGGTGTGGAAGGTGAAAATGGGGATGCTGGCGGCTTCGGCCAGACGGCGGAGCTGCTCGGAGATGGTGAAATAATAGACCGTTTTGATGGCGAAACCCGAGATCCCCTTTACCGCCAGCGCACGGAAGGCGTCGAGGATCAGCGACTCGTCGTTTTTGGCAAAATAGAGGGAGGACAAAATGAAATCCCCCCGCTGGAAGGCGGAGTAATCCCGGGCGTCGGTCTCGTAATCCAGCATGGTGACGTTGGTGATCTCGTTTTCCAGACCGCCCTCGCCGGCTTGAAGCTCGAATTCCTGAAAGGACGTCAGATGAAGCGCCTCGCGGACCCGGATCATGGCGGCTCCCCCTCTCGTTTTTTCTTTAAGGATATCACAGGAAAAACTCCGTCGCAAGAGGATGTTTGTAATTTTTACAAATATCGAAAATTATTTTGTAATTTTTACAAAATGTGGGTATTGCCGGGGCTTTTTCGGTGTGATATGATGAAAGTGCCTTTAAACGAGGCGGTTTTTTCAAAAAATTTGGTTATATTTTTCATGTATTGTGTGACTGAAGGAGGAAGTTATGAAAAACGTAAAAGTCATTATCTGGGGTCTGGGCGCCATGGGCGGCGGCATTGCCGACATGCTGCTGAAGAAAAAGGGCGTTGATATCGTCGGCGTGGCCGGCCGCGGCGCCAAGATCGGCAAGAGCATGTACGATTACATCAAGACGCCCCGGGGCAATCGTCCCGACGTGCGCATCAGCGCGCCCGAAGACGTCATCAAGCCCGGCGCAGCCGACATCGTCATGCTGTGCACCGATTCCTTTACCAAGGAAGCCTTCCCCCGGATGAAGTTCATTCTGGAGCAGGGCATCAACTGCATCACATCCGCCGAGGAGATGGCCTATCCCAAGGCGAAGAATCCCGAGCTGGCTGAGGAGCTGGACAGGATCGCCAAGAAAAACGGCGTCTCTCTGCTGGGCACCGGCATCAATCCCGGCCTGATTATGGATTTGCTGGTTTTGATCTGGACTGGCTGCATGGAGGATGTGGAACACATTGTTTCCCGCCGGGTCAACAGCCTGTCCCCCTTCGGCCCCGCCGTCATGAGCGAGCAGGGTATCGGCATCACCAAGGAAGAGTTCTATCTCCGCAAAGAGGGCAAGGGTTCCGGCCATCTGTCCGGCCACGTTGGCTTTGCCGAGAGCGTGGGCATGATCTGCGACGGTATCGGCTGGAACATCGACCAGTTCAAGCAGGATATGGAGCCCATCGTTACCGATGTGGACCGCAAGAGCCCCTACGGCTTTGCCGCCGCGGGCGACGTGGCCGGCGTTGCCATGAAGGCATGGGGCTACCGTGACGGCGAGTGCGTCATCGAGATGGACCATCCCCAGCAGATCGAGCCCGAGCAGGTGGGCGTCCAGACCGGCGACTACGTCATCATCAAGGGTACTCCCAACGTTAATATGGTCAATTCTCCCGAGATCGACGGCGGCATCGGCACCATCGCCATGTGCGCCAACATGATCCCGCAGGTCATCAACGCCGCGCCCGGTCTGCACACCATGCTGACCCTGCCCGTGCCCCGCGCCATCATGGGCGATATGCGCGACCGCATTGATCCCGAAAAGAAGATCGTCAAATAAACAACTTTATCCTTCGGGGGGCGAACGCTGTTCGCCCCCGAGCAACAGAAAGGACTGGATACCGTGGCAAAGAAAAACGATTACGTGCGCATTCACCGCAACATCCTTCTGCCCGAAGAGCGCACCGGAAAACTGCCCGAGGATACCAAGAACGTCCCGCTGGAGATGTGGGTCAAGGGCTATCTGCAGGATGAAAGCGCCGAACTCGGCGACACCGTCACCGTGAAAACGGCGGTGGGCCGTCTGGAGACCGGCCGGCTCATCGAGGAAAAGCCCTGCTATGCGCTGAATTACGGCGAATATGTGCCCGAGATCCTGCAGATCGACCGGACGCTTCGCGGCGTTTTGTTTGAGGGGGAGGAAGCATGATGAAAGACAGAAGCTACGCGGCCGTTACCGGCCGCAAGACCGAGATCATCCGCGACGCCGTGGGTGTGGACTACGGCAAATACGAACGGGGCGGCATCGCCTTTGATTACGAGGCGCTGATGAACGATACCGGATATTCTCTGGAGGATCACATCCGGATTCAGCGGGAATACAACGTGGGCAACACCCCCGTGTTTGAGCTCCACAACCTTACCGAGCTGGCCCGCAAGTGCGCCGCCCCCGGAAAGGGAGCCCGCATCTTCGTCAAGGACGAGGCCTCCAACCCCGCTGGCTCCTTTAAGGAAAGAAGAGCCGCCACCTCGGTGTATCACGCCAAGAAGATGGGCTACAAGGGCGTGGTGGCCGCCACCTCCGGCAACTATGGCGCCGCCGTGGCCTCCCAGGCCGCCATGCAGGGCCTGAAGTGCATCATCGTTCAGGAATGCTACGACTCCAACGGCGTGGGTCAGCCCGAGATCGTGGAAAAGGCCCGCAAGTGCGAGGCGCTGGGCGCGGAGGTGCTTCAGCTCACCGTGGGCCCCGAGTTGTTTTACGAAACCCTGCTCATGCTGGAGGACACCGGCTATTTCAACGCTTCTCTTTACAGCGCCTTCGGCATCGGCGGCGTGGAAACCCTGGGCTGGGAGTTGGGTCATCAGTTCAAAGAGCGCTGCGGCAAGGATCCCGACGTGGTGGTGTGTGCCAACGCCGGCGGCGGCAATCTCACGGGCACGTCCCGCGGCCTGCGGAAAGCGGGCTGCAAGGCTCAGGTGGTGGCGGCCTCGGTGGACCTCACCGGTCTGAGCATGGCCTCCGACAACCAATTCAACCGCAAATCCTTCACCACTGCCCACACCGGCTTCGGCGTGCCTTACGCCACCGACCCCGATCACAGCGATATGCCCCGCAGCGCCGCCCGGCCCCTGCGCTATATGGACCGTTACGTCACCGTGAAGCAGGGCGAGGTCTTCTATATCACCGAGGCGCTGGCCAATCTGGAGGGCATGGAAAAGGGCCCCGCCGGAAACACCAGTCTGGCCGCCGCGTTCTCTCTGGCTCAGGAAATGGACCGCGACCAGATCATCGTGGCGCAGGAGACCGAGTATACCGGCGCCGGAAAGCATTTGCAGCCCCAGCTTGCCTTTGCCCGCAAAAACGGAATTGAGCTGCTCTTTGGCGATCCCAGGGACGAAATCCCCGGCACGAACATCATTTTCCCCGCCCGTCCCTCGCTGCTCAAGGCCCGGGACATGGATCTGAACCATCTGCGCCGCTCGCTGATTAAGCGCCAGACCCGCAATCTGGATCACGCCATCACCGACGCCGAGATCGCCTATCTGATGGAAGAAACCAACGCCGGCGAGGATTTCGTCCGCGCCGCGCTCAAAGAACTGGGCGTTTGAGAAACAAGAGAGGTATGGAAAGTATATGAGAAGAAAAGACGATTATCAGGCTCGCAGCGCCCATCTGAAAAGCATGAGCGATGAGGAGCTCAAGGACTATTTCTGGAAGCTGGCGCAGCAGGTGGTGGATCCACTGCTGGAGCTGGGCTACAAAAACACCAGCCCCGCCATTGAACGCTCCGTTCTTTTGCGTATGGGCTTTTCCTCCCTGGAGGCCAAGCCCATGGTGGAGCAGGCCATCGCCCATAATCTGATCTCCCACGGCGTGGGCAACGTGGTTTACCGTCTGTCCAAAGCCGCGGGCATGCCGCTGCTGGAGGCCGGCAAGGCGCTGGCAAGGGGCGAGCTGTGGGACAAGGCCGAGACACTCTTTGAAGGAGGGAAGCACAATGGCTGATTACAAGCTCAATCCCCACGAGCGCATCGATGTGGAGGCGATCCTGCAGGATCTGGAGCATTACCATCCCCGCCGCCGCGGCTGGGTGTGGCGTAAGAAGGCCGAGAATCAGGACATGGGCCCCTTCCATTACCGGGAGATCTCCGAGCCCATGAAGGGGGAGAGCGTCGGTCTGATGACCGCTCACTATTTCGACAACATCGACCCTCAGCCCATGCCCACCATTACCACCGAGATTGCTTCCGGCCGCTTTGAGGACGACATCCGCCGCATGCGCATGGCCGCCCATCACGGCGCCGATCACATCATGGTCATCCGCACCGCCGGCCAGTCCCACTTCGACGGGCTCATCGAGGGCACGCCCCAGGGCATCGGCGGCGTCCCCATCACCCGCAAGCAGGTGCGCGCCCAGCGCAAGGCGCTTGACATGATCGAGGACGAGATCGGCCGCCCCATCAACTATCACTCCTATGTCTCCGGCGTGGCCGGGCCCGACGTGGCCGTCATGTTTGCGGAAGAGGGCGTCAACGGCTGCCATCAGGATCCCCAGTACAACGTCATTTATCGCAACATCAACATGGTGCGCTCCTTTGTGGACGCCTGTGAATCAAAAAAAATCATCGCCTGGGCCGACATGGCGCAGATCGACGGCGCTCACAACGCCAATGCCACCGCCCGCGAGGCGTGGAAGGTCATGCCCGAGCTGATGGTGCAGCACGCCATCAACGCCATTTTCTCCTATAACGTTGGCATCAAAAAGGGAAACATCTGCCTGTCCACCGTGCCCCCCTCCGCCACCCCCGCGCCCGAGGTCTTTATGGATCTGCCCTACGCGGTGGCGCTGCGCGACCTGTTCACCGGCTATCGCATGCGCGCCCAGATGAATACCAAATACGTGGAATCCTCCACCCGTGACGCTACTGTGACCCATGTGCTGGATATGCTGATCTCCAAGCTGACAAGCGCCGACATTCAGTCTACCATCACCCCGGACGAAGGCCGCAATGTGCCGTGGCACATCTACAACATCGAGGCCTGTGACACTGCCAAGCAGACCCTTTTGGGTCTGGACGGCCTGATGGAGATGGTGGAGCTGAAGAAGGACGGCCCCCTGCGGGAAAAGGCCCGGGAACTCAAGGAGCGCGCCGTTTTGTTCTTTGAAGAAATTCTGGAGGCCGGCGGCTATTTCAACGCCGTGCAGCAGGGCTTTTTCGTGGACTCAGGCTTCTATCCCGAGCGGGGCGGCGACGGCATCTTCCGCGAGATCGACGGCGGCGTCGGCGTAGGCACGGTTTACGAGCGCGCCGAGGATTATATGGCCCCCGTCACCGCCCATTACGGCTACAACAACGTGGCCCAGTACGACGAGAGCGCCGTGGACGACCCCGCCAAGCTCATCGGCGGCTGCACCTTCGAGGATCCCGAGAAGATCGTCTATATTGACGAACTGGACGAGGAGGACAACGTCAACGTCCGCATGGCCGAGACCGCCAAATACCGCGGGAAGGACTGCCACACCCTCAAACCCGAGATGGAGTGGCTGGCCGACGGCATCGTGATGATTACCATGTTCTTCCCCACTTCCCAAAAGATCGCCGAGGCGGCCGCCGTGGAGGTAGGTCACCGGATGGGCTTACAGGAGGTCGAGGTCATCAGCCGCGAGATTTTGCAGGAGGCCGAGGGTACCCGCGTGGAGATCAAGGGCCGCGTGAACTTCGATCTGGACATCAACGAGCTGGAGATCCCCGAGGAGCCCGATGTGCTCACCGAACAGGAGATCTGGGACGATATCCAGCGCAAGCCCATGACGGTGGTCTGCGGCACCGTGGGCAACGACGAACACTCCGTCGGCCTGCGGGAAATTATTGACATCAAGCATGGCGGCATCGAAAAATACGGCATCAAGGTGCATTATCTGGGCACCTCGGTTCCCGTGGAAAAGCTGGTGAACGCCGCCATCGAGCTGGACGCCGACGCTATTTTGGCCTCCACCATCATCAGTCACGACGATATTCATTATAAAAACATCGCCAACATCGACCGGCTGGCCCGGGAAATGGGCGTCCGCGACAAACTGATCTTTATCGTGGGGGGAACGCAGATTACCCCCGAGATCGCCGTCCAGATGGGCGCCGACGCGGGCTTCGGCCGCGGCACCAAGGGCATCCACGACGCCACCTTCCTGGTAAAGAGAAGACGCGAGCTGGAAGCCGCCGGCAAGTGGCCGCGGTGACGGCTTTTGACAAACAAACCGAACGGGGCGGCGGGAGACCGCCGCCCATGTTTTGACAGAGGATGTGCTTATGAAACTTGACGTTTTGGTGGCCGAGATCGGCTCCACCACCACCGTGGTCAACGCCTTCCATAATCTGGACGGGAAAGAGCCTCTCTTTCTGGGACAGGGTCAGGCGCCCACCTCCGTCTTGCAGGGGGATGTGCGCGTGGGTCTGCGGGGCGCCATGGACGACCTATGCCGCAAAAACGGCTGGGACGACCTGCGGTACGACACTATGCTGGCCACCTCCAGTGCCGCGGGCGGACTGCGGATGACGGTGCACGGGCTGGTCTATGATATGACCGTCCGGGCGGCGCGGGAGGCCGCACTGGGCGCGGGCGCAAACCTGCATCTGGTGACGGCGGGGATCATGGAGGACGAGGATCTGGAGGAGCTGCGGGAGATTCATCCCAATCTGATCCTCATCGCCGGCGGAACCGACTACGGCGAGCGGGAGACCGCCCTGAAAAACGCCAGACGCATCCGGGAACTGAACTTAAACGTCCCCGTGATCTACGCAGGAAACGTGCAGAATCAAGCCCGGGTCGAGCGCATCTTCCAAGATGCCGGGGCCGAGCTCTACATCACCGAAAACGTCTATCCCCGTTTGGATGAGCTTAACATTGAGCCAGCCCGCAAGATCATCCATCAGGTGTTTGAAAAGCATATCGTCCACGCTCCGGGCATGGAGCAGATGCGGGAGCTGGTCACCGGCTCCATCATTCCAACCCCCGGCGCGGTGATGGAATGCGCCCGCCTTTTGTACGAGGAGGTGGGCGACCTGGTGGTACTGGATGTGGGCGGCGCCACCACCGACGTGCATTCAGTCACCGAGGGCAGCGAGGAGATTGCCAGCATCCAGCTTTCTCCCGAGCCCATGGCAAAGCGGACGGTGGAGGGCGATTTGGGCGTTTTCGTCAACGCCCGCAGCATGGCCAGGCAAATCGGCATGGAGCAGCTTTCCAAGGAGATCGGTATGGACGCCGAACCCATTTTCCAGCACTACAAGGCCATCCCCGATACCGAGGAGCAGTTCCGTCTTACCGAGCAACTTTCGTGGCACGCGGCTTCCGCCGCGCTGGAGCGCCACGCGGGCCGCTTCCGCTATACTTACGGCTCCAACGGGCGCCAGACCTTTGCCGAGGGCAAGGATCTGACCCAGGTAAAATATCTGGTGGCAACCGGCGGCGCGCTGACCCGCCTGCCCGGAAGAAAGGCCATCATGGATCGCCTGCGTCACTTGAACGACGGAGGCAAGCTGCTGTTCCCCAAGGCGTACAATCTGGCTCTTTTGGAGGACAAAAACTATTATATGGCGTCCCTGGGCGTCCTGTCGCGCCACAACAAGGAGGCGGCGCGCAGGCTGCTGCTGCGGGACATGGATCTGGAAAAGGAGGACCGAGATGTACCCCCGACTGATCGTTGACCTGAACAAGCTGCGGGAAAACGGCGAGCGCATCTGCGCCATGGCGGCAAAGGCCGGCGTCGATCAGATCGCCTTCGTTACCAAATGCTTCTGCGCCGCGCCGGAGATGATCCGCGCGCTGGAGACTGTCCCGAATATCTATCTGGCCGATTCACGGCTGGAGAATCTGAAAAATTATCCCAAGACCGCCAAAAAAAAGATCCTGCTCCGCCTTCCCATGCTCTCACAGGCGGAAGAAACCGTCCGCTTCGCGGACGTGAGCTTCTGCTCGGAGCTTGCCGCGCTCCACGCGCTGGAGCAGGCCGCCGCGCATCAGGAAAAGATGCACAGGGTGGTCCTGATGGTGGACGTAGGCGATCTGCGGGAGGGCGTGTTCTTCCGGGATGAAAAGGGTCTGCTGGAGCTGGCCGAGGAGGCGGAGTTCCACCTGCCCCATCTGGAGCTGTTCGGCATGGCCTTCAACGTCACCTGCTACGGCTCGGTGATCCCCACCGCCGAGACCTTCGACTTGTTCCGCACGCTGGTGCGCAAGGTGGAAAAGGACATCGGCCGGCCGCTGCGGTTCGTTTCCGGCGGCAATTCCAGCTCGGTCTATCTGCTGGAGCAGGAGCCGCAGGCATTTCAGGGATTCAACAACCTGCGGCTGGGCGAGTCGCTGTTGCTGGGGGGCGAATCGTCCTTCGGCGGCCGCATTCCCGGAATGAATTACGACGTGTTCACCCTGGAGACCGAGCTCATCGAGGTCAAGCGCAAGCCCTCGTACCCCATCGGCAAGCTGGGGATGAACGCCTTCGGGCAGGTGGTGGAATACGTGGACAAGGGCGAGATGCTCAGGGGCATCGCTGCCGTGGGCCAGCAGGACGTGGAATGCACCGGCTTGACGCCGCTGACCCCCGATATGGAGGTGGTGGGCGCAAGCTCCGACCATCTGCTGCTGGATCTCACCCACTGCGGCGGGAGGGTGGGCGACACCATCCGCTTCCGTCTCAACTACACCGCCCTTTTGCGGGCCTTTACCAGTCATTATGTGGAAAAAGTTTATCGCTGACCTTCAAGCGGCCTTCGGGCCGCTTCAGTCTGTCAAAAAACTATACGAGCGCCCCCGTTTCTGGTACAATAGAAGCGGGGGCGATGTCATGGAAGAATGGAAAAAGGATTCACGGCGGGAACCGGTGATCACAGACCTGGACGCGCTGGTGCCGAAGGA
>JAFSZV010000050.1 GCA_017455565.1 Clostridia bacterium
CAAGACCGCCATCGCCGAGGGCCTGGCTCAGCGCATCGTCAAGGGCGACGTGCCCGAAAACCTGAAGGATCGGAAGATCTTCGCGCTGGATATGGGCGCGCTCATCGCGGGGGCCAAGTTCCGGGGCGAGTTTGAGGAGCGGCGCAAGGCCGTGCTGGCCGCCGTCAAAAACAGCGACGGACGCATCATCCTCTTTATCGACGAGCTGCACACCATCGTGGGCGCCGGCAAGACCGAGGGCAGCATGGACGCGGGCAATCTGCTCAAGCCCATGCTGGCCCGGGGCGAGCTGCACTGCATCGGCGCCACCACCCTCAACGAATACCGCCAATATATCGAAAAGGACGCCGCGCTGGAGCGGCGCTTCCAGCCCGTGCTGGTGAACGAGCCCACGGTGGAGGACACCATCTCCATCCTAAGGGGACTGAAGGAGCGGTATGAGGTCTATCACGGGGTCAAGATTCAGGACCAGGCCCTCATCGCCGCCGCCACCCTGTCCAACCGCTATATCACCGACCGGTTTTTGCCCGACAAGGCCATCGATCTGGTGGACGAGGCCTGTGCCATGATCCGCACCGAGATGGACAGCATGCCCGCCGAGCTGGACGAGGTCAACCGCAAGATCATCCAGCTCGAGATCGAGGAGACCGCCCTGAAAAAGGAAACCGACCGGCTGGCGCAGGAGCATCTCAAGGAGCTGCAACGGGAGCTGGCCGAGCTGCGGGACAGCTTCAAGAGCATGAAGGCCAAATGGGAAAACGAAAAGGCCGCCATCGGCAAGGTGCAAAAGCTGCGGGAGGCCATCGAGCAGGTTTCGGCCCAGCTGGAAAAGGCCGAGAGCGAATACGATCTCAACCGGGCCGCCGAGCTGAAATACGGCCGCCTGCCCGAGCTGCAGAAGCAGCTTGCCGCCGAGGAAAAGATCGCGGAGCAGACCGAGCAGAACAGCACCCTTCTGCGGGACCGGGTCACCGAGGGCGAGATCGCCCGTATCGTGGCCCGCTGGACGGGCATCCCCGTCGCCAAGCTGATGGAGGGCGAGCGGGAAAAGCTGCTGCGGCTGGACGAGATCCTCCACAAGCGGGTGGTGGGACAGGACGAGGCGGTGCAGCGGGTGTGCGACGCCATCCTACGCTCCCGGGCGGGAATCCAGGACCCGGATAAGCCCATCGGCTCGTTCCTGTTCCTGGGACCCACGGGCGTGGGCAAGACCGAGCTGGCCAAGGCGCTGGCCGAGGCGCTATTCGACGACGAAAAGGCCATGATCCGCATCGACATGAGCGAATATATGGAGAAATTCTCGGTGTCCCGCCTCATCGGCGCCCCGCCGGGCTATGTGGGCTACGACCAGGGCGGCCAGCTCACCGAGGCCGTCCGCCGCAGGCCCTACAGCGTGGTGCTCTTCGACGAGGTGGAAAAGGCCCATCCCGACGTGTTCAACGTATTGCTTCAGGTGCTGGACGACGGAAGGATCACGGACAGCCAGGGCCGGACGGTGGATTTCAAGAACACCATCATCATCCTGACTTCGAATCTGGGCAGCCCCGTGATTTTGGAGGGGATCGACGAGGGCGGCGAGCTGCGGCAGGAGGCCCGGGACGAGGTGACGGCGCTGCTGCATCGGCAGTTCCGCCCCGAGTTTCTCAACCGGTTGGACGAGATCGTCTTCTACAAGCCCCTGACCCGGGAGAATATGTACGACATCATCGAGCTCATGCTGAACGGCCTGCGCAGACGGCTGGAGGACCGCCAGCTCAGGCTGGAGGTCACCGGCGCGGCCAAGGAGGCGCTCATCGCCGGGGGCTACGACCCCATGTACGGCGCGCGGCCCCTGCGGCGCTATCTCCAGCAGCAGGCCGAGACCCTGCTGGCCCGGCATATGATTGCCAGCGACCCCGCGCCCGAAACCGTTCTGACGCTGGACGCCCGGGACGGAATGCTGTTGATTCGGTAAAACAAAACGCAAAAGGCCCGCGTGCGCGGGCCTTTTGCTTGCCTTTTTCCCGGCGGGGCGCTATACTGGAAAAAACAGAAAAAGGAGCGGAGAGCATGGTCATTCGAAACGAGGAAATGCGACTGCAGGTGCGGGACAACGTCCGCGGCGGGCCGGGACGGCTGGAGAACAGGCATATTTTGGAAAAGGAGGCCATGTTCGGCGCGGCCACGCTGCTGACGGAGTTTTATTTTGACCCCGGCGACGGCATCGGCCCCCACGTCCACGACGGGGACGCTGAGGTGTATTATATGCTGGAGGGCGAGCTCACCCTTGTGGAGGGCGGGAAGGAGAGCGTGCTCCGCCCCGGCGACGCCGCTTACGCCCATTCCGGCGTGTCTCACAGCATTTTTAACCGCACTGACGCCCCCGCCCGTATGCTGGCCCTCATCCTGACGATCCGGGAAACATAAAAAATCAAAAAAATCGCAAAAAGGGTCTTGACCTTACAGGTAACTGTAATGATATAACGGGGTCAGAAAGGAGGGCGTGATATGACGATCAAGGATTTTGCCCGTCTCTGCGGCTGCAATCCCCAGACGCTGCGGTATTACGATCACGTCGGTCTGCTGAAACCGGTTCAGGTGGACCCGTGGACGGGATATCGGAATTACGATGAGGAGCAGGCGCTTGCCTTTGTCAAAATCAAAAATCTGCAAAAGGCCGGCTTCGCCATCGAAGAGATCAAAGGGCTGCTTGAGCGGGACAATCGCGCGATCTGGCGGGCTTTCGAGGAAAAAATCACGGAAGCGGAAACCAGATTGCGGGAAATCAAAGAGATCCAACAGTCATATCAAACCGAAATGAGCGAAATCCAGAAAAAAATCGACGAGGTAAAGGAAAAAATCACTGGCGCCATGCGGGACTATGACTCGGCGGAGGAGTTCGGGATCGACGAAGCGCGGTACAAAGAGATCATTGATATGGTGGACCAAGCCTTCGCGGGCATTGCCGAGCTGGATCCCAAAGAGATGGAGTATGTGGAAATCGACGAGAAGCATCTCGATGAAGAGGAAAAAAAGAAGTTTGATTTTCTGAACGACCCCAGCTATGAGATCCTGTATGAGGCCCACGGCTGGCGGTACGCCAAAGAATTTTTCGGCAAGTGGGGCGGGCTGGAGGCCGGAAAGGAGCACGTCCTGCTGTTCCGCGGAGCTGCGGGGCGGTTCGGCTACGGATTTTCCAACACCGTTTTGGGCATGATCCTGGCCGAAAACAAGGGAAAGCGCATGAATCTTTCGTGCAGCACGGGAGAAGCCCCCGACGGGCAAAATCATTTCTGGTTGTTGCGGAAGCGATAAATTTTCATCAAAATAACACGCCCCGCGGAGACTTTCGCGGGGCGTGTGTTTTTGCTTTATGAAACCGGGAAACTCAGTTTTTGGAAGGAAGGCGGCTGGCGATCAGGCCCACGAAGCTGGTCAGCGGCATGGTCTGGAGCACCACGCGGCCGGGGCCGGTGATCACGGTGTTGAACAGGCCCTCGCCGCCGAAAAGCACGTTTTTCACGCCCTTGACGGTCTGAACCTCCATCTTGCAGGTGGCGTCCATCATGGCGACGTAGCCGGTGTCCACCACGATCTGCTGTCCGGGCTGGAGATCATATTCCACCGTGCTGCCGTCCAGCTCCACAAAGGCCGTGCCGCTGCCCGAGAGCTTCTGCATGATAAAGCCTTCGCCGCCGAACAAGCCGGAGCCCAGCTTTTTTTGGAAAAAGACCGACAGCTCGACGCCGGCCTCCGAAGCGAGAAAGCCGCTCTTCTGCACAACGACGGGATGGTCGGGGGTGATGGTGACGGCGCGGATCGAGCCGGGGAAGCTGGAGGCAAAGGCGATCATGCCGCTGCCGTTGGCGGTATAGCGGTTCTGGAACAGGGATTCGCCGGAGAACATCCGCCCGAAGACCTTCCCGGCGCCGCCGCCGACGGTCTCCATCTTCATATTGGGACTCATCCAGCTCATGGCGCCGGATTCCGAGATCATGGATTCGCCGTTTTGCAGCTGACAGATCACCACGGGCATGGGCTCGCCTTTGATTTCGTATTGCATCGCTGAAAACCTCCTCTTGATTCGGTTGCGGGGCGTGCGCCCCGGAAAGAATAATGTCATAATAACATATTCGCACAGAAAAGTAAATCGTTTTATCGCAAAAAGCGGTTTCCCGCCCGCTTTGACAAATGCGAACGACTTCTGCACGGGGCACTCCCAAAACCGGAATTGACAAAGAACTGTTGCGGGGAATATACTTTATGCGATAGGATTGCCGCACAAGCGGACTGTTTATTTGGGAGGAACCGTTATGAAGAAAACGCTGGTATGGCCCGATTACAAAAACTGCATCGCCAATCTGCCAAATTCGATTCTGAAGGCATTCAGCGCACCTCCGGCGGGCGATTCCCTGCCGCTTTTGGATCGGTATTTGGAAACGGAATACCGGAACATCGTGGTCATTTTGCTGGACGGGATGGGAAAAACCGTTTTGGAACGACATCTGGCCGAAAGCGGCCCGTTTCGCAGTCACCTCGCGGGGATCTATCAATCGGTCTTTCTTTCCACGACGGTTGCCGCCACGACATCCGTGATGTCGGGACTGCAGCCCTGCGAGCATAGCTGGCTTGGCTGGGAGTGTTATTATCCGTCGGTGGATCAAAATGTCACAGTCTTTTTCAACACGATCCAGGGGACGAAGGAGCAGGCCGCGGATTACAATGTGCCGCAGACGGTGACGCCTTACGAATCCGTCTTGGAGCGGATCGACAAAGCCGGCAGTAAGGCCTATATGACGACGCCCTTTTCAGAGCCGTATCCCAAGAGCCTTTCCCAGGTCTGCGCGCAGATCAGGCATCTCTGCAAAGAGCCCGAAAGGAAATATATTTATGCCTATTGGGACAAGCCCGACGGTCTGCTGCATCGCTGCGGCTGTGCGTCTCCCGAAGTGCGCGAAAATTTGCTGGAAATGGAAAAAACCGTAAAGGAGCTGGCGGACGATCTGGAGGAAACGCTCCTCATCGTGACGGCGGATCACGGCCATATAGACAGCGAATATGCGGTGTTGCAGGAGTATCCCGATCTGTGCGACTGTCTGATCCGGCTGCCGTCGCTGGAACCCCGGGTGCTGAATTTCTTTGTAAAAGAAAAGAAAACGGCATATTTTGAACAGACGTTCAACCGGCTGTTCGGCGACCGGTTTTTGCTGCTGCCGATGGAAGCGGCCCTTGAGAAAAACCTGTTCGGAACGGGGGCGCATCATCCGCAGTTCCGAGGGATGCTGGGGAATTATCTGGCGATCGCCACGGGCGACCTGTCAATTTATTTTAATAAAGAACGGTGGAAATCCGTGCACGGCAGCGTGACGGAAGACGAAATGCTGATCCCGCTGATTGTGTTTGCATGCGGCAGGAAAAACGCGGATCGCGGAGCGACATCGCTTTGAGCCTGTGCCGCACAAGCGGCAGGAGGTATACTTTTGTTTTTTGATGTTGGAATATGGTTCATTCAAAATAAAAGAGATCTTCGAATTTCTTGTCGAGGGAGATGCACAGGATCAACGCAAGCTTTGCCGTGGGACTGAATTGGCCTGTTTCAATCGAACTGATCGTGTTGCGGGATACACCGACCATCTCCGCCAGTTGCGCTTGCGACATTCCGGCTCTTTGTCGGAATTCCGCCAGCCGATTTTTCAAGATCAAAGCATCGTTCTTCATTTCCGCAGCCCCAAAACGATCATTCCGATCAGGCAGGCGAGGCCAAATAAGACGCCGATCACCGCCTGCAGCAGCGTTACCCGTTCCTTCGTCTTCAAAAATTGATAAAGCCGCCGACTCCCGAACATGGAAAAATACACGGCCCATGCGGAAAGCCCAAGTAAAGGCGCCTCAATCCATCTTGAAAAAAGAACGATCGCCGCAGATAATGCGCCGCCAACGGTCATTCCGATTTTTGAAGCGTCAGCGAATATCTGCAATTCCCGCTCGTCGGATTTGCCCGCGCTTTCTTTTCGATTTTTTGCTAAAATTTCTTCTTTGTTCATAGGAAAATCTCCCTCGATTTTGATTTTGCCAAGTTTTATTGTCTTTATTATACAATTGCCAAGTGTACTTGTCAATATATTTTGCAAAGTTTTCTTGGAATTTTTGCGGGAACACGCGGAGGCGGCGGCAATTGCGGGAAGCACTTGAAAATGCCGAATGATGAGGCTATAATATATGCTTAGTGTAATTTGCCATGATTCTGTGTAAGGAGGCCGGAAATATGCCTTTTGCCGTGTTTGCTGACGGCAGCGCCAATCTGCCGAAAAAAATGCTGGATGGGATTACGGTCCTGCCCTGCGAATATACGCTGGACGGCGTGCCCCAGATTTATTGGGGCGACGTGGATGATTTTGACGGACATACGTTTTACGAAGGGCTGCGGCAGGGAAAGGCGGCGAAGACAAGCCTTTTGAATACGCAGCTGTTTTTGACGCATTTTACCCCGCTGCTGCAGCAGGGACAGGACGTGATTTACGTCTCCATGAGCTCCGGGATCAGCGGGACTTGCAACGCGGCCAGGATCGCGGCGCAGGAACTGATGGAGGAGTATCCGGAGCGGTTCGTTCATGTGGTGGATTCGCTGGGATGCGGCTTCGGCAACGGCTATTTGGCCGTTCATGCCGCCGAACTGAGCAAAAGCGGCATAGACGCTCGGGAAGCCGCAGCCATCCTTGACGCCGAGGTGCCCCATGTCTGCCAGTATTTTACCGTGGACGACCTGAACTTTTTGAAGCGGACGGGGCGCGTCAGCGGCATGACCGCGAAGATCGGCACCGTGCTCAACATCAAACCGGTGCTGTACGGGGACGCAAGCGGCCATATTGTGTCCTGTGCCAAGGTGCGGGGCCGGAGACAGGCGATCGAGGCGCTTGCCAAAAAATATGAAGAAAAGCGGTTGCCCATCTCGGAGCAGAAGATCTGCATTTCCCACGGTGACTGCCTTGCCGACGCGGAGCTGCTATCCGCGCTGGTGCGAGAGATCACGCCCGAGGTGCCCGTCACCATCTGCCAGCACGAGCCGTTTTCCGGCACACATGTGGGGCCGGGGATGCTGGGCCTGTTTTTCTACGGAAAAGAGCGTTGATCGGGAATGTCCCCCGCGGGCTGCGGACTGAGTGGCCGCGCCTGCCGCTTGCGGGCATTTTTCACGCGGACAGCAAGCAAATAAAACCCACTTAGATGAGCCGCTGCAAGCGGTCTGTTTAAGCGGGAATGAAGAGAGGGATCGCGATGTTTGGGAGAAGAGCAGACGGACGACGGATTAGGGGCATTGACCCGATCATGCAGATCACGCCTTATGTGATGCCCATGCGCTGCGACGCGCAGGTGTTTTTGAAGCATCGGGTGGATATGGAAAAACTGTCGAAATTCATCCGGCAGCAGAAAACCGAAAAAAACGCGCAGATCACCTATATGCAGATCGTGGTGGCGGCCTATGTCCGCGCCGTCAGCCGCAATCCGGAGATCAACCGTTTCATTATGAACAAGCAGCTTTACGCCCGCAACAACTGCTCCGTGGCCTTTACCATCCTCAAGGACCCCAAGGACGCGGATCAGGGAGAATCGGTGGTGAAGATCAAGTTTGACCTTACCGACACCATCTACGACGTGCGCGACCGGATGGCCGTCAACGTAGAGGCCAATCGGGGCGGCCAGCCCAAGGGCTTTGTGGATAAGCTGCTGGGCGTGCTGTTCCGCGTCCCGGGGCTACCCGGTCTTGTGGTGGCCTGCGTGCGGCTGCTGGACCGCTACGGCATCGCGCCGAAGGTGCTGATCGAGGAGCTGCCCTTTTATGTGGGCATGTATATCACCAACACCGCCTCCATCGGCCTGCACGACGTCAACCATCATATCTATAATTTCGGCAACGTCAGCCTGTTTTTCGGCATGGGCCTGACCGAGAAGATTGCCGTGGTGGAAGACGGCGTGACCCGCATGAAGCGATATCTGCCCATCGGCATCACCGCAGACGAGCGGGTGTGCTCCGGCGCCCATTACGCCCGGTTCTTTGCCGATATGCGGCGGTATCTGGAACATCCGGAGCTGCTGACCGTGCCACCGGAGCGCATTCGCTTCGACAAGGACTGTGAATATCACCAGCCCAAAATCGGGGAAAAGGACTGAGTTTTTGAAAATCAAAGCGGCACGGGCGAAAGCCGGCGGCGCTTTATGATGAAACGGAGAAAAGATATTTATGAATTGGACCGGAAAACGAATGAAAACAGCCCTTGCCCTGCTTTTGGCGCTGTTGTGCGCCCTTTCCTGCGCCGTGCCCGCGCTGGCGGCCGGCGAGGGGGATGTTGGCGCGCAGATCGAGGCCTATGTGCAGGAGCACGAGGACACGCTGGCGGGCATGGCGGTGTCGGTGTTTGACGCGGATGCCGTGGAATACGAGGATTATTTTGGCTTTGCTGACCGGGAGGCGGGCGTGCCCGTGACGGAGGATACCGTGTTTGACTGGGGCTCCGTCACCAAGCTGACGGTGTGGATCAGCGTCATGCAGCTCTGGGAGCAGGGAAAGCTCGATCTGGAGGCAGATATCCGCGACTATCTCCCCGAGGGCTTTCTCACCCGGCTGAAGTACAACGAGCCCATTACCATGATTCACCTGATGAACCATCAGGGCGGCTTTGAGGACGCGGTGATGGGGATGGACACGCCGGATGAGCGGGATATCCTGCCCCTGGAGGACTATCTGTATCGCTATCAGCCCGCGCAGGTCTACGAGCCCGGGACGGTAACAGCTTACTCCAACTGGAGTACGACGCTGGCGGGCTATATCGTGGAGCGCGTCTCCGGAGAGCCCTTTTATCAGTATGTGCAAAACCACCTGTTCAAGCCCATCGGCATCGAGCACGCCGCCTTAAACAGCGACCTGTCCGACGACCCCTGGGTGAAGGAGCGGCGGCTGGCGCTGCGGGGATATGACACAAAGGGCGATCCGCTGCGGGGTCCTTTTGAATATGTGGTGCCCTATCCCTGCGGGATGTGCGCCTCGCCCCTGCGGGAACTGCGCCGCTTTGCGCAGGAGCTGCTGAAGCACGACACGGTCTGGTTTCAGTCGCCCGAGACCTATTATGAGATGTTTTCGCCTACGGCCTTTTACGGCGATACCGATCTGGCGCTGAACAGCCACGGCTTCTGGCACATCCGCTGCTACGCCACACCGGTGGTCGGTCACGGCGGCAACACGCCGGGTTGCTCCAGCAATCTGCTGCTCGATCCGGAGAGCGGCCGCGGCATGGTGGTGATGGTCAATCAGCAGACGGAGAGCGTCTTTACGCATTTGATGGCAGAAACCGTGTTCGGTAAAGGCGAATGGGAAAAGCCGGATTATCGCGGATGGCTGGAGAGCGCCCGCATCACCTACAGCGGGCTTATGAAGGTCTATCATATCGTTTCCACCTTTTCGCCCGCGAATGCGGAAGTGGTCTATGAGAGTGATTTCTGTGTGCGAGGCACTTCCGGCGGTGTGGAGAAGATCTGCTCCTGCTACGGCGATTATCTGGTGAGAACGCCGGGCGAGGTCTTGCCGATGAGCCTGATGCTGGGCTGGGGCGCGCTGGGGATCGTCTTCGCCGTCGTCATCCTGCTGTGGAGGGGCGTCGCCTGCCTTGTGCGGCGCGGGAAACGATGCCCGGTGGATGGGCTTGCCGTTGCCGCGTCGGCTCTTTCGCTGGCGGCGGGAGGGATGATTCTGGGTTACGCCACGTCCCTGCTGTCGCTGGCCATGTGGCGGCCCGGCTCGTACCGGCTGTGGTCGGTGGGGATGCTGGTTTTGATGTGCGCGCTGGCCGCAGTGTGCGTGTGGGGTGTTCTTTCCTTCCGCAAGCTGAAGACAAAGGGGCGAAAGGCTCTGCGCGTCATTGCGCTTGTCGCCGCCGCGGGCGTTGCCGCCAACATCGCCTATTGGAACCTGTTCATGTTCTGGACGGCGTAAACGCGCCGTGAAATACTGCATTTTAAAAAACAAAGAGAAAGGCATGGAAAGACAGATGAAGATGGAAGCTGAACCGGAAAAGAAGAGAAAACGCCACTTTATTCTTTGGGTGCTGCTGATCGCACTGGGGCTCTTATTGCTCGGGACGCTCTTGGGGGGAATGTTGTGTATCCCGCCACGGCTGCTGTTCCCCGATATGCCGCCGATGTGGCGCTTCTCGCTGATGTATTTCATGGAAATCGGTCCCCTTCTGGCGGTGCTGGGATACGTGGCTCTCGCGGAAAAAGAACTGCTGCCGCTGTTTCGCGGCGCACGCCGCGGCGGGATCCGGGGCAATACGCTGAAGGAATTCGGCCTGGGCATCCTGATCGGTTTTATGATGAACGGCGCCTGCATTCTGGCCGCCTGGCTGCACGGGAATCTGGATTTTTCGGTGGGGAAGTTTTATCCGGTTTATCTGCTGGTCACCTTTTTGTTCGTGCTGATCCAGTCGGGCTCGGAGGAGATGCTGTGCCGCGGCTATCTCTACGGCGCGCTGCGGGAACGCTATCCGGTTTGGGTGGCTGTGGCCGCTAATTCCCTGCTGTTCGGCGTGCTGCACCTGTTCAACCCCGGGGTCACGGCGCTGTCGGTGCTGAATATCGTGCTGATTGGCGTGGCGCTGAGTCTGGTGATGGTGGTGCGCGAGAGCCTGTGGATGGCGATTGCGATCCATACCATGTGGAACTTTACGCAGAGCATCCTTTTCGGCCTGCCCAATTCCGGGATCGTTTCGGAGGGCTCGTTCCTGCATCTGGAGGCAGCCAGCGGGAGCCTGTTCTATGACGCGGCCTTCGGCGTGGAAGGCGCGCTCTCGGCGCTTGTGGTCGAACTGGCGCTCTGCGGCTGGCTTTTCCTTGCCGCACGGAAGAAAACCGCCGCGAATGCGGCCTGTGAAACGGCCTTAGACAGGATGGACGCGAAAAAAAGCGAGTAAAAGGAAAGGGCTGCTGCGTGAAACAGCAGTCCTTTTGCCTTTTAAACCGGCGAGGAAACACGCACCCAGCCCCTTTTTCCAGCATAGACTGGGTTACCCGGCGCTGCGTCGGGCAATCTCAGAGGAAAGAGGGGCTTTCACCTTGATTTGGGAAACGGCAGTCGGTGTCCTGCTGCCTTTTTTGGGAACGGCGGCGGGGGCCGCCGCCGTATTTTGCATGAAAAAAGAGCTTCGTTCCGGGCTGAAAAAAGGGATGCTGGGCTTTGCCTCCGGCGTGATGCTGGCGGCGATGGTGTGGTCGCTGCTGATGCCCGCCATCGAGATGGCGGAGCGGGCGGGGCATCTGGCGTGGGGGCCCGCGGTAATGGGTTTTTTAGCGGGGGTGGGCGGCCTTTTATGGCTGGACCGGCTTCTTACGCCGCTGGAGCGGGCCGCGAAGAAGCGGCCGGGACACTTTATGATGCTGCTGGCCGTCACCATCCACAATCTGCCCGAGGGCATGGCGGTGGGCGTGGCGCTGGCGGGACTGCTTTCCGGCGGGGGCAGCGTGACGGCGGCGGGGGTGATGGCGCTGGCCATCGGCATCACCGTGCAGAATGTGCCCGAGGGGGCCATCATTTCGGCGCCGCTGGCGGCCGACGGCATGAAAAAGGGAAAGGCTTTTCTGGGGGGCGTGCTTTCGGGCACGGTGGAGCCGCTTGGGGCGCTTTTGACCCTGGGGCTGACGCGCCTGATGACGCCGCTTTTGCCCTATGTGCTGGCCTTTGCCGCGGGGACGATGCTCTATGTCGTGGTGGTGGAGCTGGTGCCCGAGATGCAGAGCGGGGAGAAGGGCGCGGCCGGCGCCATCGGGACGGCGCTGGGCTTTGCTCTGATGATGCTGCTGGACGTGGCGCTGGGATAAGGGGAAGGAGCGGGCAGAAAGCCCGCTCCACTTTTGCTTTTCTTGATAATTGCCGCGTCAGATCTGTCCGCTTTTGCCCCTGCCGAACAGCTTGCGGATGGCGATGGCGGCGGCCACGCCTACGGTGACAGCGCCGGCAGCCAGCATCCCGATGCGGGCGCTGCGGCGCAGCCGCTCACGCTCGGCGCATTCTTCTTCCCTGGTCATCAGATCGTCGGGATCAAAGAGGTCGGAAAGGGTGGCGGCGGCTGTGTAGACCGTGTCGCAGTTGTCAAGAACCAGCAGTTTGACCTGCTTTCCCGCAGCCAGAAGCGCGCGCACTCCTTCGTCAGCAAAGGTGAGATAGCCCTCTTCCGTGACGCCGATCCCCTCGTAGCGGAACACGTGGTTGGCCATTGCTCGGCGGCAGGTCTTGGGAAGGGGCGAACGCTCATCGGCGGCGTAGTAGCAGACGGTGCCGTGCTGCCCGAAGGTCTGGCGCTTGTCCTGCAAAAAGTCGGCGGGAATCTGCAGCAGACTGTCGCCTGACACCAGCGCCCAGGCCTCGGGGCGGTCTTTGACGGGCATCAGCACGGCGGAGATATAGTCCCGCACGAACAGCCCGGCCCCAGCCTCCTTTTCGTGGACGAAATAGGCGGCGCGGCGATACCAGCACTTGTCAAGCTGAGATTGGCAGTATTCCCGATGGGCCGTTTCGGCGTCGGAGCCGGCGGCGGGATCGTTGACGCAATAAATGTATTCGTTGCGCTCTTTGCTGAAATAATAGCCCACCACGGTGATGAGATGGCCGTCGGTATGGCAGGGGGCGTTTTCCAGATAGGGCTGATCGTCGTTTTCCTTGTTGCTGTATTTCACCGAAAGGGCCACGGCGAAGCCTTTCGTCAGTTCCTGCCGCAGGGCGGAAAAGCTGGAATAGGAAACGTAGCTTTCGTAGCCGAAGGCGCCGGCCGCGGCGCAGGAAAAGCTCCAGTTGCCGTTGCCGCCGAAGCCGTGGTCATAGTTCAGCAGCGCCACGTCTTCGGGGAGGATGTCGGCGCCCATTCCATTCATCTGCATGGCGATGCAGGTGGCGGAACAAATGACGCCTGCGTAGTCGGGATCCCGCCGCATCTGGGAGATGGCGGGTGTGTCCAGCAAGACCGATTCGGCCTGGACCACGTGCTCTTCGGGATAGGAGCAGGTATCCTGCCATGCGGGGTCATTGGTATTTTTCCAAGTGGCTGCCAAAAGCCGCAGAGAGGGAAGGCCGGCGCAATCTTCGTCGGCGTGGAGTATGACCTTCAACTGAAAGGCCTCGGCGGTAAAGGTGCCGCGGACGTTGAGCGAACTGTCGCCAAAGCCGGACTTGGAATAGGCGAAAGCCCAGCCGTTTTGCTCCTCGCTGTCCTTGCGGGGATGGCTGTCCTGACAGTCGGGGCAGCAACGGGGAATATGGGTGCTCCACCTGCCCCAGGTGATCCAATCGGTCCAGCCGTCGCAGGTCGCGCCGTCGGGCGCGGTCCAGCCGTCGTATTCCGGCAGATAGACCCGGCCCAGCACCTCGATCCATGTGCCCGCGGGGGTCTCGCTGTTCCAGGAGGCCACCAGATCGTTAAAGGGGCGTTCGGCGGTAATGACGGGCGTGACAAAAACGCCCTCGCCTTCTTTGCGCAGGCGAAGGGCCCCGTCGCCCAGACGGTCTGCGAAGGAAAGGCCCGAGATCTCACCGGCGGCGAAATCCTTATGGGTCGTTATCTTGATATGGTTTCCGGAGGCGGGGAACAGGCGAGCCTCGCCCAGATGATCGCGCAGCATAACAAATCCCTCCTGATTCATGATGATCTTGACTTTATTATACTGCGGGCACCGCCATGCTGTAAAGGAAACATTTTGTAAAACCCGCGCGCGCCGCCTGCGGAAAAACGAGAAAAGTGGGGATAATCTGCGAAAAATGAAAGGAAAACGGGGCGTTTGTGGAAATTTGCCCTTAAAAATTCTTAAGGGGAGCGAAAAAAGCTGTGCAATCGAAAAAACTGTGATAGAATAAAACAAAAATGAGCGCACATGAAACGCTGTGAGAGGGAAGGATCGGTTTCATGAACGAAAACGTACATATTCTGGTGGTGGACGACGAGCGGGATATCCGCGAGATTGTGCGGATCCTGCTGGAAAGCAAGGGCTATTTTGCGGAATGCGCCGCCAGCGGCGCCGAGGCCATCGCCTATATCAAAGCGCACCCCGACACCGACCTGGTGGTGATGGATATCATGATGCCCGGTCTGTCGGGGGTCGAGGCCTGCGCCGAGATCCGGAAGTATTCGCAGGCGCCTATCCTGTTTTTGACGGCGAAGACGCTGGAGAGCGATAAGCAGCAAGCTTACGGCGCAGGCGGCGACGATTATCTGGGGAAGCCTTTTTCCAAGGTGGAGCTTTTAATGAAGGTGGATTCGCTGCTGCGGCGCTATCGGGTGTATAAGGGCAAGCCCGAAGACCGCCCCTCGGGGCGGATGGTGCTACAGGCCGACAAGGGCTGCGTGATCCGCAACGGCGAGACAGTGCCGCTCACCAACAAGGAGATTGAGATTTTGCAGTTTTTCATGAATCACAGCGGTCAGGTGATCGACGCCCGCACCCTTTATGAGGGCGTGTGGAAGGAAAAATATCTTCCCTCGGCCACGAATACTGTTATGGTTCATATTTTGAATCTGCGGAAAAAGCTGGAGGACGATTATACCAACCCGCAGATGATCCGCACTGTCTGGGGCAAGGGGTATCAGTTGGATGAAGGCTGAAAATCGGCGCGTTTCCATGAACGCCAAGCTGATCACGGTGCAACTGGGATCGCTGTGTCTGGCGCTGGCGGTCTTTTTCTGCGCCATGGTGTGCGGGCGGTATCTGTTGGAGCATGTTTATCTTTCGGAGGAGGCCGCGCTCCGGCGAGAGGGGCGGTATATCCGAAATCTCAGCGACTATGTGCAGGAGCAGGGGATCCGCTCTACCGACGCCGAGGCGCTGTCGGCCTGGGCCCGGTCACAGCGGTATGTGTATCTGGTGATCTATAAGGGCGAGAGGACCATTTTGGAGACCGACGGCGAGGCCGTCGATTTGACTGACGCGGTTTATAACAACGCCGCGCCGGTGGGGAACAGTTTGCAGCCTAATCTGCTGACGCCGGACGAAGAGGGGCGCTACGCCGTCGCCTTTGCCGACGGCGTGTTTCTGGTGAGTCTGACGGAGTATTCCGAAACGCCTTATTACAGCGGCATCACCATGATCGCGCTGGCGATCGCCTGTCTGATGCTGATGGTGGTCAATCTGTCCTATAACCGGTCGCTGACCAATTCCATTATCCGTCTTTCTCGCGAGGTGCGGCTGGCGGAGCGCAGCGAAAGCGGCGCCGTGATCCAGACCGACCGGGAGGACGAGTTGGGCGATCTGGCCCGCTCGGTGGAGCGGATGCGCCGCGTCATCATCCAGCGGATGCAGGGTGAGCAGGAGGCATGGACCGCCAACGCCGGACTGATCACCGCCATCTCCCACGATATCCGCACGCCGTTGACGGCGCTGATGGGCTATTTGGAGCTGTTGGAGGGCGGACAGTATCAGAACGAGGAGCAAATGCGGCAATATCTTTCGGCTAGCAGCGAGCGGGCCCGGCAGCTGAGATCGCTGACTGACGAGTTGTTCCGCTATTTTCTGGTGTTCGGCCAGTCGGAGCAGGAGATCGCGCTGGAGGAATATGACGCAGTGATCCTGCTGGAGCAGCTTTTGGGCGAGCATGTGGTCCGCCTGCAGAGTCTGGGATGGGAGGTGCAGAGCTTCCCGCTGGAGGAAAGTTGCGCCGTCTGCGTCAATCTGCAATATTTGCAGCGGGTGGTGGATAATCTCTTTTCCAACGTGCTTAAGCACGGCGACAAGGGAAAGTCTGTGGTGGTCATGGTGCGGCTGGAGGGCGAGATGCTGAAGATCATTGTTTCCAATGGGATCCCCGACCGGCCCACCGCCGCTGAAAGCACCCGGATCGGCTTGCAGACCTGCCGCAAGCTACTGGAGCGGATGGGAGGCGCTTTTGAGACTCGGCAGGACGTCCGCCGGTTTTTGGCGGAGGCTGCGCTGCCCGCCGTGCGCAAGACAGGGGAGGACGCGTGACCCCGCAAAAAAATCCCACGTGAAAAAAGAAAACGGCCGCCCTGGTTCCGCAGATGCGGCATGACAGGCTCCCGCTATGAGAGGCAGCGAAAAAGGAACTGCCATCATAGGGGGAGCATTTGTTGTGAGGGGGCAGATTATAAAAGAATAGAGCGTCAGCGAGCGCAGCTGCGGCGCGACAGCGTTTGGGATCCTGCTTTTCCGGCGCACGCGGCCCGGAGGCAGGAGGCTCTTTTGGAGGGCAAAAGGGAGAAGGCGGGGAACTCTGTCAAGTGACGGGGTTCCTTTTTCTTTTCCGGAAAAGGAGAGTAGGATGAGGCCAAAACTTTTTGAAGGAGGATTTGACCCTATGGCAATCGATCACGCAAAAACCTATCAAAAGTATATCGACGAGGAGCTGGCCGCAGCTTCCGGCACCGAGTGGATGGCCGCAGACAACGGCAACGTCCGCTGGTGCGGCGGCGGCGACGTGGAGGTGGCGACCATGAGCACCACTGGCCTGGGCAACTATGACAGCACCAAGACCGACGGCAGCGCCTATCCCACCGGGGCCGTGACCAGCGTTTGGACCCCCTATACGCTGGCTATGGATCGCGGCGTTAAATTCGCGCTGGATCACACTGCTCCTGAGGATGTGAGCTTTGCCGCCAGCGCCGAAAACGTGGTGCGCGAGTTTGCCCGCGTTCAGCTTGCAAGGGAGCAGGACACCTATCGTATCAACAAGCTGTATGCGCTGGCCAACGCCGACACCGACCACAAGGCCACCCACATCCAGACCATGGATCCCCAGAGTGACAACGCGGTGGAGAAGCTGTGCGGTCTGATGCAGACGCTGGAGAACGACAGCGAACGTTCCGGCGGCTTTGTGGCCATGGTGGCCGCCAATCTTAAGACCGCTTTTCTGCAGGCTGCCGCCGACGACTACAACAGCATCACCTTTGAACAGAAGGTGGACATCAACGGCGTGACCTATGAGCATGTAATGATGCTCAATGACCTGCCCTGCATCTTTGTTCCCTCCGGCAGAATGCACACCGCTATCGCCGTGCAGACCGGCCGCGGCCAGCAGACCGCCGGCGGCATTCTGGAGGGCTCCGGTTCCAAAGACATCTATGCCGTCGTCGTGGCCTGCGACGCCCCCATGGCCATCGCAAAAATTGACAGCCTCAAACAGTTTGGCCCCGAGGAGAATCAGCTATTTGACGGCACCGCCATTCAGGCCCGTTATTTCTATGATCTGTTGGTGCCCGCCGACAAGATCGTGACCATCGGCGCTCTGGTGGAGGGCGAATAATGAGCATCCGCTTTGCTGAGGAGGGCAGACAGCGCGTTTTGGCGAAGGCCGGCGCGCTGGCCGGTATGGAAGAGCTGCCTCAGGAGGCGGAGACGCTGCTGGAGGCGGTGGTATGCGGCGCCGCGGCCCTGTGCAACCGGGAAGATATCCCGGAGGGGATGGAATGGCCGCTGGCGATTTTGCTGTCGCGGGCGCTGCGTGACGGGACAGAGCGCCCCGTCACGACAGTGAAGCGGGGCGATACACAGATCACCTATGGCCCGGAAGAACTTCCCGCGCGGGTACTGCTGAGTCCCTTCGTCAGACTGGGGATGCCGAAAGGCGGGTGCCGCTGTGGATGAGAGAAAAGCGATCCTTGCCACGCTGACCGACCGGGCGGCGGTGTTCCGCAGGGTGCGGTCGGGCGCGGGATATGACACGGAGCAGGTCTATACCGACCTGCCCTGTGCCCTTTCGAGGAATTATCAGGGCGGACGGCCCAGACTGACCGGGGAGATGGAGGGCGTCGCGGAAAGCGGGTTTTTCTTGATGCTCTATCTTCCCGCGGGGACGGCGCTTTTGGCGGGCGACCGGGCGGAGGTGTTGCGGGAGGGCGTAAAATACGCCGGTATTTGCAGCGCGGCCATGCAGTATCCGTCTTATGCCGTCGCGTCCATGGAAGTTCAGGAGGTGATTCCGCTGTGATCGGACTTTCGGAGCTGGCGGCCGGACTGGCCGGATATCTGACGGCGGAGACTGGCGTCGCGGCTTTTGCGGGACGGGTGGAAAACCCCGTGTATCCCTGCTGTCTGGTGGAGGCGGCGGGAAAGACCCGCGCTGGGACGCGGCAGTTGGAGCGGAGCGTGACGGTGACGCTGGTGTGCTACGGCTCCCGCCGGAGGGAGCGGGAGGAAGGATTGCAGCTTTTGGACCGGATGGAGGCGGCCGTGGCCGGAGGGTTTACCGTTGGCGGACGGCGATTTTGTCCGAAGGAGATCGAAAGCTGCATCAACGGGAAAGAGCTGCCGCAGGTCCGATTTACGCTGGAGTTTTACGACGTGCCCTACGGGAAAACTGAGACAGAGCCCGAAAGCGGCGCGGAGACCATGGGGTCGCTGGCGCTGCGTTGGGACGCGGAAAAGGAGGAATGAGAGATGGGCTTGCCCCAGATCATGATCAATTTTAAAACGGCGGGCGGAACGGCCGTCCGCCGGAGCGCCCGGGGACAGGCGGTGCTGCTTCTGGAGGGGGAAGAGCGCGGGAACGTATGCTTTCTCTTACCAGAGCAGGCCGAGCGGGCAAACCTGAGTCAGCGAGCGGCAAAACTGGTGAAGCTCTGTTTTTTGGGGAATCCGGCCAGAGTGTGGCTGGCGACCTATCTCGCCGGAGAAGAGCAGGCGGCGCTGGCGGCCTGTGAAAAGAACGCGGAGGGCGGCTGGCTGTGCGCCCCCGATATGCAGGCCGAGACGGTGAGCGCCTTTGTCCGCGCGGGACGCGCGGAAGGAAAGCCGCTGCGCGCCGTGGTGTCTACGGCGGGCGATCCTGACTGCGCCGGCGTGGTCAATCTGACGACCCAAGGGATCAGGATCCTGCTGGACAGCGAGGCGGAGGACATTGCCGCAGCAGATTACTGCGCCCGTGTGGCGGGGTTGCTGGCGGGGCTCTCGCTGCGGCAGAGCGCCACTTATCATGCGCTTCCGGAAGTGACGGAGTTCACTCCAAGCGTCGATCCGGCGGGCGATATCCAGCGGGGCCGGCTGATCCTGGACAGGGGAAGCGAGGGCGCTCGCATCGCAAGGGCGGTGACCAGTCTGGTCACGCTGACGGACAGCGGGGAGGAGGCGCTGAAAAAGATCAAGATCGCGGAAGGGATTGATCTGATTCGCGCCGATATCCGCAGCATCTTTGAAAGCGAATATGTGGGAAAGGTGCTCAACGACTACGACTCCAAGCTGCTTTTGGTGACGGCGGTCAACAGCTATTTTGCAGGGCTGACGGGCAGCGTACTGGATACGGGACGCAAAAACCAGGCCTATGTGGACTATGAGGCGCAGAAGGCGTGGCTTGAGAGCCGGGGCGTGGACACCGAGCGGATGACCGAGACCGAGATCCTTTCGGCCAACACCGGCAGCCAGGTCTTTTTGAAGGCCAGCGTGCGGTTTGCCGACGCCATGGAGGATCTGGTATTTGACATCACCATGTAAAGGAGGGAAAGCATGGCGGGATTTTATGCAAATCGAGTGCTTTCCGGATCGTTTGCGGAGATCTGGATCGACGGAAACCGCATCGCGGAGGCCAGCGGCATTCAGATGACCGTGAAGCTGCAGCGCAGCGACGTGCAGATCGGGATGGACGTAGATTCCAAGATCACCGGCTGGAAGGGCGAAGGACAGCTTAGGCTGCGGCAGGTGTTCAGCCGGTTTTTTGACATCGTGGAGGGCGCCGGAGAGGGGCGCGATATCCGCGTGACCATCACCACCGCACTGAAGGATCCGGATAGCATGAACGGCGAAGAGGAGCGGTACAGCGTGGACAACGTGGCGCTGGACAGCCTGCCGCTGGTGAATTACGCCACCGGAAAGGTGAACGAGCAGGTGGTGCCTTTTCGCTTTTTGCCCAGTGAGCTCAAGCAGCTTTCGGCCATCAATCTGACGGAGGTGGCCTGATGAGCACCGCGGCCCAGTGGGCGCAGGCGCTGGCCGGGGAGAGCGAGGAGCGGTTCGTTCTGACCTTTGACCGGCTGGGGCTGGAGGCCGAGTGCCGCTTGCTGCGGTCGGGCGAGGTGGAGGAATGCCGCCGGATGGGAGGCGAACGCGGGCTGCGCTATGCCGTGTATCTGTCCTGCGACGCTTTGCGGGAAGCGGGCGAGAGCCTGCGGAAGCAGGGCGTGTTGGCGGGCAGCTTCGATATCACCGAGCGGCTGGCCTATGCCGATATTCTGGCGGCTGGCAGCGCTATCCTCCAGCGTAGCGGCGCCGGAAGCGCCCGTGTCCGCCTGTCGGACGAAAACACGGGAAAAGAAAGAACGCCTCTTGCGGCGCAGGAGGAAACGGACTTTTTTCAGACAGAGGATCCGGCGGAGACTGTCTGGCAGGAGAACGGTTGGGAAGACATCCGTGCCGCGGAACGGCCCGGACGAATCGCAGATGAGACGCAGCGGGAGGACGGAGAGGATCACGTTTGGGAAATGGCGCGAATCTTTGCGGACCGGCTGGCGGCCGCGGCCGACAACCTGTGACGGCGGGCGGAAGGAGGAAGTATGGCGCAGAAGACAAGAATGATGGTCCTGCGGCGGGGCGACGAGGACGACAGCCAGCGGCTAGTGCTGCCGGTGAACCCGAAGGATGTGGTGATCTCGCGCCCCCAGAACACGCTGAGCTATGTGACCGTGCGGGGAGAAACCGTTCACGCCGCCCGGGGAAGCGGACTGACGCAGGTGAGCCTGGAAACCTTTTTGCCGGCGGAGGGCTCGCCCTTTTACAGCGGAAGCAGTCCCTTGGAAGGACTGGCGATGTTGCGGCAATGGGAACGGGAAGGCGTGCCCGTGCGGCTGCTGATCTCGGGGACGGATATCGATGATCTGTTTTTGATCGTGGGCCTGCGGCAAAAGCTGCGGGAGGGCGACGAAGATTTGGGGATCGGCATCGACCTGAAGGAATATAAATTCGTGACGATGGCGGAAACGGACGTTTTGGGCGGAGAGACCGCCGGCGGGCTGTATCAGCGGGCGGACGAAAGAAGCACGCCCGCCGTTTACGTCACGGGCGAGGGAGAAGACCTCTGGGCGGTGGCGCGGCGGTATCTGGGCGACGGGAGCCGCTGGAAGGAACTGGCAGAGAAAAACGGCATCAGCGATCCGCACGGTCTTTCTGGGGGAAAGGAGATCTATCTCGCATGAGGATATGGCTGAATGAGCGTGAGATTACGGGGTTGTGTACCCGGGTGATCGTAGATAAAAATATCGATGCTGCGGGAGCAGAGGCCCGCGTGCGCGCCGTCTGCGTACCGGAGAACAGCAAGTTTCCGCGGATCGATCCGGCCTGCGGTGACCGGGTGACGGTGGAGGATGGCGGCGAGACGGCCTTTACCGGATGGGTGAGGACCGTAAGATATGACGCCGTCGCCCTGATGCTGGAGATTGAATGTCTGGATCCGGCCGCACTGCTGGCGCGGAGCGAATGCTGGGAGGCCTATACGGGAACGGCGGCTGAGATCACAAGGCAGATCTGCGGGAGATGCGGGCTTGAGACAGGAGAAGTCTGGGAGGCGGAGAAGCGCCTTCGTCTGCCCGCCTGCGCGGGGAGAAGCGCGTTCCACGCCATTCGGAAGCTGTATGACGGCGCGTGCGTGGTGGATTTTTGGAACGGCGCGGTGAATGTCCGCCCTACAGGGGTATATCGCGGTATGCTGCAGAGCGGACGGTTGTGCGGGCTGACGGCCGGAAACACGGAGGATGCCGAAGGCAACGTGATTCGGCAGGCAAGGCTCACTGTTACGGGGCGAAGCACCGTGCGCTGCGGCGAGATCCTAGAGCCGGATAAGCCGATGATGGGAGTTTTTGGAATCTATCAGGTGACGCAGGTCCGCCAGAAATGGGAAAAGGGGCTGGTCACGACGGAACTGGGGATGGTGAGCGTATGACGCAGGACCCTTTTTACCGAATCGCGGCGCTGATGATGGAGTCCCGCCGCCGGGAGTTGGGGACGGCTGTGCTGGAATGCGCGGCGGAGGCGCGGTTTTTGATGGAGGGAGCCGCCGTGCGGGCGGCTGTCTTGCCGGAGGGAATGACGCTGACGGCGGCGGATGAGGGAAAGCGATATGTCTGCCTGACCGGAGAGGACGGATTGATTCCCCTGTGCGCGCTGGCGGAAGAAAGGATGGAGTGAGATGGCTTTGTTTTACGTTCGGAACCGGGCGTCGCTGCCGGTGATGAAGGAGATCGCCGTGGATTTTGTCACCGGAAGGCCTGTTTTGGATGAAACGGGCGACTTTCGGTACGTCACCGGGCTGGAGGCGGTAAAGGTCTGGGTGTGGCGGGCGCTGCAGGCGGATAACGTGCGGTTTGCCTACAGCGCGCATACGGACAGCTACGGCCATCAGATGGACAGACTGACCGGACTGACCCTGCCGGAGGCCGAGAGCCGCCTGGCGCGGATGGTGCGGGAGACGCTGGGGGTCTGTCCTTATATCACGGGGGCGGAGCAGTTCCGCTTCACCAGAGAGGAGAGCACGCTGCGGGCGTCTTTTCTCGTGAGAACGGTATACGGAACCTTGACGGCGGAAAGTGAGATGGAACGATGAACAACGATTTTGAAAGCATCCTCAGGCGGCTCCGCGACGGCGTGGGCAACGGCGTGAGCACCATGGAAGGCACCTTTGCCGGCGACATCCTGCAGGCGGTGGCGGCGGAGCTGGCCAGAGTCTGGTCGCAGGAGATCGACACCGTGACCCAGCGCGGCTTCGTGGCCACGGCGGAGGGCGAGTGGCTGGACGCCGCCTGCGCGGACCTGGGCGTGACTCGCAAGAGCGGGGAAAGCGACGACAGGCTGCGGGCCCGGGCGCTGGCGGCGCTGCGGCAGAGCGCGGCCAGCGGGAACGAAGCGGACTATGTGGCGTGGACCATGTCTGTAGAAGGCGTGAGCGCCGCCATGGCCGTGCCGCTGGCACGGGGAAACGGCACGGTGGACGTGTATTATATTCCCGAGGGCGAGGGCTCGGCCGCGCTGCAGGAGCAGGTGGAGGAGTATCTGGCGGGCGTTCGTCCCGTGGGGGCCGACGTGGCGGTGCAGGAGGCCGGGGCTGTGACGGTGAACACAAGCGCCGCAGTGCTGCGGGACGGAAGCATTTCGCTGGAACAGATCCGCAGGCAGATGGAAGAAAAGCTGGAGGAATATCTGGCGCAGGTCCGTCTGACGGATCGGGGAAGTCTGATCAGCCGGAACCGGCTGATCGGGCTGATGATGCAGTGCGACGGCGTGGCAGACGTTTCGTCTGTGACGGTGAACGGACAGGCGGACAATCTTTCGCTGCCGGCGGGAAGTTATGGCGTGCCGGGGAGCGTTGTCTTGACGGAGGTTACAAATGGCTGACATCAAACGGACCCTGCCGCCCGGCGTGGGCAGAACCTTCGGGATCGGGACGATCCTGGAGAGCATCGACGGAGAACTGAACGCGCTGGAGGAAGAGGCGCGGGCTGCCTGCGGGCGGCTTTCGGTGGAAAATGCTGATGAAGCTGGGGCGGCGCTTTGGGAAACGGAGTTGGGTCTCGGGCATCCAGAGGAGCTTTCGCTGCAGGCGAGGAAGGTGCTGCTTCGGATGGCGCTGGAAGAGCGGAGCACCTGTACGCCGGAACGGCTCACACAGGATCTCAGCCAGATGTTGGAGGGAGAAATCACCGTAACGGAGGACTTTTCCAATTACGCGCTGCAGGTGTATGCGCAGATCACAAACTTTACCGTGCCCAGCATGGGGGCGGTGGAACGCGCCCTGCGGAAGCTGGCGCCCGCGCATCTGAACTGCACGCTGCATGCGTCGGCAAGCCTGACGGGAAATGAGGCGCCGGGACGGCTGATCCATGCGGGCATTCGAATGAAGATCTATACCACGGAGGAGAATGCAGAATGAGATTGACGGGAACTTATACCGCCGCCGGAGCGGAGATGACGGCGCAGGCGCTGGCCGCCGGCAGTGGACTGACCATCACCAGAGTGGAGGCCGGCGCGGGAACGACGGCCGCGAGCGCCACGGCGCTGGCAAACATCTGCCAGACGCCCACGCTGATGCGCAAGCAGGCCGGAAACGGCGCCTGCGTGCTGGAGGTGCTGCTCAACAGCGGAGATGCGCAGGCGGCGTATACCCTTCGGGAGCTGGGCGTGTATGCCAGACTGGGAAATGGGACAGAAAAGCTGTATCAGATCTTTCGGCTGGACGAAGGACTGAGCATTGAGCCGCAAACCGATCTGGGGATCACCTTTTATCTGACGGAGCGGATCCTTCCGGCAGAGACGGTGCAGGTGGTGCTGGCGCAGGAGGGCTATATTACGGCGGAAAGCTGCAGCAGCGCCATTTCGGACACTGCGGCGGAGTCTGCCGCGGCGCTGAACGCCCACGAAACGGCCGCAAGCGCCCATCAGGCGCTGTTCAACGAAAAGGCCAACGCAAGTCACACCCATTCGGCCGGCAATATTACGGCGGGCACCTTTGGCGGACGAATGGTGGCGCCGGCCGATACGGCCTATACCACCGCGCAGGTGCGGAATATCGTGCTGTCCACGGCTAGCCCTTCCGGCGGAAGCAACGGCTGCGTCTGGCTGAAATACGAGGCTTGAGGCACCGGATATGAGGACGATTGGCGAATTGAATATCGGCGATGCGGTGTATATCGACATCCGATTTCGAAACTACGATGATAACGCGCAGGCCTGGATTGATACCGATCCCATTTCTACGCCCTTTTACGTGGTGCATCACGGCAAGCCGGACAGCAGCTATGACGACAGCTTTGTAGGATGCACCATTTTGCAGGGCTTTTCCTCGGTATGGCACGGAATGGGTCCCTTTGATCTGACGGACGCGGCGGGCAACGGCGCCAAAACGGATTATGCCGGGACGGCGGCCCATCAGGCCGACTGTCTGGCGGATGGGACGGCAACGACGGCGCGGTTTGGCGGGAGAATCGACCCGGAGATCCAGGCCGTTTTGCAGGCGGTGCGCATCCCCTATCGCGTGGGGACCAGCGGACGAACGGTGGCTTCCGGAAGTAGTGGATTGGAGGCAAAGGTATTTCTGCCTTCGATGGCGGAGGTGAGCCGGGGCGTTCGGGCGACTTACGGCAATACGTATAGCTTTTATGTGCAGGAGGGCGCGCTGTTTGACTATTGGCGGCAGGTGCAGGCCGGTACGGCGGCGCTCTCCTATACCGACTGGCGCGGGCATCATACCGAGCGGATCTCACAAAACGGGTCGTATTGCGGGGAGGACGAGGAAGAGAACTGGTGTCTCAGAACACCGGTAGAAAGCACCTCCAGCAAGCTGTTTTATACGGTGAACAGCAGCGGTGCGGCTGTGGCGCAGACTTATGGCGCGGCAGAGAGCTACAGCAACCCCTGTATCGTGGTGCCGGACGGTCTGAAGGTGGACGACGACGGAACGCTGCGTGGGGGAAACGGCCCCGTGATCCACGGAAAAGTGAGCGGCGTATGGAAAGAATCCGTCCCCGCCTGCCGGATCGGCGGCGTGTGGAAAGAGGCGGAAGCGGTCTACTGCAAAAAAAGCGGCGTTTGGAAAACGCAATAAGGAGGAGCAAGCATGGATAAACTGAAATTCGGCAAACAGGAGATTGCAGGCAGCGTGTATAGCTGCAGCGCAAAGGTGGGCTCGCGGCAGGTGCCCGCGCTGGAGATCCGTCTGGAGGGCGCCGCGGACAGGGCGCTTTTGACCGCGATGACCGAAAACGATCTGGAAATTTTTGACGACGCAGGTGAAAAGCAGGGCGAGCAGAGCGGCTATCATACGCTGGTGCGTCACAGCGTGATCCTGGCAAAGGTCACGCCAGTCGAACAGGAACTGGCCGATACCCAGGAAAAGCTGCGCCGCAGCGTGCTGGAGAACGCGGCCCTCAGCAAGGAAAACGCGGCGCTGGAGGTCGAAAACGCAGCGCTGTTGTTTGAGAGCCTGACAGGGGAGGAACTGAAATGAGCAGACATTTCGAAACGATCAGACGCTATTACCGGAAAGGACTGTATTCCTGCGAGAGCATCGAAACGCTGCGGCTGCGCGGCGCGATCACGGCGGAAGAGGCCGAATTGATCCTGTCGGAGAAGCCACAGGATTGAACGAAACGGTAGGCCGGAGCGGAAACGCTCCGGCTTCAGTCTGTCAAAGAACACCGATTTTCAAGCAACGAAAATCGGTATTCTTTCGTAATTGGGGCTAAAAATGAAGAATCGTGCCTGCAAAATAAAGTTATCCCAACTCCATTTTGCCATCTTTTTCAGGTTCATGGCAGCAAACTTGAGCCTCACCCAGTTTGAAACACGGGCCAGACCTCGGTGCTGCGTATAACGCATGGCGTGTTTTTCTTTCGCGTCTGCAAGGACTCTCTCAATCGTCTCTTTCCGTTTGGCGTAGAACTCTTTGCCTTGTTCGGTCTCCCGGATCGCTTCTATCATGTCCAAGTATTTCTGCCAGATATGGGTTTCAAGTACCTTTTGTCCTTTTTTCGTTGGCTCCGCATTGACTTCCTCTCGGAGCTGTTCTTCATATATCTTCGCGGCTTTCTTGACCTGCTCTTTCTGGTATTTCCTCTTGTTGGCCGAGGCTTTGATATGCGTTCCGTCTATGAAAATCACGCTGGGGTCTATCATCTTGTTGTTTATTGCCTTATTCAAAATGTGCTCAAACTTTTTTGTGGAAAACCTGGAAAAACCGTGATAAAATAACAAAAAACCGGAAAGGGGGATGCTTATGGACGCGGAACGCCTGTGGGCCGTCTGGCCCCGGGAATTGCCCGCTCCGGTGGTTCTGAAAGAGACCGACAGCACCAACCGGGTGGCGAAGGAGCTGGCGCGGGCCGGCGCGCCCCACGGAACGGCGGTGATCGCCGCCCGGCAGACCGCGGGACGGGGCAGGAGAGGCAGGACGTTCTTTTCGCCGGAGGGCGGGATCTATCTCAGCGTGATTTTGCGGTTCTCGCTGGAGCCGGAGCAGTGGGGGCTGATCACCCCCATGGCGGCGGTGGCGGTATGCGAGACAATTGAAAGGCTGTGCGGCGTGACCTGCGGCGTCAAGTGGGTCAACGACATTTTGCTGAAAGGCAAAAAACTCTGCGGGATTCTGGCCGAGGGCGAGGGCGAGGCAGTTGTTCTGGGCGCGGGGATCAATTATCGCGCGCCGCAAGGCGGCTTTCCGCCGGAGATCCGGGACATCGCTTGCGCCCTGTATCCTTCGGAGGGCGGAAGCGTTTCCGAAGAACGGCTGGCGGCCGGGCTCGTTTCGGCGCTGGCGCGGGAGGGTGAAAGACTGCCCGATCCGGCGTTTCTGGAGCGGTATCGGGAAAAAAGCGTGTTTTTGGGAAATTCGGTCACGGTGTATCCCACCGGAAGCGAGCCCTATCCCGCGGAGGCGGTGCGGATCGACGATGCGGGCCGATTGATCGTAAGAAAAGAAGACGGGAGCCTTGCTGTGCTTGACAGTGGCGAAGTCTCGGTGCGAAAGAAAGGGGAGGGGGAAACATGAAATATTTTCTGGTAGAAGCGTTTACTGATCGACTGTTTTCGGGCAACCCCGCGGGAGTGTGCCTGCTGGAGGGCGCGTGGCCGGGGGCGGATCTGATGCAGCGCATCGCCGGGGAAAACAATCTTCCCGAGACGGCATTTTTACGCAGGGAAGAGCAGGGCTGGGAGATCCGGTGGTTCACGCCCTCCTTTGAGATGGATCTTTGCGGTCATGCCACACTGGCGGCAGGTTTTGTGGTGCTGGAAAAGCTGGATGGCGGCGACCGGGTGGACTTTTTCTCGCCCTCGGGCCCTGTCAGCGTTTTGCAGGCGCCGGAGGGAGGCTATGTGCTGGACTTTCCCGCTCGCCCGCCGGTGGAAGTGCCGATCCCCGCGGGAATTGAGGAATGTCTGGGGACAAGGGTGCTGGGCTGCTGGCAATCCCGGGATATGGTGGTGTTGACAGAGAGCGCCGAGGCCGTCCGGCGGCTGGAGCCCGATCTGGAAAAGATGAAGGCGATCATCCCCAAATGGGGCATGGTGCCCACGGCGGCGGGGGAGGACTGCGACTTTGTCAGCCGGTATTTCGATCCCCGGGACGCCATCGCGGAGGATCCTGTTACCGGCTCGGCGCACTGTTCGCTGGCGCCTTTTTGGGCGGAACGGCTGGGCAAGACCACGCTGCGGGCCCGGCAGCTCTCCAAGCGGGGCGGGAAGCTTTTATGCGTCTGCAAGGAGGAGCGGGTGATGATCGGCGGCGGCGCCGTTTTATATCTGGAAGGTGAATTGCATGTATAAGGCGGGCTGCCGCCCGCCGGAGCGCGCTTGCAGGCGCTTTTTGAAGAATTCTGAAATCCCGCCGCTTGAGGAAAGAAGCGGGCCCTCCGTGATTGACTTTGTGCGGGGCGGCGTGGTATACTGAACTATACTGCCGCAATGTGCGGCCGCACGAACGAAATAAAAAAATTGCCCCGGGTCGCTTGCCCGGGGCATCAAATGGAGGGAACGCTATGAAGCGCTGGACGAAGGAACATCTGCCGCTTTTCCTGGTTCTGCTGGCCGGACTGATCGCCGCCGCGGTGATCGTGGCGGGACGGGCCGGGATCGAGCAGTCGGCGCGGACCTATGATCTGGTGGCAGATTATACCAGCCTTCTGGAAATGGCCGGACAGTCCGACGAGAGCGTGGATTTCTGGCTGTCGTATCTTCACAAGCTCGGCGTTGACCGCGTGGCGGTCACCGACACCACACCCGAGGATCTGAGCGAGGATTCCGGACGGGTGATCCTGTCCCGTCCCGCCGCCGAGGTCAAGGACGAATATCGCTGGGAAGAAAAATATCCCGCTGCCGTGACGGCGCTGCTGGAGCAGAGCCGGGGCAGCGAGCAACTTTTGGTTACACGAGACGCGGAGGCGTTTCGCTGGCTCACCGATGCGCTGGACAATCGCTTCGACGCGCCTTATCAGACACTGGAGGAAGACGGGGCTTATTTCGTCTGGCTGGGCGACAGCGAGAGCAGCGACGCGCTGGCGGGCATCGACCTGGGCATATGGCCCGAGACCGAGGCGCGGATCCTTGCCTCCGGCATGAAGATCGTGCCCCGCCCCTCGCTGAAGAAGGGCGTCAACGGGCGCAAGCTGGCGGAAGCCTTTCTGGCGGATCTGAAGCGCTATGACAGCCCCTATTTCATCAACAACGGCAAGGTGTTTCTGGGCGACGACGACCCCGATTCGCTGGAGCGGATCGCCGCGTTTATAGAACGCAGCGGCGTGTCTGTCGGCATCGTGGAGCGGCAGGACCAGAGCCTGGTGCTCACCACCCCCGGACAGGACAGGCTGCTTGCCATGACGGGCAACCGGGCGGTGCGGGTGTTCAGCATGTGGCCCTTCGTGCAGTGCAGCTGGGCGAAATACAGCTACAGCGGCCCCGAAGAGATCACCAATTGCCTCTATCGCGCCGCCTATGAGCGCACCTGCCGCGTGCTGTATCTCAAGATGATCTATATGGATGAAAACTGCGAGACTTATATCACCGATCCTGAAGCCTATGCCCGGCTCATCGGCGATCTGCAGGAGCGGATGGCCCTTCGCGGATGGGAGCAGGCTGTGGTTTCCGCCAATCCGGATTACAATGCGGGCGGCTTGTTGCGGCTGATCACGGGCTTCGGCGCCATTGCCGCGGCGGTGCTTCTGCTGGACATCTTTGTCCCGCTGAAGAACAAGTGGAGATGGATCCTGCTGGTCGCAGGCTGCGTCTGCGTGGCGGGTGCCATGTACGCGGCGCCCAATCTGTCCAAGCTGCTGCTCTCTATGGGCGGTGGCATCGTGATGGCCTGTCTTGCGGCGGTGGCCACCGATCACTTTGTCCGAGAGAGACTTTCTCTTGGTGATAGGCTTGGCAAAACATTGGGCGTTGCCCTGCTGACGGCGCTTTTGGGCGCGGCGGTGTCCATGGGCGGCGCGCTCTTTGCCTCGGCCGCGTTGTCGGAAACGGCCTTTATGCTGGAAACCAGGCTCTATCGTGGCGTCAAGATCATGCAGCTTATCCCAATCTGCGTTTCGGTGATCGCCTATTTCTGCATTCTGGTGTGGAGGGATTATCTCTATCCCCGGGTGAGCGGTTCTTCCATCACCGCCGGACTGCGCGACCGCAGAACCCGCCGGAGCGCCTGGGGCGAGCTGATGGAAAAACCCTTTAAGCTGGCCTATGCCCGCGAGGCGGTGCTGCTGGTGCTGGCCGTGCTGATACTGGGCGTGGTGGGAATCTACTATATTTCCCGCACGGGCAATGCCAGCTCAGGTGTTTCGACGCTGGAGCTGGAGCTGCGGAACTTTATGGAAAACGGGCTTCCCGCCCGTCCGCGCACCAAGGAATTTCTCATCGGAACGCCGTTTCTGATGCTGCTGGCGTGGGGACGTCGGCGCCGGCTGCCCCGCCTGTCGGTCTTTTTCGCTATCGGCGCGGCCATCGGCTTTACCAGCATCGTCAACACTTTCCTGCACATCCGGACCCCCTTTGTGCTCAGCCTGATCCGGGTGGCCACCGGCCTGGGAATGGGCATGATGGTGGGTGCCGCCGTGATTTTGGTGCTGGAGGCGCTTTGGCGCATCCTGCAGGGCGCGGCAAGGAGGCGCAATGGATAAGATTCTGATTTCGGGTTATTACGGCTTCAACAACATCGGCGACGAGGCCGTTTTGCGGACGGTGGTGGAAAATCTCCGGGCCGGCTTCGACGGGGTCGATCTGACCATCCTTTCCCAGAATCCCGCCGATACCGAGGAAAAATACCACGTCCACGCCGTCCCCCGGATGCGGTTTTGGAAGATCGTCCGCGCCGTGAAGGACTGCGATATGCTGATCTCCGGTGGCGGGAGCCTTCTGCAAGACGTGACCTCCCGCTTCAGCATCCTCTATTATCTTTTCATCATTTTTCTGGCGCTGCTTTTCCGCAAAAAGGTCTTTATTTATTCTCAGGGCATCGGCCCCATCCGTTCCAAATGGAACCGGTATCTTACGTCGCTTCTTTTGCGCCGGGCCGACGGCATCTGCGTCCGGGACCTTGCATCGGCCGAGCTTTTGCGCAGCATGAAGATCCCGGAGGAGCTCATCCGCGTCACCGCCGACCCGGTGATAAGGCTGGAGCGCACCGCCCCCGAGGTGGGCCGGGAGATCCTGTCCCGCGCCGGCTGGAAACCGCAGGAGGGGCGTATGCTGGTGGGCTGGGCGCTGAAAAGCCCCCGCACCGCCGAGGGAAAGGCCCGCTTTCTGGAGGAAACCGCCCGATCCATCCGTTATCTCCGGGAAAGCTGCAACGCCGATTCGGTGCTCATCCCTTTTCACTACGAGCAGGATGTGGAGCTCATTCGCGCTCTGTCGGAGCGGCTGGACGGACAGGTCTGCGCCATTACGGACAAGCACCTCTCCGATGAGATGCTCTCCATCATTGGCAATCTGGACGTGCTGGTGGGCGTGCGGCTCCATTCGCTGATCTATTCCTGCGTGATGGGCGTGCCCTGCATCGGCATCTCTTACGACCCCAAGATTGATGCCTTTTTGAAATCCATCGGCGGCGAGGCGGTTTCGTCCATCGACGCCTTTACGCTGGAGCGCTTCCGCCCCGCCTTTGAAGACGTGATGGAGAGGCGGGAGGCCATTCTTGCCCGCACCTCGGCCCATGTGGAAACGCTGGTGAAAAGCCTGGACGAAAACGACGCCATTTTACGCCGCATTATGGATCAAAAGGCCGGTGCGGCTCCGAAAAAAGAGCGGAGCGCGGGCGGCGCCATCGGCGGCGTCATGCTGATCTCGGTGCTGGCGCGGCTCATCGGCATTTTGCGGGAATCCTTTCAGGCGAACGCATTCGGCTCGGCAGATCAATATTATTCCGCCTATAACAAAACCATTTATCTGTTTACCACGGCGGGCTATGCCCTCAGCGTGGCGGCGGTGCCCATCATCACCCAGCACATGGCCGCCGACCGGAAAAAAGGTGTCCGCGCCGCCGACAACCTTACATCCTTTTCGCTGCTGCTCAGCGTTATCGCTGTGGGCTTGTGGGAATTGGCGACGCTGCCGCCCTTCAGCGGGATCTTTTTGAAGGGCGCGCCCGCCGAGCTTTTGCAGTATATGCGGATCATGGCGCTGTCGCTTCCCGTGATCGCCGGGGCCTATCTGATGGTGGCCACCTATCAGGCCATGGGGCATTACGCCCTGCAGGGCAGCATGTCCATCCCCTATTCCGTCTTTTTGATCGTCTTTTTGATGATCTTCGGCAAGAGCGGCAACCTGCTGCTTTACGTGGTCGCGGTGGCGGCGGGCTGGCTTTTGCAGCTTGGGATGAGCGTGCCTTACGCCCTGAAGGAGCGATATCGCTGGCGCTTCCGGCTGGATCTGTCCCAACGGTATATCGGCACGTATCTCAAGACCATCGCCGTAACCATCGTGACCGGCGCGATGTATCTGTTCTGCTATCTCACCGACGCTTCCTTCACCGCCCGGCTGGCGGGGGGCACCACCAGCGCCTTTTACTATGCGGACAAGCTGTTCACCCCGCTGACCACCACCTTTATCTACAGCATTAGCGCGGTGATCTTCCCAAAGTTCAACCGGCAATATACCGGCGTGGATCAGCGGGCCTATAAAAAGTATGTGTGGACGGTGGCCTCCAACACGCTGCTGGTGGTCTTCCCCATGTGCGCCATGCTGATGGTCTTTTGCCGGCAGATCATCTCCGTGCTGTTCCAGAGCGGCAGTTTTACCGCTGAGGCCACGGCGCAGACGGCGGGCATCTTTATGATGTATGCCATCGGGATGGCGGGCTTCAGCCTCATTGACCTGCTGAACAAGGCCTTTTTCACCATGGAAAGGGTGGCTGTCCCGCTGGTTATCAGCCTTTGCATCATCGGCGGGAATTACTTGCTGGACAGCCTGTTCGGCACTAGCGACCGGATGCTGGCCCTCACCACCTCTATCGCCATGACCGCTGGCGCGGTAGTAACGATTTTCGCGCTGTTCCGGCGTGACCGGGAGCTGGTGGATTTGCGGCCCGCGCTCAAATCCCTTGTTGCTTCGGCGGTGATGGGCGGGACGGCGCTTGGCCTGCGGGAACTGGTGCTCGACGGAAGCGAGGGCAAGATCATGCTAGTGGTTAAGTGCGGCGCCATCGGCGCGGTGGGCCTGGCGGTCTATCTGGCGATGTGCTACGTCCTCCACCTGCGGGAGCTTACAGACGTGCTGAAAAAACGGAAACAGACATAAGGAAAACACCGGAGCCACGCTCCGGCGTTTTTTGTAAAAGAAGTGTATTCCCACTCAATCGCTCCGCCGTCCATAGACCCAGGCGTTGGGCAGCCGCCGCCCGGCGGGCAGGGCCGTGTTGGAGCAGAGTGTGACGTATTCGCCGTCGTAATACAGCATGGCGCTGGTGCCGCCGTCCATGTTCATGGCCTGCATCCCGTCATGCCGGGCCAGAATCTCGGCGCATTCGATGACGTTGGTGCCGACAGACACCGTGGGCAGCCGTCCCTCGATCACCAGCATCAGGATCTCCCGCCTGCGGGATTGGCCCAGACAGGCCCGGGGATTGGTGGCCGTCCATCCGCAGGAATCGTCCACCACGATCTCGCCGTCCACGATCAGGGCGGGGGTGAACTCCATGGCGTCGGTGGCCGAGGGCGTCAGCGGCGAGGAGCTGTCCATGATATAAAGCAGGTCGTCGTTCCGCTTTTCAAAACGCTTGTAGCCCGCCGTGCCAAAGGGGCGTCCATATTCTGTGCCGCCGCACAGGGCATAGCCGGTGACGGCGCCGCCCGAGCCGCGGCCGTCGTCGTCCCAAAAGCCGCTGGCCGTCATGGCAAGCAGGCCGTCGTTGGCCTCGGCGATCACGCCGGCAGGCTGACCGCTGCTGCCGATGGAGGCAGCCGCCTGCAGGCTCAGACGGGCCGGATCCTTGGCAATGGCCAGAACGCCCCGATAGCCGCTTCCCTTGACCCGCACCAGAAGGATCTGCTGATAGGCGTCGATGGCCAGCACCTGTTCGCCCATCACGGTGTGGATGGGAAGTCCAGATTCTTTCAGGCCCGAGCGGTTTGCCGCAAGATGAGCCCAGCCGTTTTCCAGAAGCGCGGGTTCGTCCCGCAACCAGTTTAGTGTTTCTTCCCGGTCAAGTTCCCAGAACAGGGTGAAAAAGGACTCCATGGCGGGGTCGCTCACCGCGTCGGGAGAGGCGGGCCTCTGCGATTCGGGGATGACCAGGGGAAGGGCTTCGCCTTCGGCCCAGTCCGAGGTCAGGCCCTGCTGGGATTCCTGGGCGGCCAGCATATCCTGCCGCACCTGCTCCACGACCGAAGAGGGGAAAAACCGGGTGGCCAGCCATTTGTGGCTCATGGTGGAAAGGGCTGTTTCGATATACATGTTCCGCAGACGGCGCACCGGCTTGACGGGCGCCCAAACGACAAAACCGTAAAGCAGCAAAAGCAACAGCGCCGCCGTGCCGATCCGCCGCGAAAGACGGCGGGCTTTTTTGCGCGCCGGAGAAAATCGACCGCCCTCGGCCGCGTGGGCGCGGGATCCGGTGTTTCCGTAAAGCTTTGCCACGAGAGCGTCTCCTTTCGATAATGGATCAGCCCCATTTTAGCCGCAGCGGCGCAAAATGGCAAGAAAAACGGCGAAAAATTCACATCTGAAATTTCAAAAGTGCCGGAGCCATGCTCACTCCGCCTCAGACTATCAAAGAACTATACATTCGCCCCCGTTTCTGGTAAAACAGGAACGGGAGCGATGTTATGGAAGAATGGAAAAAAGACGCGCGACGAGATGTAGTCATCACAGATATAGACGCCTTGGTGCCGGAAGATCACCTGCTGCGAAAAATCGAAAGAGTCATGGATTATGACTGGCTATATGAA
>JAFSZV010000051.1 GCA_017455565.1 Clostridia bacterium
CCGTACTTCTTGCGCTCTTTCATTCTGGAATCGCGGGTGAGGAACCCGGCGGCCTTCAGAGCGGGACGGTATTCCGCATCGGCCTGGACCAGAGCGCGGGAGATGCCGTGACGGATGGCGCCGGCCTGGCCGGTGAAGCCGCCGCCCTGGACCTTGACTTCCACGTCAAACTTATCGGCGACGCCGACGGTCTCGATGGGCTGACGGACGATATACTTCAGCGTTTCCATGCCGAAGTAGTTATCCAGCGTGCGGTTGTTGATGGTGACAACGCCGGAGCCGCCGGGGATCAGACGGACGCGGGCGATGGAGCTCTTTCTTCTGCCGGTGCCGTAAAAATAAGCCTTTTTCGGTGTATACATGGATCGTTACCTCCCCTTATTCTGCCCAGACTTCGGGCTTCTGCGCGGCGTTGACGTGCTCTTCGCCTTCATAGACCTTGCAGCGGGACAAGGACCAGCGGCCGATGCTGTTCTTGGGCAGCATACCCTTCACCGCCAGCTTCATCGCCAGGCAGGGGCGGGTAGCCATCAGGGTCTTGTACTGGGTCTCCTTCAAGCCGCCGACATAACCGGAATGGGTACGGTAATACTTGTCGGTCAGCTTGTTGCCGGTAAGGACAGCCTTGCCGGCGTTGATGATGATGACATAGTCACCGCAATCAACATGAGGGGTGTAATCGACCTTGTGCTTCCCCTTCAGAATCGAGGCGGCGATGGCGGCGGTGCGGCCCATGGGCTTGCCGGCCGCGTCCAGAATGTACCATTTCCGCTCGACGGTCTCATTTTTTGCCATGTAAGTGGACATAATGCTTTTCCTCCGTTTATATTTCAAATTAAATTTGAGCACAAAATCAGCTTCTTAGTTATATCACAGGGAAAAACGCTTGTCAACACCTTTTTTGGAAAAAATCAATTTATAAAACAAGAGCTTTGATTTTCTTTGATTTACGCAATTTTTCTTTGTTTTTCTAAATTGCGATTTCACTTTTTTCTCTTGTAATTTTGCGGGATTTCCGATACAATCAGGGCGGGAGTTGATGATATGCAAAAGCTTCTTTCCCTTGTCCGCCGGTGTGTTGACGATTATGGGATGCTCCGGGAGGGCGATTGCGTTGCCGTCGGCGTTTCCGGCGGGAAGGATTCCCTTGCGCTTTTGCGCTTGCTGGCCGAGTTGAAACGCTTTTATCCCGCCGCCTTTTCTCTCACTGCCATTACGCTGGACATGGGTTATGAAACCATGGACTTTTCCCTGGTTTCCGCCCTTTGCGAGCGGCTGAACATCCCCTATGTCATCCGTCCCACCCAGATCCGCGAGATCGTCTTTGACATCCGGCAGGAGGAAAATCCCTGTTCGCTTTGCGCCAAACTGCGCCGCGGGATTTTGAATGAGGAGGCCGTGCGTCTGGGGTGCAACAAGGTAGCGCTGGGCCACCATTATGACGACGCCATCGAGACCTTTGCCCTCTCTCTGATCTATGAGGGCAGACTTAGCTGCTTCCGCCCCGTGACCTATCTGGACCGGACGGGGCTGACAATAATCCGCCCCCTGCTCTATTTGCATGAAAAGACCATCGCCAATTTTGCCTGCCGCCAGCAGCTTCCCGTGGTGTTCAATCCCTGCCCCGCTGACAAGGATACCAAGCGGGAGGAGATCAAGCGGCTCTTGTATGAAATGGAGGGCCGCTATCCCGGGCTGAAGGATCACATTTTCGGCGGATTGCAGCATTCTCCGCTTCCCGGCTGGATGCCGGAACGAAACGCAGAAAAGGAAAACAGCGCTTCCGAATGAACGCGGAAGCGCTGTTTGTTTAGTTCTTTTTCTCCTGCTTTTGGCATATGTAAAGCAAATGACTGGCCGCGCCCAGCAGTTCCCGTTTTTCGCAGGTGGCAAAATGATAGGACACAAAAGCTGCAAAATCCTCGTCAGACATGGAGAAGTCCTCCCGCCCATTGGCAATCTCTAAAACGCTGTCGGCCGACACCGTGGTCAAATACCGGACAGGCTTTTCCGCAAAAAGCGCCTCAAATTCCGCAGGATCAAAGCCGGTAAACAACTGTTCGGGAAAATGCCGCACCCGATAATCCGCCGTAAAGTTTTCTTCGAGCCCTGCAAGAAGATTTCCCTGCAGATAGTTGGCATACAGGATCGCGTGGACCGAAAGAAACGCAACCAGCAGTGTGCCGCCGGGCTTCGTTACGCGGATGACCTCATCCAGCGCCCGGTGCTGCTCCTGCGGCGAATACAGATGATACATGGGGCCGAACAACAGCGTTATATCAAAGGTATCGTCTGCAAAGGCGCTGAGATCCAGCGCATCGCCCTGTATGGCTTGCAGATTGAAAAGACCCGCGCTGTTCTGCACCAGCCGGTCGTAATTCTGTCGAATCAGTTCGATTGCCGTAACGTCGTTGCCTTCCTTCGCCAACGCCACGGAATACCGTCCCGTTCCGGCTCCCACCTCCAGGATCTTTGCCTGCGACGGAAGATATCGGTGAATATAGCGCATGGTGGTGAGATATTCCAGTTGCCCGTGACGGCTGCGTTCCAGTCGGGTTTCTTCGATGTCCTGCCCATAAAACTGGTTCAATATCTCCAATCTGGGGTCCATGGTTATCGCCTCCTCGTGATTTTGAATTAGGATAACAAAACCGCGATAAAAAGTCAAGAAAAATCTACGTTCTGCATCAACGAAGCACCTGCATCGCCGTGATGTTTTCCGCCTTCATGCGCTGGATCAGATAGGCGTAACGCTCCTGCAGCGCGTTCATTTCATAGACGCAGGACGAGATCAGTTCCGGCTCGGTAGCCTGCTGAAACGCCGCTCGAACGTGCCGAAGCTGCAGCAGCGTATCGTAGTATTCCGTCAAAAGTTCCTGTCGGGAGCGCGCCTCCTGCGCCCGTTTTTCGGCGGCAGTTTTTCTCTTTTGCAGCAGCTGCATTGATATGCTCCTTTCTCATTTCTCCGCTTGATTTCCCGTATGGTCAGTTTTCCCAAACTGCTGGGAGATTATTCCGGAAGCCTTAATTTTCAACGCTTTTTCGTTACGGATTTGTTGACAGCGCAAGGTTTTTCAGATACAATATATTGTGGTATGATTTAAATTCCGGAGGTATATATGGCAAAGACAACAAAGGATTACGGCAATGAGAGTATTTCTTCGCTTAAGGGTCCCGACCGGGTGCGCAAGCGTCCCGGCGTGATTTTTGGCTCCGACGGCTTGGAGGGATGCCAGCACGCCTTTTTTGAGATCCTGTCCAACTCCATCGACGAGGCCCGCGAGGGCCACGGCAGCGTGATTAATGTGATCCGCTATCTGGATCATTCGATTCTGGTGGAGGATTTCGGACGCGGCATGCCGCTGGACTACAACGAAAAGGAAAAGCGTTATAACTGGGAGCTGATCTATTGCGAGCTCTATGCCGGCGGAAAATACAGCAACAACACAGGCGAAAATTACGAGTTCTCTCTCGGCCTCAACGGTCTGGGCGCCTGCGCAACCCAATATTCTTCCGAATATTTCGATGTGGTTTCCCACCGCGACGGCTTTGAATACCGCCTGCACTTTGAGCACGGTGTCAACAAGACGAAAGCGCCCAACAAACTCATCAAAGAGCCCTACGACGGCAAAAAGACCGGCACGCTCCAGCATTTCAAGCCGGATATTCAGGTGTTCACCGACATCAATATCCCCCTGTCCTTTTTTGAAGAAACCCTCAAGCGGCAGGCCGTGGTCAACGCGGGGCTCAAGTTCGTCCTGAAAAACGAAACGGCGCCCAACCGGTTTGAAACTACGGAATATGTATATGAAAACGGCATCCTGGATTATGTCACCGAGCTGGCAGGAGAAACGGCGCTCACCCTTCCCCACTACTGCAAAACCGAGCGTTCGGGCCGCGACCGGGCGGACAAGCCGGAATACCGGGTGAAGGTGGAAGCTGCCTTCTGCTTTTCCAACGCCAACCCCGTTATCGAGTACTATCACAACTCCTCGTGGCTGGAGCACGGCGGCGCCCCCGACAAGGCGGCCCGCTCGGCCTTTGTCTCTGCGCTGGACGCCTATCTCAAGCAGACCGGGAAATATCAGAAAGCTGAAAGCAAGATCAGCTTTAATGACATTGCCGACAGTCTGATTCTGGTGACAAACGGATTTTCCACCTATACTTCTTACGAAAACCAGACGAAAAAATCCATCACCAATAGATTTATTCAGGAAATGATGACCGATTTCCTCCGCTCGTCGCTGGAAATCTATTTCATTGAAAACAAGCAGGAGGCCGACCGCATCGCCGATCAGGCGCTGGTGAACAAGCGTGCCCGGGAGCAGGCCGAACGCACCCGCGTCAATTTGAAAAAGAAGCTGTCCGGCACGCTGGACATCACCAACCGGGTGCAGAAATTCGTGGATTGCCGTACAAAGGATCCCGACAAGCGGGAGCTTTACATTGTGGAGGGCGATTCGGCTCTGGGTTCGGTGAAGCAGGGACGTGACGCGGAATATCAGGCTATCATGCCAGTGCGCGGAAAGATCCTCAACTGCCTGAAGGTAGAATACGACCGCATCTTCAAGAGCGACATCATTACCGACCTTTTACGGGTGCTGGGCTGCGGCGTAGAAGTCAAGAGCAAGGTCAAGGACATCAACGCCTTTGATCTCAACGCCCTGCGCTGGAACAAGATCATCATCTGTACTGATGCCGATGAGGACGGCTATCAGATCCGCACGCTGATCCTCACCATGCTTTACCGGCTGACCCCTTCGCTCATTGACTTAGGTTATGTTTATATCGCGGAATCGCCCCTGTACGAGATCACTTGTAAGGATCAATCCTATTTTGCCTACACCGATAAAGAGCGCGACGAGATCGCAAAGACGTTGGCAGGCAAGAAATTCTCCATCATGCGCTCCAAGGGTCTGGGTGAAAACGAGCCGGAGATGATGTGGCAGACCACCATGAATCCCAAAACGCGGCGGCTTATCAAGGTTCTTCCCGGCGAAGCGGAGCAAACGGCGCAGATGTTCGACATCCTGTTGGGCAACAATCTGGCCGGCCGAAAGGAATATATTGCGGAAAACGGCGCCCGCTATCTGGATCTGGCAGATCTTTCGTAAGGAGGTGCATAGAGCATGGAAAAGAACTATTATACCGAACAGCAGATCCCCGAAACGCTGGAAACCAACTATATGCCCTATGCCATGAGCGTGATCGTTTCCCGCGCTCTGCCGGAGATCGACGGCTTCAAGCCCTCGCACCGCAAGCTGCTGTATACCATGTATAAAATGGGTCTGCTTACCGGAAACCGCACCAAATCCGCCAATGTGGTAGGCCAAACCATGAAGCTCAATCCCCACGGCGACGCGGCGATCTATGACACCATGGTGCGCCTCAGTCGCGGAAACGGCGCGCTGCTCATGCCCTTTGTGGATTCCAAGGGCAATTTCGGCAAGGTCTATTCCCGGGATATGGCCTATGCCGCGCCGCGATACACCGAGGTCAAACTAGATAAGTTCTGCGGCGAAATCTTCTCCGATATCGACAACGACGCGGTGGATTTCGTCGATAACTACGACAACACCATGAAGGAGCCCACCCTCCTTCCCACGGCGTTCCCCAACATTCTGGTCAACCCCAATCTGGGCATCGCCGTAGGTATGGCCTGCTCGATCTGCGGCTTTGACCTGAACGAGGTCTGCCGCACCGCCATCGAGCGGATCAAAAATCCGCAGCACGATCTTTTAAGCACTCTCATCGCCCCCGACTTCCCTACCGGCGGCGAGCTGATTTATGACCGTAGCGTGCTGGAGGAGATCTATCGCACCGGCCGCGGCTCGTTCCGCGTGCGGGCAAAGTGGGAATATCTCAAAAAGGAAAACATGATCGAGATCACCGAGATTCCCTACACCACCACCGCCGAGGCCATCATCGACAAAACGGCGGAACTCATCAAAAGCGGAAAGATCCGCGAAATTTCGGATTTGCGGGATGAAACCGACAAAACAGGCCTTAAGCTGGCCATTGATCTGAAACGCGGCGCCGACCCCGTGAAACTGATGGCAAAGCTCATGCGACTGACGCCGCTGTGCGACAGCTTTTCCTGTAATTTCAACATCCTGATCGGCGGGATGCCCCGGGTGCTGGGCGTCGGCGAGATTTTGGACGAATGGACGGCCTGGCGCACCGATTGCATCCGCCGGAGGGTCTATTTTGATCTGCAAAAGAAAAAAGCGAAGCTGCACCTGCTTCGCGGTCTGAAAAAGATTTTGCTGGACATCGACAAGGCCATCGCCATCATCCGGGATACCGAGGAGGACGCCGAGGTCATCCCAAATCTGATGATCGGCTTCGGCATCGATGAGGAACAGGCTGATTTTATCGCCGAGATCAAACTGCGCAACATCAACAAAGAGCATATTTTGAAGCGGCTCCAGGAAGTGGACGAACTGGAGAAAGAGATCGAGAAGCTGGAGGATCTTCTTTCCAGCAAAAAGAAGCTCCAGAAGGTCCTGATTCAGGAGCTGGAGGCCATCATTAAAAAATATCCCACCACGCGGCATACCGCCATTGTATATGAGGATGAGGTTGAGGAGTTTGACGAAGCCCAGCATATCGAGGATTACCCCGTCATGGTCTTTTTGTCCAAAGAGGGCTATTTCAAAAAAATCACGCCTCAATCGCTTCGCATGAGCGGCGAGCAGAAATATAAGGAGGGAGACAGCCTGCGGACCACGCTGGAAAGCACCAACAAGGCCGAGGCGGTCTTTCTCACCAACCGGGCGCAGGCCTACAAGGTGCGGCTTCATGAGTTCGACGACACGAAAGCCAGCGTTCTGGGCGATTATTTGCCGCAAAAGCTGGGCATGGACGAGGGCGAACAGCCGGTGTTTCTGATGCTCCCCGGCGATTACAAAGGCAATCTGATCTGCGTGTTTGAAAACGGAAAGATCGCCAAGGTGGAGCTTTCCTCTTTTGAAACCAAGTCCAACCGCAAAAAGCTTACCGCTGCCTATTCCGATAAAAGCCCGCTGGTCGCCGCCTTCCACGGCCAGCCCGATCTAGAGCTTGCGCTTTATTCCCAGAGCCGGATCCTCATCGTCAATACGGCGCAGCTTCAAACAAAGACCACGCGAAACACCCAGGGCGTGGCGGTGTTTTCTCTAAAAAAGAATCAGCAGGTGGTGCGCGCGCTGGCCCTGGCCGATTCCGGAATCGAAAATCTTTCCCGCTACCGCACCCGCACCCTTCCCGCCGCAGGCGCTCTGATGAAAGAGGAAGACGCGCCGGACAAGCAATTGTCCATGCTGTAAGGCAGATTGACTTTCTGTTGATTTTCGAGGAAACAGCCGAAAAGCAAAGCAAAAGACGGCCGTAAATGCGGCCGTCTTTGCTGTTTGCCAACGTAAAACGTTTGGTTATTCTGTCTTTTCCCACTGGAACAGAAACAGCACGTTTTCTTCCGCGCCATCTGTCTCGCCGGAAGCTGCAGATTGCGGCTCGGACGCTTCTCCGCCCACTTCCAGCGAATAAAGCGCAAATCCGCTCTCCTCCAGCGCGGAGACCCATTCCTCCTCCTGATCTGCCGCAACACGGGCATATCCGGCGTCTGGGGTCTCATCAATCGAAGAAAGTGCCTCCCTGTCGATCCAGGTGGGCAGCGCGTCCTCTTCGCCCACGGCCAGATATCCGTTCACCAGACTTGCGTCCCGTAAAACGCCGCTCTTCACCGTTTCGGTCAGGATTGCAAAGTTTTTCGGATCAAAAGACTCCGTTCGATAGCCTTTCTGGTTAAAACCGCTGTTTTCGGCGGGTTCCTCCGGCGTATCTTCCGGACAGGGGGTTGGCATCTTATAAGGATCCCCCGTATTCGACAGCTTGGCTTCTTCCGCACACGAGGAATCGGACATCGGCGCTCTCGCCGCCAGCGCATTTTGATCCGCAGAGCCCTTGCGCGGCATCATGTGTACGGCGGTGAATGCGATTACCGCGCATGCGGCAATCCCCGCGGCGGTCTTCCACGTCCAGGATGGAAACCGCTTCGCCTTTACAGGACGGCGTTCGGCGGGAGTGTCGGCGCGCTCGGTAACATATGCGAGAATAGAATCATGCAAATCCGCGGGAACCGGCTCGTCTTTGAGCGCGGCCATGGCCTCCTTCATCTGTCGATACTGTTCAAACCTTTTTCTGCAGGCGGAACACGACGCGAGATGCGCGGAAAGCTCGTGCGATTCAGAGGGTTCCAGCATGCCGTCCAGATACAGATGGATCAGGATCTCATAATCGTTGCAGGTTCGCATCGCTTTCCCCTCCTTTCGCTGGATTAGACGAAGAAAAAGCGGAAATGTTCCCGGTTTGCAGCAATAATTTTCGCAGATTTCCGCGGGCACGTGCGATCCTGGATTTTACCGTCCCACGCTCGAGAAAAAGGATCTCTCCGATCTCTTCATAGCTCAAGCCCTGAACATCGCGCAAAATGATGATCTGCCGCTGCGCTTCCGGCAGCGAGAGAATGGCGTCGCACAGCGATTTTCTCAGTTGCGCCGCTTCAAATACCGTTTCCGGCGCATAGCGTTCGTCCGGAATGGGAAGCGCATAATCCTCGTTGTCTTCATCCTTCTGCTCCAGCGGCTGCTCGGCGCGGCGGATCTTTTGCATTAAAAGATCCTTACAGACATTGACGGCGATCCGATAGATCCAGGTTGAGAAGTTGCTTTCCTCCTGAAATCCATCCAAAAACCGGAACACCCGGAGAAACACTTCCTGCGCCGCGTCCTGTGCGTCGTCACGATTGCCAAGATACCGAAGCGCCAGCATATAGATCCGTCCCTCATAGGCCGTGACCAGCGCCGAAAAGGCGGCTTGGTCGCCGGTGCGCGCACGGCGCACCAGATCCTGTTCACTGTGCATGCTCTCACTCCTTCAGCGTAAGTCCTGCAGCCTCCATTTCCTCGCAAAGCGCGAGAAATTCCGATTCGGCGGTCACCTGTGACATCTTCGCCTTATAAGGCTTTCCGCCGTTCAGATGTCCTAAATACCATAAAATATGCTTTCGAAGCTCGGGCATGGCCCTGTGCTCGGATTTAAAAGCGCAGGCCAGCGCCACATGCCGTTTCATCACGGAAAACAGTTCCTCTGCCGTATGCCGGGGCGGCGTTTTTCCCTGGTCCAGAGCGACACAATCTGCAAAAATCATGGGAAAGCCTTCAGCGCCTCTTGCGATCATCACATAATCCGCGCCGGTCTCATTCAGAATGGCAACACAGTCCGCCGCACTGAGGGCATCACCGCTGGCGACGACGGGAACGCTTACCGCGTTTTTTACTGCCGTGACCATGGCGCGGTCGCTTTTGCCGCTGTACATCTGCATGCGGGTGCGCCCATGGATGCAGAGTGCGTCCGCTCCGGCGGCCTCCAGTGCTTTGGCAAATTCCGCGCAGTTGCGCCGGTCTTCCCGGATCCCGCTGCGGAATTTGACCGTTACGGGCAGCGGAACGGCCCGCTTTATTGCGGCAACGATCTGTGCCGCCAGCGCGGGGGCTGCCATCAGGGCGCTGCCATCGCCGTTGCTGTATACCTTCGGCACGGGGCAGCCCATGTTCACATCGATAAAATCCGGCGCGCACAGTGCGGCGACGCGCTGTGCCGCTTCCGCCATTACGTCAGGCTCGTGACCGAAAAGCTGTACGCCGCAGGGCCGTCTTTCACCCGGCTGGATGAGAAGTCCGGCTGTTTTCAGGTCATCATAGACTATCGCCTTTGCGCTCACCATCTCAGTATAGGTCACAGAAGCGCCGTAATCACAGCAGATCCGGCGAAAAGCCGCGTCGGTGATCCCGGCCATCGGTGCCAGAAAAAATCGGTTTTGGGGCTCAAATCCGCAAAACAAGCTCATTTATCCGGCTCCCATTTCGCTGTAAAGTCACCTAGCACCTGCTCCGCCAGATCATTGAGATAATCCAAGGTCATCGGTTTGTCATGATTCTTGATCCCGTGTTCCGCCGCCAGCTCTTTGGTATAGTCCTGCAGCGGATAGACGCAGTAGCCGCCCTTGTTCCGGTAGTGTGTGACCGTGGGGATGACCCCAGCGGAATCGATGGAAAGCAACTGATGGGTCATAGGGTCAAAGGTCAGGCGCAGATCCAGGATCCCGCCAAGCATAGTGGACAGCTTGTGCTGACCGGAGATAAAATTGCCCAGCGAATAGACACACAAGGTTCGGTTCCCCTCGTCGCTGTCATACCATTCCACAGGCTCAAGCACGTGCGGATGGGTGCCGATGATCAGATCGGCGCCGTGATCGCACAGCATCTGCGCCAGATCCACCTGATAGCTGGACGCGGTAAGCTGATATTCGTTGCCCCAGTGCATGGAAACGATCAGATAATCGCACAGTGGGCGGATCGCCTCCATGTCCTCCGCGATCTTCACTTCGTCGGCCAGGGCGATCATATACGATTTGTCCTTTGGCAAAGAATAGCCGTTGAGCCCGTAAGTATAGGACAGAAAGCCGAAGCGTATCCCCTGCTTTTCCAGAATGCAAAGCGCGGACGCCTCTTCCTCGCTGCAAAACGCGCCCAGCACGGCCTCAAAGTTCCGCTGACGAACGTTTTCCAGACAGGCTTCCAGCCCCTTTACACCCTTATCCAGCGAGTGATTGGTCGCCAGATTGATCACGTTGAAGCCGGCCTTGATCAGCGCGTCGGCCGCTTCGTCTGGCGCGGCAAGGTTGGGATAGGCGCTGACTTCGCCGGTGAGCATGACCTCCTGATTGATAAACGCGATGTCGCTTCCCTCAATTATGGGAGCGATGTGCTCATAAAGATGGAAAAAATCGTAGGAGCCGTCGTCCAGCCTGCTGTCAATAGAAAGGGTGTTATGCAGCAGATTGTCCCCCGCCGCCGTGATTCGGATGCGGATTGGCTCTGGTACCGGGTCCGGCGAAGCAGAAGGGCCCTGATCCGGCACGGGCGTCGGCTGTATTTCTTCGGGTGTGTCTTCCGAAACGGGGGGCTCGACGATCTGCGGCGAAATAGGCTCGGACGCCGCGCAGGCCGTTGTCAGCAGCAAAAGCGACAGAACGGCGCAGAAAAAACGAATACAACGGTTCATTTGATCTCCTCCTGAATTTATATCATACCAAAATTATGCTGATCTGACAACGGTTTTTTGAAAACCGCCGGATAAAAAGAAAAAACGGCATGTCAGCATGCCGTTTTTGTATATACGGGGATCATTTTTTTCTGGACAGCAGACGTAAGCCTTCTCGGTCTTTTTTCGCTGCCTCGGGAATCTTCGGCGCTTCTCCGGCTTCAGTCTCATACATCCTGTCTATTTTCGGCGAAAGCACCGATTCCGTGATTCGGTCGGAAGAAATCGCTTCTTTCGCTGCGGAAAACTCCAGATTTCCGCCGTCTTCCGTGGAAAAAAGATGGATGGCATTGCCGTGAAAACGGAGCATAACCCGCTCCCCTTCCGAGGCAACGTCCACAAAGTGGCCCGAATCGTCCATACCGGAGACCACCGCCACGACGTCCTGCCCCAGCGCATGCAAATGCAGATGGATCGAGCTGCCCATCATTTCCAACACGCCTCTGACGGCGGGGATCCCCTCGTCCTCCAGTGTGATGTGCTCGGGACGGACGCCCACGACCACGGGCTGCGGCTGAACGTCGCAGGAAAACAGCCGCTCCTGCTTTTCCTCTGAAATCTCCACCCGGTAACCGCCCATCGTGGCAAAAAAACGCCCGTTTTCCTTGTGCAGCTCGCCCTGGAAAAAGTTCATTTGCGGTGTGCCGATAAAGCCGCCGACAAATTGATTGGCCGGATGGGCAAACACCTCCTGCGGGGTGCCCACCTGCTGGATAAAGCCGTCTTTCATAATCACGATCCGGTCGCCCAGCGTCATGGCCTCGGTCTGATCGTGGGTTACGTATACAAAGGTGGTGTCCAGCTTGCGGCGCAGGGTCAGGATCTCGGCGCGCATCTGGTTACGGAGCTTGGCATCCAGGTTCGACAGCGGTTCGTCCATCAAAAACACCTGCGGCTCGCGCACGATGGCGCGGCCGATAGCCACGCGCTGCCGCTGACCGCCGGAAAGCGCCTTCGGCTTGCGCTTTAAAAGTTCGGTGATGGCAAGGCTCTGTGCCGCTTCTTTCACCTTCTGGTCAATGACGGATTTCGGGTATTTCCGCAGCCTGAGCCCGTAAGCGATGTTCTCATACACCGTCATATGGGGATACAGGGCGTAATTCTGGAACACCATGGCGATGTCCCGGTCTTTCGGGGTGATGTCGTTCACCAGACGGTTTCCGATGTAAATATTCCCCGATGTAGGCGATTCAAGACCCGCGATCATGCGGAGTGTCGTGGATTTTCCGCAGCCCGACGGGCCCACAAAAACGACGAACTCCTTGTCATGGATCTCAAGATTGAACGAATCAACCGCCACGACGCTTTTATCAAATACCTTGCTGACGTTTTCAAAACGTACTCCGGCCATACTCAATCCCTCTTTCCGGCAGTGCGCTGCCACTTCTTTTCCCGCTGTGCCTCGATCCGGGCTTCAACGGCGGTCTTTGCTTTGACCCGCACCGTGTGAATGAGCCGGATCGCTCCGCGGATCGCCGTCACCAGAATGCTGACGACCGGGCAGATTGCAAACAGCACGGTCAGCACCAGAAGCAGCGCAGCATAATCCTCGGTAAGGCGGACGGCGTTTTCCCAATAGGGATAAATAATCCCGCTTACGCCCATGCTCCGCTTGCCGAAGTCTTTGACCACCTGAATCAAATTCGGCATCGTATAGCGGCGGCTGTTTTCCACGACGATGCCGTTCCCCACGGGAAAGCTGTCGTTCAGCATGTTTTTTCCAAACCCCGTGATCGGATCAGGCAAAACAATCTCATAACAGGTGATACCCGCGTTTTCCTGCAGCTCCTTCAGCGTGGAAAATGCCATAAACATTCCCTCGCCGCCGGTATAGGCTTCCGCGCTGTAGGGATCGTTTTCCCGTGCGACGACGCCTGCAACATAAAAGCTTTTTTCCTCAATGGTCACCGACATGCCTGCAAGGTCTGTTCCTCCAAACAGCTTCCAGGCCAGCGACTCATCCAGGATCACCCGATCCTTCATCAGATCGGCGTCGGAAAGATAGCTGCCCGATCGAAGCGGCAGCGGATGGAACCGGAAAAAATCACTGCCCACGCCGGTCACTTTGACCTGCGCGCTGCCCCGGTCGCCCGCAACATTCAACGTGCCCATGCCGCAATACGCATCGGTAAAAAGGCTTCCGCCCTCGGGAGCCTCCATCGACGACTCCCGCAGCTTGTTGAGCAGATTATAGCGGAAGGTATAGATCGTTTCCTCCTGGATCGGTTGATCATGGGGCAAATAGCAGGCCAACTGTGCAAAGCGCTCGCCGCTTTGTCCCGCCCAGGTTTTGGCTGCGTTGAGCGTCGGCAGCGCCGACGTCACGCCCCTGCTGAGCAGGATGCAAACCACAGCCAAACCGGCCAAAAGCAGATTCAGGCCCCAAAAGAGCCATTGTTTCCAGGAAACCTTTTTGATAATGCTCATCATGGATTCTCAACCAGATTGACCTGCATCCCGGCGTCCACAGGCTTGCTGGAGGTGGTGATGACGAAGTCGCCGTAGCTCAGGCCGCTGACGGCGCTTTGCGTATCATCCTGCGCCAGGACGTTCACATCGACGCGGGTCGCGGTATAACGGTTGCCCAGCGGCGTATTTTTGGCCGTAAGCACCAGCACGAAGCTGCCGTTGGTATCGGACCGTACGGCGCTTGTGGGGATGATACTGTCGAAATTGGCGCTCTTCTGGCCGATGGAAAGCGTCAGGTTTTGGCCGGTGGACACGTCGCCGGTGATGTTGAAAACAAGGATCTTGCTCTTGCCTTGGCTCTGGGGATCGTTGACGATTGAGGCCAGCGTGGCTTTGATCTCGGGACCCCAATAATAGTTGACGACCTCCGCGCTGTCGCCCACTCTTACCTTCTGCGCCTGCTCACTGGTCACGGTAATGCGGACATTGTAGCCCCGGTCCACCAGCTCGATGACGGCAAGCGTCTCGTTTGCGGCGGCGTCGCGGCCCGCCGTCACGTTGACGGCACTGACCACGCCGGAGACCTTTGCGGTGATCTCACGGCCCACGGAATCGGTCTGCAGGCTGGCAACCAGCTCTTGCTGCCGCGCAATCTTCTTTTTCTGGTCCTGTAGATCCAGATTTTCGCGGGCGATGTTTTTATCGTCATTTTTCTTCTGCTCTGCAAGGGCAAAGAGCAGATCCTCCAAAGAGGTTTTCAGCCGTTCATACTCTTCTTCGGCGGCGTCATAATCGGCTTTCCGCTGCTGAAGGGCGTTGTCGGCGTCCTTCAACTGTGAAATAAGCTCGGCCTGTGCGGCGGCGCGGCCTTTCATGGAATCGCGCCACTGCTGGGCGCCGGTAAGGTTTTGAGTCGCGGTGGCAAGCTGGCGGTTGATCTCGCGGGCCTGTAGACTTTTGTCCTTGAGCTCGTCCTCGTGCTCTTCGATGGATTTATTGAGCTCATCAATCTGTTGTTGAACGCTTGCGCCAGTCTTTATGAATTCTTGCCATTTTTCAACTTCATTTTCCCATTTGCGTTGATCATTAATGTCTTTTATTAACGCCTTATAGGCATCCACTTCATTCTGCGTAACAGGGGTATGATAATCCTCTTCATTTGCTCTATCAACAAGGATACCCATTTGAATCAAGAGTTCATCTTCAGAATACGTAGGAAATAATTCTTTTGCTTTTTCTTTTAAAGAATTAAATGCTTCTCCATACGTCATCATCAAATTATCAACTATTTCCTTTGACTTTGTGAGCTCTTTCATTGCATTTCGGAGTTGTTCTTCCGCATTGCTTTTCCCGCTTTTCAGCTCTTCCAGCTGCTCATCTTCGTCGTCGATGGTTTTGGAGAGCTTATCCATCTCGCTGTTGAGGGTCTTGAACTGATCCTCCAGCGTGCCGACGCTCTCTTCATACTGTGCCACCGATTTTTCGGCCTCAGCCAGCGCGGTCTCAAGATCGGCCTGGTTGCGCTCCGCTTCGCGGATCGCCGCGGCGGACGCGGTGATCTCATCGGGAGTATAAGTGTTAGCCAGCATAGCGGCGTTGGCCTTTGCCATGGCGTCGCGGGCCTTCTGGATGTCGCGGTCCTCCCGGGCATAGTCCCGATCCGTCAGATCGAGAAGCGCGCGCTGATAGGAAAGCTGGAGCGATTCCAGCAGCTCCTGCGCGTCCTTCAGTTCCGAGCTGTCGGCGTCGGAAAGGACGAACAGGACGTCGCCCGTTTCCACCTTGTCGCCCACCTTGACGTAAACGGTCTCCACCTTACGGGTCTGGTTAACGACTACCTCATAGCTGTCGCCCGCCGTTACCGACCCGGTCCCGCGGATACGGGCATTGATGCTGCCGGAGGTCACGCTCGCGGTGGCCACCTCAGGCAGAGAGTGATTCATGATGGTGCGGGAAAAGAATGTAAGCACCAGCATCACCGACAAAAAGATGATGACAGCGTTCTTGACCCAGCCTCTTTTTTTCACCGAATTTTCTTCCATATCCGTTACCTCAACCTTTCACCGAGCCGGATTGGGCAATGCCCTCGACCAGATATTCTTCACCGTGCAGGAACAGCAGCAGCGACGGGATCATGTAAATCGTCGCCACGGCAAACGCAAGCCCGATCTCCCCGGAATTGATGGTGGAAAGATACACCGAGAGCGGCTGCATTTCGGCGTCCTTCAACAGGATCAGCGGCTGCTCCACCATGTTCCAGTAATCGATAAACACCAGGATTGCAATGGAATACAGTGCGCTGCGGCACTGGGGCAGATAGATCCTGGTAAAAATCTGCCATTCGCTTGAGCCGTCGAGCTTGGCGGCTTCGATCTGCGAAACAGGGATGCGCCGCATGAACTTGGTCAGAAGAAAGACCGAAAACGGCGCGAAAGCCCCGGGAAAGATGATGGACCAGCGGGTGTTCAGGATCCCCAGAAAGTCCGACACCAGATAATTCGGCACCAGCGTGACCTGATACGGCATCAGCATCAGGATCACGTAAAAGAAGAAGATCGAATCCCGCACCTTCCCTCTCCAGCGGCTGAAGCCGTAAGCGGCTACTGCCGCCACGCCGACCTGCAGGAGGACGATGGGCACCACCAGGATCACGGAGTTCCAGAATTTCAAAAGATACTCCGGACTTTTGATAAACGTGGTGATGTACTGGGAAAAGGTGACTTTATCCGGGATGAACTTCAGATTCACTGCTTCGGAAATATAGGTCTTCCCGTCTTTTGCGGCGGTAAAGACCGAACCGTAGTTGGAATTGATCTCCGACTGGGTCATAAAGGAATTGGAAATGGTGAGCACCGTCGGCATCAAAAAGGAAAGCGCGAACAGCGCCGCCACAAAGGTCATAAATATGCGCCGGAAAAGATGCTTCGTTTTTTTCATCCTTCCACATCCTTTCCAAAGATATCCTCCACCTTGAACAAAAGCGCGATCAAAATAACCATTACGATCGCCAGCAGGATCGCCGCGGCGGAAAGCTTCTGGAAGTTATAAGAGAGGAAGGTATTGTTCATGAAGTGCTGCAGGGTATAAAGCCCCTCATAGGGATAATCGCCCGACAGCAGATAGACCTCGCGGAACACTTTGAATGAACTGATCATGGAGAGGATGGTGACGAACAGCACTGTGGGCGACAGATAGCGCAGCTTGATGTGAAAAAACTTGTGCACCGCCGAAGCGCCCTCCACGTCGGCCACCTCCAGCAGCTCTTTGGGAATGTTATTGAGCGCCGCCATGAACAGAATCATATTGTAACCCAGGTTCTTCCACAAAAACAAAACAACGACCACCAGCTGGCAATAAGGCGATTTCAGCCAGTCGATGGCCTGCGCGCCAAACAGCGACAGAAACTGATTGAGCGTTCCCTTCGCGTGAAAGACCACCTGCCAAATCAGCACCACAGAGGCCACCGGCACCATCATAGGGCTGAGGAAAAAGGTGCGGAACATACTTTTCCCTGGGATTTTCTGCTCCAGCAGAAGCGCCAGACACAGCGAAAGCACCACCGCCAGCGGCACCGCGACGGCGGCGAAGATCGCCGTATTCTTGGCCGCAGTAAGAAACGACGAATTATGGATCACATCGACAAAGTTTTTCAGGAAAACGAACTCCGGATCGTTGGGACTGCTGACCAGCGAATAATATACCACGATGGCGAATGGCGCGATAAAAAACACGGTGACGCCTAGCACGCTGGGCGCGAGAAACGCCACGCTCTGCAGAAAATCCTTCGCTTTCGGCGTACCGAAGGAACGGCGCAAAAGTGCGCCGTTCCTTCGGTCGTTTCGACTATCTCTGCTCGTTGACATAGAGCTTCACTCGATTCTGGACCTCCGCAGCGGTCTGCTCGGCGGTTTTTTCACCGTTGAGGAAGGGCGCCGCCGCGTCCATGATGATATTCAGCATATTCTCGTCATAGTTCTGGACCTTTTTAGTGCGGTTGATCAGATCCATGATCGCCGCCTCGTCCTCGTCGGTCATCGCGTAAACTTCAACCTCTTCTCCGGCCTCGTTTACAAATGTATACTTGGGATAACGTACAACATTGCCGTTTTCATCCGTCCAGGTTTCTTCCCGCTTCGCCTCGTCTATCAGCTTCTGGAAATCCTTCTTATTGAGGGAGAACATCCAGATGTCGTCGCTGGGCAGAAGCAGCTTGCGGATAAACTGCCAGGCCGCGTCTTTATTCTTGCACTTGGAGGACATGGCCAGCCCGTTGTTCAAGGAAAAGAGATTGCCCTGCCGGTCTGCGGTGGGATAGCCCACATAGACGAGATCGTCACCGAAGGTCGACCGCTGATAAAAATAGTCCCACACGTCGGAAAAAGCGGTCTGGAACAGGAGCTGGCGGCCCTCGCGGTACATGGTGGCGTCATCCTTCATGTCCTCCCAGATATCGTCGGGAACGGTCTTGGGCGCCAAGGCGCTGAACTCCAGCAGCTTGGCAAAGTCGCCGTTGTCAAAGGTGCATTCACCGGTCTCCCAGTTGATGAACGTATCCATATTCCAGACGCAAAGCATTCTGAGCAGGTTGTCCTGGGAATAATACGGTGCAAGGACCGACGCGCCCTCTGGCATCCGGGTCAAGGCCTCTTTCAGTTCATCCACCGTCCAGCCGGTGATGTCGCCCACGATCCTGCGGCTGGCGATTGCAGTCTGAATGTAGAAGTTTTTCGCCACATAATATAGTTTACCGTTTTGCTGCATGGCCTCGATCACAGGCATCACCAGCGCGTCGGTGCCGCCCAGCTCGGTATCGTTCTCAATATAGGGCATCAGATCTTCCAAAAGACCTTTTGCGCCGTAAAGTTTGATGGGCATACCGTCGGTAAAAATGAGATCGGGCATGTTGCCGGAAATGATCTCCGTGGAGAGCTTCTTCATGCCGGCATTATAGTCGTCTTCCGTATTATACTCGGAATAATCTTTTACCTCGATGCGGTATTCCTTGTTTGAACGGTTAAAATCCAGAACCGATCTGCGCATGTTCCAATCCAGCCACATGACCGCCATGGTGATGGGCGTGCGGCGGTTCTCAGGCGTGACCTCAGTCTTGTTGAGAACGATGAGGTTGAGTTCCTGTTTTTCGTAGTTTTGCTCCATGGTGACGACGCACTCGTTGGACAGGATGGAGAATCCGTTGATGTTGCTTTGATCAATATCAGAATTGAGCCAATCCAAGATTTTATTCGTTGTGCCGTCTGCCTTGCACCCCATCAGGCTGGTACTGCTGTCGTAATAATAGAGATAGTTCTCGTCGCCGCCGTAAAGGTTGTTCCACGAATACGGCATGGGAAGTTCTTCCTTTGCGGATTTAGTGGCAAGATCCAAAACGACCAGCACCGAGCCGTTTTCGCCCCAGGAGGTGGTAGCGATCCGCCCGTCGCCCAATTGAATGACACGCCCGCCGAAATTTTCGCCCGTAATCTCGGCGATCACCTTGCCTTCCGGATCCAGCACGAGGATGCCGACATCTCCATTGCCAAGATACAGGTTGCTGTTGTTATCAAAGCAGAAATTGCTGAGATAATAATATTGATAAGCATCCTGATTGTCCGGATAACGCTCCTGCAGGATCTGCCGAATATCAATCGCAGCCAATTCCTCGCCGTCAGGGCTCAGCTTGCGAAGCAGCGTGCGCTGTCCGTCGTCCACATAATAATTCCACTGTTCGTCCGTTTCCGGATCAAAGTCTTCCGGAAGGTCGTAGTGATAGGAATAGATCGCTTCGGCAATCCAAAACGCTCCGTCGGGCGCGATGGCCATGGCGGTGATATTGCTGCCGCCTTCAGAGCCTTCGGGAACCTCTGTCGGCTTAAACGCCTCCAGCGGCTTCAGATCGGTGCCGTCAAGATTGATGGACATCAGTTTTTGAACGGTGGTCTCATATTCATACGAATTGCCCTCGGGATCGGTCTCCGTGACGGTCCCGCCGGTCACGTAAGTAATAAAATAGACCCGGTTGTTCGCTTTGTCTACATAGGGACTTCCGTTGATCCCCCGGTATTGCCCATCTAATCTGTAATAAGTTGGCTCAAAAATATAAGTGGCCTCGTCCGGCTGATTCTCTTTTTGTCCGCAGCCGGCAAGAATGCCAAGCAGCATCGCCGCGGCAAGCAGCAGGGCGGTCAAACGGATCTTTTTCATGATTTATCTACCTCCGATACACAAGATATTCTGAAACAAAGGCTCACGGCCTGATATATAGACGAAGCTCATTGGAAAAAGTTCCGTCGTTTCGCGGCTTTCGCCGCACGCCGCCTATACGGCACGATTCCGGAAAGAATCCATCCCTTTTTGTTTCCGAATCAAAATAACTGTCACTATCATACCATTATTTTCAGAAATTCTCCAGAGGGAGAAATATAAAGAGTTCTGAATTTGTTGCAGTTTTTTGTAACAAACCCCAGACATACTCCGCTTTTATCGCTTTGTTCTGCCAAGCTGTTCTCCGACGGTGCTCCCCTTCCGGCTGCGGAACTGATACCTGCTGACAATCTCTGCGATCTCGGTGCGCGCCTGCGCTACCTCGGCGTGGAAGGCCTTCGCGGAAAGCCTGTTGGCGCCGTGGCCCAGAATGATCAGCTGCTCCAGATTGTCGGAGGTGGCGACCCTGACCCGGTACTTTTTCCCGATCTCATAGGTCACCTTTTCGATATACATATCAGCTGTCTCGGCCTCTTTGGTATAGACAATATCAATATTGTGAAAACGTTCCACCGAGCCCGGATTCCCGTGAACCTTATAAGCGTCAAAGACCAGAATGACGCCGCATTTTCGATAGCCCTGGTAATTAGAAAGGATCTCGGCCAGCGATTCTCTGGCAAAGGCGAGGTTTTCCGCAGCAAGGGCTTTCAATTCGTCCCACGCGAAGATGATGTTGTAACCATCTACCAGAAGATATTCCGGCAGATCGTCCTGCCGGGCGGCCCTTGGCTTTTCCGGCGGTGCGTCATAAGTCACGTCCTGCTTCCGTGGGATGAATTCCTTCCGTTTCACAGTCCCGTAGGTTCGTTCATAGATGGCCTGCAGTTCCTTGTCCTCCGCCGCCGTTCCGCGGTAGCCCCGGGAAACGCCAGATATAGGTGATGGCTTGTCAAAAGTCTCCTGTAAAGCCGGCGGGCTTTTCAGCGTGCTTTTCAGGTGCATGTGGTTCTTTACCTCATGCCACGGTACCAGAACGCCAGCCTCGCCGGAACAAAAGACCGAATCGGCGGAATTTTCCACGTCCGCATCGGGATCGTACCTGGCGGCCTCCACGATCTGATCCTGCTTCACGCAAGCCTCATAGCCGCGCACCTGAAGCGTGATCCGCCCGCGTCCTTTGGTGTAAGAAGACAGCTCAGCCGGATAGTTTCGCATGGCGGCTACAGGCGCATATCCCTTCAAAACGGCGGCATCCGCAGTTTGAACAGGCGGCTCGCACACACCGCCGCGCTGCTGGATATCCGTCATCGCCCGCCCGACGGCGTTGGTCGGAAGCTCGATGGAGAAATCGTAAAACGGCTCCAGCAGGACGGATCTTGCCTGGCGAAGGCCCTGACGTACAGCGCGGTAAGTCGCCTGCCGAAAATCACCGCCCTCCGTGTGCTTGATGTGGGCTCTGCCCGCCGTCAGCGTGATCTTCATATCGGTGATGGGCGAGCCAGTGAGCACGCCCAAATGCGTTTTTTCCGCCAGATGGGTCAGCACCAGCCGCTGCCAGTTGAGATCCATCTCGTCGGTGCTGCAGGCCGAAGCAAAGGTCAGCCCGCTTCCCCGCGGCGCAGGCTCCAAAAGCAGATGAACCTCGGCATAATGCCGCAGCGGCTCGTAATGGCCCACACCTTCTACCGTGTCGGCAATGGTCTCCTTGTAAACGACACGTCCCGTGTCAAAAGAAACCGGAATGCCGAAACGGTCGCGGATCAGGCGCTGAAGAATCTCAAGCTGCACCTCGCCCATCAGACGGACCTGCACCTCCTGCAGCCGCTCGTCCCAGAGAATATGCAGTTGAGGATCCTCTTCTTCCAGCAGATGCAGCTTTTTCATCGTTTCGGGGAGATTCGCGTCATCCGGCAGAAGGATGCGATAGGTCAGAACGGGCTCCAGCGATGGAAGGGTCGTTTCACGTTCCGTACCCAGGCCTTCGCCTGGAAAAGTCCTGCTCAGACCGGTTACGGCGCAGACCGTCCCTGCCGGGACGTGATCGGCCGTTTGATATTTTGCGCCGGAATACAGGCGGATTTGGTCAATCTTTTCTTTCCAATCGCCTTCCCCGTCTTTCCCGCGGAGCTGTTCTTTTACGCGCAGCGTGCCGCCCGTCACCTTCAGCCAGGTCAACCGCGCGCCCTGCGGATCCCGCGAGATCTTATACACCCGCGCGCCGAACGCTGCTGCGGTCTCCGGCGCAAGCGTATCCTCATCCAGTGCACGCAGCAGAGCGTCAACGCCGCCAAGCTTGAGCGCCGAGCCAAAAAAGCAGGGATAGACGCTTCGCCGGGCAATCGACGCGGCAAGCACGCTTTGCGGGATCGTGCCGCTTTCAAGATACTGCTCCAGTAGTTCTTCATCACACAGCGAGATCTGCTCGTCTCTCTCGCCTCCTCCGCCGGAAGAAAAATCGACGCACCGGTCACTGAGCCGCGCTTGCAGTTCTGCCAGCAACGCCTGCCGGCTGGCTCCGGCGAGATCCATTTTATTGATAAACAAAAAGGTCGGGATCTCATAACGGCGCAAAAGGCGCCAGAGCGTTTCCGTGTGGCTCTGCACGCCGTCGGTTCCGCTGATTACCAGAATCGCGTAATCCAACACTTGGAGCGTCCGCTCCATCTCAGTGGAAAAATCCACGTGTCCCGGCGTATCCAAAAGAGCGATCTCCGTCTGCGGAAGTGTCAGACGCGCCTGCTTGGAAAAAATGGTGATCCCCCGCTCGCGCTCCAGGGAATCGTGGTCCAGAAATGCGTCCTTGTGATCGACCCGGCCCAGTTTGGCAATGCTTCCGCTGACGAACAGCATCCCTTCGGACAGCGTCGTCTTTCCCGCGTCAACATGCGCCAATATTCCAATCACAAGCTTTTTCATGGTTCATTCCTTTTCTCAATGCTCTAAAACCGCCGGATGCTCGTCCAACGGGGTTTTGCCGTATTCGTCGGTTTCAAAAGTTCAATATGCCCGATATCTTCATACACTTCGCACGCCTGCGCGGCGATCACGCTCATCCTTTTCAAACATAAATTATAGCAAATTTGCACTTGCTTGACAATGCCGGAGTAAAAATCCCATGCTCCTTGTTGCGCAAAAAGTCGCTTTTTCAACACCTTGCATAATAACAGATGTTATGCTATTATTATTGCAAATTTTTATGCTTGGAGGAGGCATATGGGACTGAAACTGATAAAGCTCACCGAAGGATATGAAAAGCAGCTCGGCGAAATGATCGACGAGTGGAAAAAAGACCAGGAGATCAATCACACGAATCATTCGCCTTGGGCGATATTCAAAAATGATTATCATGATTTTGACCGTTATCTTGAACATTTGGAGATGAAAACCGAAACGGAAGGACGGGTCCCGGATTCCGTGTTTTTTTTACTGGATGAAGAAAAAAACAGGCTGCTTGGCGCGGTGAACATCCGACATTATCTGAACGCCGCCCTTTTGCAGGAGGGTGGGCATATCGGCGCCGGAGTTCGGCCCAGCGAAAGAAGAAAGGGATATGCCACAGAAATGATCCGTCTGGCGCTCATCGAGTGCAAAAAGCTTGGAATCGACAGGGCGCTGGTAACCTGCGACAAGGAAAACGTCGGCTCCGCCAAAGCGATCGTAAAGAATGGCGGCGTTTTGGAAAACGAATTCGTCAATTCCGATGGCGAAGTCGAGCAGCGGTATTGGATCACGATTTGAAGACGGCGGCTTTCGAACAAGCGGGCAGTCCTGAAAAAAAGGGCTGCTCTTTTCTATGCCTTGTGCTTTCGCCGGCAGCAGATTATGATGGAAATGCGCAGGAAAATGTGGTACAGTAAGAAAAAACTAATGTTTGGAGGTGCGAGCGATGCGCGTCATCAAGGCAAAAAGCTATCAGGATCTCAGCCGAAAAGCGGCGAATATCATTTCGGCCCAGGTGATCTTAAAGCCAAATTGCGTTTTGGGTCTCGCCACCGGAAATACGCCCCTTGGCACCTATCGTCAGTTGGCGGACTGGTATCGGAAGGACGATATCGACTTTTCCCAGGTCACCACCTTTAATCTGGATGAATACGTCGGCCTCGCGCCGGACGATCCGCAAAGCTATCACAGCTATATGCGGCGAAATCTGTTTGATATGGTCAACCTGCGGCCCGAGGCCTGCCACATTCCGGACGGCTGCGCCGCAGACCTTTCGGCGGCCTGCCGGGATTATGACGCCGCCATCGCGCAGGCAGGAGGGATCGACCTTCAGCTTTTAGGCATCGGAAGCAACGGGCATATCGCCTTTAACGAACCGGGCGCAGCCTTTGAAAAGGACACGCATGTCGTTACCCTGCGGGAAAGCACGCTCCGCGCCAACAGCAGTTTCTTTTCGGACGGATGCGTACCGCGGCAGGCCATCACCATGGGGATCCGCCTGATCATGCAGGCACGGAAGATCCTGCTCATCGCGGAAGGCCCTGGCAAACGAAACGCGCTGCATCGCGCCCTCTATGGGTCGATCAGCGCAGAAGTGCCCGCATCGATCCTGCAGCTTCATCCCGATCTTACGGTGATTTGCCATGTTGAGGAGGATACCTGATGAGGAAGAATTAATTCCAGAATAAAGATAAAGAGCCGCTGCGTCTAATCGATCGCAGCAGCTCTTTCTTGATTCTGTTATTTTTTCGCGATGACTTCGATCTCCACCAAGCCTCCCTTTGGCAGCGCGGCCACCTCGACGCAGGAGCGGGCGGGCAGAACGTCGCCATGGATGTATTCGGCATAGATCTTATTGACCGCGCCGAAATCGTTCATGTCTTTGATGAAAACCAGGGTTTTGACGATACTTTCCATATCAAGGCCCGCTTCGGCAAGGATTGCCTTGACGTTTTCCAGCGACTGGCGGGTCTGGGCCTCTACGCCTTCAACCAGCTTTCCAGTCAAAGGATCAATGCCAAGCTGACCGGAAGTATAGACCAGCCGATCGATCTCGACAGCCTGAGAATACGGGCCGATGGCGCCCGGCGCTTTTTCCGTATTGATCTTTTTCTGCATATGATATCCTCCTCTTTCCGGCGCAGACAGGCGCCGCCTGTAATGATGTTTTTATTGTATCACAAGCCAGGACGGTTTTCCAGTCTTTCCACCGAGTTTTCGGAATATCTTACAGGCTAAAATCGTTCATAGCAGCAAACAGCTCGCGCTGCGCGGCGCTTCCGGCACGCACCAGCGGAAGGCGAAGCCCTCCTTTGATTTTGCCCATTCGGATCAGGGCTTCCTTTACGGGAATGGGGTTTACCTCGCGGAACAGCGCCTGGATCAGCGGCTGACAGCGGATCTGCAGAGCGGCGGCCTCGTCCCTGTTTCCCTCTGCCCACAAGTCACAGATCCGCTGGGTCTCCCGCGGGATGACGTTCGCCATCGTCGAGATCACGCCAGCTCCACCCAACGAGAGGATCGGGACGATCTGGTCATCATTTCCACTATAAAGGACAAAGTCTTTCGGGCAAAGACGCTTTGTCTTCAGGATCAAACTGAAATCGCCGGACGCCTCTTTGACGCCAAAAATGCGCGGATGCTTCGCCAACGTCGCGTAAGTCTCGGCCGCAAAGCAAAGTCCCGTTCTTGACGGAACGTTATACAGCAGGATCGGAAGGGCCGTTTGGTCGGCCAATTCCGTAAAATGGCGGATCAGCCCGCTTTGCGTCGTTTTGTTGTAATAGGGTGTCACCAGAAGCAGCCCCTGCGCGCCCAGCGATTCCGCTCTGTGGCAAAGCCGAAGCGCGTGGGCCGTATCGTTTTTCCCTGCCCCGGCGATCACGGGAATCTTTCCGCCGACCCGCTCCAACGTAAAGGCCACCGCAGTCTCCCATTCTTTGTCTGATAAAGTCGCGCATTCTCCTGTTGTGGCGCAGACGACCAGCGCCCGCGTCCCGCTTTCCAGATGCCAGTCGATCAATCCTCCCAGCGCGTTCAGATCCAATGCTCCCGTTTCATCAAACGGCGTTACCAGCGCTGCGGCGCTGCCTGTAAAAACCGGTATTTTCATCCTGTCGCCTCCTCATGTTTTTCTCTTCAATTTATGCAAGAGAAGGATGTCACATGCCATGTCTGTTTCGGCGGGTGTGCAGCAGGCGCACGGTGTCCGCAAGAAGCAGCAGTAGCAGGACTGCCGCCCCGAAGATAAGGCGAAGCGATTCTCCAATGCCGTCGGGTATAAAAGAAACCGCAAACGCGGCCAGACAGGATGCCGCAGCGCCCGCCGCAGGCTTTCGGAAAACCCTGTTTTCCAACCGGTCCGTGACAAATTGCAGACAGGCCGCTGCAAAAAAAACCTGACACAGTGCAAAGGAAGAGGACACCAACGCCTCGCTGTGCCGGCGGATGCCCGCGGCGACATAAGCGGGATAACGAAAGATTGTGACCGTCGGATATCCCAAAACGGCAATATTGCGGATGTGGAGAACGGCCAGAAGCAAAAACGCCGCAGGCCCGGCTAAAAGAGCTGCTTTTTTGACCGGTACGCGCCCTCTTTCGGAAACGGCGAGCAACGGGTATATGACCGGCGGCAGGAAGCGAAGCATTTCTTTCGCCCCCGCCTGAAGCAGCTCCGGCCCTTTTTCAATCATGAGCGGCGGCAGATTCTCCAGCCGGGCATGTGGAAGCGTAAAACAGACGCTCAGTAAAAGAGCACCTGTAATGAGGGGCTGAAAAATCCAGGCCGTTCTGAAAAGGGTCGCGTTCCCGCCGAGCAGAACGAATGCCGCGCATCCGATCAAAATTGCATTTCCCAGCCGTCCTGCCGCGTTCAGTTCGTTGACAATCATAAAATCCGCAAAGCTTCGGATTGCGCCAGCGGCTAAAACGGCTCCGTAAACCGACAAAGTAGCGGAAGCGAGCGCTCCTGCCTGCCTTCCCAGAATGTCCGGAAACAACATCTGGCCCGTCATATTGCCTGCCAGATGCAGTATCAAAGCCGTTATCAGGACAGAAAGCGCGCCTAACGCAAGCCAGACCATCCAGCCCATAGCCAATCGGTCCGCCGCGCCCGCCCGCAAAAAGCCCTGCAAATAGAAAACGGTAACCAGAAAAAAGACATGCGTCGGCGCGACAGCGGTATCCTTTTTCATGATCCCGCCCCCTTGTTTATCCGCTCTGTTTCAATTCTTCCCTCGCGGATCGACTGGATTTCCACAACTACCGAGACTGGATAAGTCCGAAAGTGCTCCGGCCATTCTTCTGGAAGGGCTGTCCACGCCTCGTATGAACGGCGGTACAACGCATTGCCGAAGCCAACGGCATCGCAGCCCTCCTGTTGCAGCTTATGAAGAACGGCGCGGCACCGTTTTTTTATCGCTTCCGCCGTCCGCGCCTTCCATTCTTCGGGATCGTCCATCGGCACATACGTCTGAAGGACCAGCTTCAGATGCAGGCTCCCACTTTTCGGTCCGGCCGTCAAAATCTGTCTGGCTCGCACCACACAAAACAGCCGATCATCCACCACAAGATCGCCGCCTTGGCTGCCCCGCATCCATAGTAAGGCACGGCTTTCATCGGTATCCAGCACCGTTTTCAGCTTCATATCCCGAAACACCGCCGTCCCAACGACTTCCCGCACCGTGGTTTCTCCGTTTGCGCGCAGGGCGATATAGGGCAGTACCGCCTCGACGCCTGGCGCGCGGACACGCTGATAAAACGACGCCGCAGGCTCGGCCGGATTGGTGCAGAGGTCTGCGCCTTGGGTGATCAGCCGTTCCAGTTCCGTGCTGCCGAGGGTTCCCACCACCGGCTTCGTTTCCATGATCTTTTCTGCGTCGCACGCCGAGATTGCCGGTAAAAGCGACACCGGATAGCTATTGTCGCCCAATACGTCCGTCAGCAAAGCGTCCAGCCCCTGTTCCGCCGTTTCTGCGCTGATTACAAGCACCTGCGCATGATCGCAGTGCAGAGGCCGCCCTGTCATGGGAACAGTGTTGTCCAGCCCTTCGGTCATGCTGCTCCCGCGGGCATGCAACAGGATGCTCTTGCTCTCTTCTTCCGAATGGGTCAGTTGGATCGCCTCAGCCGTGATCTCATAGGCGTTCTCTTTTCCGTCTACCCCCACGCCGGTGACCACCGTCAGCGACGAAACGTCTTTTCCGCAGGCGGACAGCGCCAGGAGAAGGCATCCTCCGGCAAAAAATACCATGAATATCCGACTCATCTCATCTCCCCTTTCCCGACAAAAAGCGTCCGAAGCGTTTCATCCGCCAGAAGGGCGGCCGGATCAGACTGTCCTCGCTCTTTTCGGTGTCAAAAAGAGGGAGTCCCGCCAGATACGGGACGCCGAAGGACGTTAATCCTGACAGCAGCGCCGCCACCATCAGCACGCCCAAAAGATATCCGTAAAGGCCGAAATTCACGCCGAGGCACATAAAAAACAGCCGGCAGACCAGCGTTACCGCCTTCAGCTTCGGCGCAATCAGAGCACAGATGCCCGAAACAGCAACAATAATCAGCACAGGCACGGAAACCAGCCGGGCCTCGACCGCCGCCTGTCCGATCACCAGCCCGCCTACCACTGAGAGCGTCTGACCCATGTTCGAGGGTGTTCTGACGCCAGCCTCCCGCAGGATATCAAAGGAGCAAAGCAGGATCAACGCCTCAACGAATATCGGAAACGGAACGTCCTGCCGGGCCGCGGCAATGCTGAGAATCAGCTTCAGCGGCATAAACGCATGGTGAAAAACCACCAGGGACAAATAGACCGGAAGAACGGATACGGCAAAGAAAAAGCCCAGCACCCGTAAAACACGGTTAATCCCGGCAAAGCCAACGTCAACATAATAATCCTCGCTGGATTGAAACTGCTCCAAAAAAATATACGGCACCGTCACCGCCATAGGGCTCCCGTCTGAAAGGATTGCGATCCGCCCCTCCAGCAGCTTTGCCGCCACCACGTCTGGCCGTTCGCTGCTGCCCGTCGTCCGAAAAAGCGAATAAGGTCTGTCCCGAATAAGTTCTGCGATATAGTTGCTGTCGATTACGCCATCGATGGTGATCTGTTCCAGCCGTTTTCGCAGACACGCCAATACATCGGGATCGACGCAGCTCTCCAGATAACACAGACAGCAATCTGTTTTTGTGACCGAGCCAAGTGTAAAGTACTCCAGCTTTAGATCTGCTGTACGCAAACGCCTGCGGATCATCGCAAGGTTATGAAGAAGCGGCTCGACGAACCCTTCCCGTGGGCCCTTGAGGCAAGTCTCGCTCACCGGCTCCGTGATCCCCCGCTTCAAAAAGCCCTTGCTTCCCAGAATCAGCGCCTGGTCGCTCCCGTCGATAAATAGGATCGCGTCGCCGTAAAGAAGCGCATGCAAAAGCTCCTTTACGATCCGTTCTTGTTTCGATTCACAGGCCTGCAGCACCTGCTGCTGCAAAAAATCTACAGTCGCCGTTTCCTTTGCGGGCTGAAGCTCCAACAGCGTGATGGGGCGCGCCACCGACTCGTTCAGCAGCTGCGCCGAGGCCATCCCGTCGATGCAAAACAGGCAGCACCGCGGCGTTTTAAAGCGGAGCGGCTGAATCCTGCGGCAGATCAGCGTTCCGTCGGCGCCGAATATCTTCTTGATCTCACGAATGTTCTCTTCCAGATCGCAGGATACGTATTCCAACATTCCGATCACCTCGTTCGGATAGTATGCCCGAAATTGCCGGGAATACAAAAAGGCGGCAGTCAAAGACTGCCGCCGATCATCGGATTTATCGGGATGCTTTTGTGGAAATCGCGCTTCGCGCGACACGGGGCTTTCCGTCGCCGTTGACCGCGTCCTCCGTGATCGTCACCGAAAGCACGTCAGATTCCGAAGGGGTACGGAACATGATATCGGTCATCACACTCTCCATGACAGAGCGCAGGCCGCGGGCGCCGGTCTTCAGCTTGAGCGCCTTATCCGCCAGTGCGTCCAGCGCCTGTGGCTCAAACTCCAGTTTCACACCGTCATATTCCATCAGCTTGCTATACTGCTTGGTCAGCGCATTTTTCGGCTCTGTAAGGATCCGCAAAAGCGCGTCCTTGTCCAGCGGATCCAGCGTGACAAGCACGGGAAGCCGCCCCACCAGTTCCGGAATGATGCCGAATTTCAAAACGTCATGCGGCTCAACAAGACGGAGCAGGTCGGTGGACGCATCCATTTTCGAATGGACCTCCGCGCCAAAGCCAATCCCCTGTTTCCCCGTGCGCTTTTCGATGACCTTGTCCAGACCGTCGAAGGCGCCGCCGCAGATAAAGAGAATGTTGGAGGTGTCGATCTGGATAAACTCCTGCTGCGGGTGCTTGCGGCCGCCCTGGGGCGGCACGTTGGCCACCGTTCCTTCCAAAATCTTCAGCAGTGCCTGCTGCACGCCCTCGCCGGACACATCGCGGGTGATCGAGGGATTTTCGCTCTTGCGGGCGATCTTATCCAGCTCGTCGATATAGATGATACCGCGCTGCGCCAGCTCCACGTCATAGTCTGCCGCCTGGATCAAGCGAAGCAGAATGTTTTCCACGTCTTCGCCCACATATCCGGCCTCGGTAAGCGTGGTCGCGTCGGTAATGGTAAAGGGCACCTTCATAAAGCGGGCCAGTGTTTGGGCAAGATGAGTCTTGCCGCTGCCGGTGGGACCGATCAGCAGCACGTTGCTCTTCTGGATTTCAACGTCGTCATCCGGATGAAGAATGCGCTTATAATGGTTATAAACCGCCACACAAAGCGCCACCTTCGCCCGGTCCTGTCCGATCACATACTGATCCAGCGACGCCTTCATTTCCGCCGGCGTGGGAAGCTGGTCGTCCAACTGGAAGCGGGCCGCGTTTTCTGCCTCGTCCGCCTCTTCATCGATCAGATCCGCGCAGATCCCCACGCACTCGTTGCAAATATAGGCGTTTGGGCCGGCGATCAGCCGTTTGACCTCGGCCTGCGTGCGGCCGCAGAAGCTGCAGCGCACGTCTTTTTTTTCATTACTTGCCATGTTTGCTCCTCATTTCAAAGGATATCGTCTCAGCGCTTTTCGATCACCTTGTCGATCAAGCCGTAAGCTTTCGCCTCTTCGGCCGTCATGAAATGATCCCGTTCGGTATCCCGTTCGATGACCTCCAGCGGCTGGCCGGTGCGCTGGCTCATGATACGGTTGAGCTGCGCGCGCTTTTTCAGAATATGATCCGCGTGGATCTGGATATCGGTCGCCTGACCCTGCAGGCCTCCCAAAAGCGGCTGATGGATCATGATCTCGCTGTTGGGCAGCGCCATCCGCTTACCGGGCGCACCCGCCTGCAGCAAAAACGCGCCCATGCTGGCCGCCATGCCGATGCAGATGGTGGCGACGTCGCAATGGATATACTGCATGGTGTCGTAAATGGCGAAGCCGGCAGAGATCGAGCCGCCTGGGCTGTTGATATAAAAGCTGATGTCTTTGTCGGGATCCTGCGCTTCCAAATACAGAAGCTGGGCTACGATCAAGCTGGCGGTTACGTCGTTGACCTCTTCCGAGAGAATGACCACACGGTCATTCAGCAAGCGGGAGAAAATATCGTAAGAGCGTTCGCCGCGGCTGGTCTGCTCTACGACCATGGGAATATACGACATAGTTGGCTCCTTTCCGTGTGCAATGCGGGAAGCGCGGCATATGCGGCGCTTCCCGTATCATAGCTCTGCTGTTACAGTTTACTCCGCCTGTCAAGAAGATTTTGTCGATTCTTCCGAAGCAGGCTTATTCCGCCTTGGGCTCGGCCTTCTTCGCTCTGGTGCGCTTAGGCTTTTCCACGGCTGCGGGCTCGGCCTTTTCCTCAGCCTTCGCTTCGGTCTTTGCGGCGGCCTTCTTCGCGGGCTTCTTTTCAGCGGCGGTTTCGGTCTTCTTCACGGTCTTTTTGGCAGCGGGCTTCTTAGCGGACTTGTCTTCCTTTTCCTTGGCGACGGCGTTCTTGATCACGAAATCGTTGGCCTTCTGGCAGATAAGATCCATCTTCAGATCCTCGGCAGGAAGCAGTGCCTTTACGCGCTCCATCTCCATCTTGTTCTGGTCGCAGAGCTTCTGATACTCGACGTTGACCTCGTCCTCGGACACGTCCAGATTCTCCATTTTGGCAATCTGCTCCAGCGCCAGACGGATCTTGACCTGACGCAGGGCCTGATTCCGGAAGATCATGCGGAAGGAATTGTGATCCATGCCCTGCATCTTGAGATAATTCTCAAGCTCCATGCCCTGCATGGCCAGACGGTAGCCAAAATCTTCTTCGATGCGGTCGAGCTGAGAATCGACCATGGCATCGGGGATCTCAGCCTCCATGGTGGCAATGACCTGATCCATCAGGTTTTCCTGGAAAGCATTTTTGGCGCTTTCGGTCTTGCGCTCTGCAATCTTCTTTTCAATATCCGCTTTCAGCTCGGCCAGCGTATCGAACTCGGAAACGTCCTTGGCAAACTCATCGTCCAGCTCTGGCTTCTGCGACTCTTTAACCTCGTTGATGCGGCACTTGAACACCGCGGGCTTGCCGGCCAGCGATTTCTCCTGATATCCCTCGGGGAAGGTCACGTTGACGTCGCATTCCTCTTCGGCCTTTTTGCCCACAAGCTGATCCTCAAAGCCGGGGATAAAGGTGCCGGAGCCCACCTCCAGATCAAACTTTTCACCCTTGCCGCCTTCAAAAGCAATGCCATCAACAAAGCCTTCGAAATCAAGATTGACGGTGTCGCCGTTCTGCGCCTCGCGGTCAACGGGAACCAGACGGGCGTTGCGCTGCTGCATGCGGTTGATCTCGGCGTCTACTTCTTCGGTGGAAACGGTCGAATCGTCTTTTTCGGCTTCAAGGCCCTTGTAATCCTTCACGATGACTTCTGGCTTGACATAAACCAAAGCGTTGAAGACAAAAGTGCCGTCTTCCTGCACGTCAAAATCAGACAGCTCGGGCTGAGACACCACATCGATGCCTGCCTCTTTCACAGCGGCCTCATACGCATCGGGAATGCAGAAGTTCATGGCATCCTCATAAAAGACCTCTTTGCCGTAAAGACGCTCGACCATTTTGCGGGGAGCGCGGCCCTTGCGGAAGCCCTGGATATTGATGGACCGGATATTTTTACGATAAGACTTTTCACAAGCCTCCTCAAAAGCCTCCGGCTCCACGGCGATTGCCAAAGCCACCTGATTTTTTTCTTTCTTTTCAACGTTTGTCAGTTTCACGAACAGTTCCTCCTTGCAATCTTGCAATATATTTCATTTTCATTATTCCAGGATTTTGATCGGGCGAAAGCCCAGCGCGTCTGCCGAGACGACGGTAAACTCGATCCCGCGGTGCGTTCCCGAAAACGCGTGCCGCAGGCTTTCAGCGTGAAGATGGCCGTAGTAAACACGGCTGACGGGATAGCGCACAAGGATCTCCATGATCTGTGGGACTTCCGCACCCGCAAAAATGGGCGGATAGTGCAGAAAACAGTCGATCCGGTCTGCCCCACCCGCCATGGCGGTCTTCAGCGAGGCTTCGAGGCGGATCAGCTCGCGCTTGAAGATCTTGTCATCGCAGGCGGCCGGATCGTTTTTGTCATAAAACCAGCCGCGTGTTCCGCAAAGCGTGATACCGTCATAAAAATAACAGGAATTGTGCAAAAAATCAATGGTCTTGATCTGATTTTCGGCAAAAAACCGCTTCATTTTTGTTACGGTCTCCCACCAATAGTCGTGATTGCCCTTGAGAAGCAGTTTTTTCCCGGGAAATTGCTCCAAAAGTTGAAAATCCGGCAGGGCCTCCTGCAGGCTCATTCCCCAGGAAAAGTCGCCGCAGATCAAAAGAAGATCCTCCTGCTGCAAGGCGGAAAAGCTCTCCAACAGTTTTTCCCGATATCCTTCCCAAACGCCGCCGAACACGTCCATCGGCTTGTCGCAGCCTTCGGAAAGATGGGTGTCCCCTATGACATAAAGCGCCATGCCTGCTCCTTTTTATTCAAACGAATTTTCAATATGAACGATCCTGCCGTCCTGGGTATAAACTTCTACCACGTCGAACCGCGCCGGACGGTCATCGTCCCGTTCTGCCAGCCAGCATTGCGCCGCAAAACGCAGCTTCTGACGTTTTGCGGGGCCGACGGCCTCCCGTGCAAGGGAAAACCGGTCGTTTTTCCGCAGCTTCACTTCCACAAAGACCACCAGCTCGCCCTGTTCCGCAATGAGATCGATCTCTCCGTAGCGACAATGATAATTGTGCTGGATAATCTGATAACCATTCTTTTCCAAGGCTTCGGCGGCAATTTGCTCGCCGCGTTTTCCCAGATCCTGTGTTTTCATCGTGTTTCGTAAAATTTCTTCAAAAAACTCTGTCGGTGCGCGGGACAGGGCCCGAACTCCCGCAACTTTTCGTAATGCAGTTTTGTGGGATAACCCTTGTGCTTTGCAAAGCCATATTGCGGATAGGCCTTGTCCATCTCCAGCATATACCGATCACGGGTCACCTTTGCCAAAATGGATGCCGCCGCGATGGAGGCGCTTTTCCCGTCGCCGCCAACAATGAGCAACGTAGGCGCCTCTTCGGGCGCCGGATCCCGGTTTCCGTCCACCAAAACGTAATTCGGCTTGACGGAAAGTGCCGCCACGGCGCGGCGCATAGCCAAAAGCCGCGCCTGCAAAATATTGAGTCGGTCGATCTCGTTCTCATCGGCAAAAGCTACAGCCCACGTGCACGCCCGGGCCGTGATCTGCGGATACAACGCATCGCGCTGCTTTTCCGAAAGCTTTTTCGAGTCGTTCAGGCCATCGATGCGGTCGTTTGGATCGAGAATGACTGCCGCCGCATAAACCGGCCCCGCCAAAGGACCGCAGCCCGCCTCGTCCACGCCGCATATCGCAGCATAGCCCTTTTGCTCCAGCTCCCGTTCATAGGAATACATGGTCAATCCTCCGGCGGAAGCTCCAGCGTGATGCGCCCCAGCTTGCCGGAGCGGAACTCATCCAGCAGCACCCGCGCCATGCGAAGCGTATCATATTCGCCTCTTCCCGCGAGAAATCCCCGCTTTTTGGCGAGTTCAGTGAGCGTTTCATAGGGTTGATCCATGTTTATATCTGTAATGCCGTATCGCTTTACAATCGCTCCGGGAGAAGAGATTTCAAGTTGTTTGATCAAATGACAGGCCAGATCCTCCAAATCAAGGATCTCATCCCGGATAGTGCCGGTAAAGGCGAGCAGATAGCCCATCTCATCGCTTTCGATCTTGGGCCAGAGCATGCCTGGCGTGTCCATGAAATCAAATCCGCCGGGCAGCGAGAACCATTGTTTTCCCCGGGTCACGCCGGGCTTGTCCGCGGCGACAGCCGCTTTCTTTCCCAACAGGCGGTTGATGAAGGAGCTCTTCCCCACGTTGGGGATACCCATGATCATGATGCGCACGGTACGCCCGCTCTGCCCTTTTTCCTCGTTGCGGGCAAGCAGATCAGCACAGGTTTTTTCCGCACAGGCGCGAAACTGGTTAAGAAAGCCGCCCTTCTGGCTGTTTGCCTCCATAACGGCAAGACCCTGTCCGCGGTAATATTCCGCCCATTTCGCCGTCGCCGCGGGATCGGCCTGATCGGCGCGGTTGAGCACCAGCATGCGCCGCTTGCCCGCACAGAGCCGGTCCAGATCGGGGTTGCGGGAGCTTCGCGGAATACGGGCATCGATGAGTTCGCAAATCATGTCGATATTTTTCAGATCCGCCTGCATCACGCGGCGGGTCTTGGCCATGTGGCCGGGATACCAGTTGATCCTGGTCTTGTTTTCGCTCATTCGGATCCCTTACCTTGTATCAGCTTAATTGAACGATGTATGAAACGGTGGAATATACCTTGCCGCCGATCCTCATTCTTTTCAGATCCGGCCTGACATAGATCTCTTTGATTTCACAGGCGGCGCCGCTTTTCGGACGACGATATCATGACGCCGCATCGATTCTTCCCCATAAGCGAAAAATGCCGGACAGATCGGCGCTTATTTCACGCCGCCGATCTTGGTCAGCGGCCAGATACGAAACAGCACCTTGCCAATCACGCGGTCGCAGGAGATCTGTCCCACTTCGACCCATCGGCTGTCGGTGCTCCCGTTGCGGTTGTCACCCATGACGAAGACATGGCCTGCTTCCACAATGAGCGGATAGTGCTGATTCCCATGCCTGTCGGAGCGTATGGTCTCGTAAATATAAGGCTCATAAAGCACTTCCCCGTTCAAAATCACTTCGCCGTCGCTGTCGATATCCAAGGTATCCCCTTCTATGGCAATCACGCGCTTGACCAGCGCCTCGCCGCCGAAGGCGTCGGAGGTGCAAACGATCACATCGCCCCGCTGCGGCGCGTCATAGCCGATCACCCGAAGGATCAACTGGTCGTTCTCCTCCAGCGTTTTCAGCATAGAAGTGCCTCGCACGCCAGAAAGACGGAAGAAAAAGGTGTTGACCAGAATCAGGACAGCAAGCACCAGCGTCAGCGCCTGCGCCCAGAAAAACAGTTCCTGTACTGCCGAAGTTTTTTCGGTTTTCTTTTCCATAAAACACGCTCCTGCCGCACTTGAAAAAATAAGAGGGACGAGAACGCCCGTCCCTCAAATTTTTGTCAGACTCAGATGTCCTCTTTGACCTTGGCAGCCTTACCGACTCTGTTACGCAGATAATAGAGCTTGGCGCGGCGGACTTTACCTCTTCTGACGACCTCAAACTTCTCCACATTGGGAGAATGGATGGGAAAGGTCTTCTCCACGCCGACGCCGTAAGAAACGCGGCGAACGGTAACGGTCTCCTGGATGCCGCCATGCTTTCTGGCGATCACGGTGCCTTCGAAAACCTGGATTCTCTCACGGGAACCTTCCTTGATCTTGGCGTGGACACGGACGGTATCGCCGACGTTAAAATTGGCAGCGTTTTCCTTCAGCTGTCCTTCTGTCAGATGTTTGATCAGATCCATAAACTTATCGTTCCTTTCGGTCATAGGTGTTCTTGCCCTGACATCGGTAGAGGACCACCCGTAATACATGCTTGATTATAATACCATATTCCAAATCAAATTGCAAGGATTAATTGTAAAAATTTTGGCAGTTTTCATCCAAAATTCCCGTTCTGACATAGTGCACCGCCGCATCTTCGGGCACAAACCCGGCATTTTTCAGTGCTTTTGTCAAATACATGGGATTCAGAGGGTCATTTCCTGCTGCCAGAATGCAGCGGCACACCGTCTTTTCGCCTGCCGATTCAAAGGTGATCTCCTTGATATAATCCAGTAGATCCACTTCCCTGCTTCCCCGTTTGGACTTTTTCTCCATCTTGACCGGCGATGTAAGCAGCGCCGTCATTGCCGCTACGTCGCCTGCTGGAAACCGGATTTCATAGGCGCAATAGGCGATCTGATTGACGGGCCGGTCGGCTTGTTTCGCGGAAAGCACCCGCATCCCCCGCGGCAGAGCGGCGTTGAGTCTGTCCACAAAATCCGCGGGCAGTTCATCGGTGACCAGATCCAGGTCGCACAGGTCGCAGCGACTCTCGTATCCGGTGGAGAGCGGGACCACGATGGACATCTCGATATGGGGATTAAAACCCTGGGAATAGCGCACCGGGATGCCCGCCCTGGTAAAACTGCGCTGAAGGCATTTCATCAGGTCGAGATGGGAGATATAGGCCGCCGTTTCGGTCTTTTCAAAGCAAAAGCGGACCTTAAACATCGCATTTCCCTCCCCCTGTCAGGCGCAGCGCGCCGCAATTCCGGCAGGAAAACTTGCAGTCCGGCGTTGCGATCCCCTGCCTCGCTCGCTCCAGTTCGCTGAAAAGATAGCGCTTTGTAACGCCGGAGGAAATATGGTCCCACGGCAAAAGTTCGTCTTCGCCCAACTGGCGGTTGGCGTAAAAGGCCGGATCGACGCCGCAATCCCGAAAGGCCTGCATCCATGCGTCAAAATCGAAGTTCTCATCCCAGCCGTCCAGCCGGCAGCCAAGCCGCCAGGCCCGTTCCAGCACGGGAGCAAGACGCCGGTCGCCCCGCGCGAACACAGCTTCCAAAAAGCTGGTCTGATAATTGTGGACGCTGTAAGTCACGTTTTTGATCTTGAGGCTGTCCATCAAAAGCTGCTTGCGCCGCTCGGCCTCCTGCGCGCTGATTTGTCCCAGCCATTGGAAGGGCGTCTGCGCCTTGGGCACAAAGATCGAAATACCCACGTTGATCCGCACTCCCCGGGACTTGTTCTTCCCGTGCTCCCGGAAGGTGGCGATCACGTGGCGGACGATCTGCGAGATCCCCAGCAGATCCTCGTCGGTTTCAGTGGGCAGGCCCATCATGAAATAGAGTTTTACGCCGTTATACCCGGCGGCAAAGGCCACCCTGCAGGCCTCCAGCAGATCCTCTTCCCTCAGATTTTTATTGATGACGTCACGCAAGCGCTGCGTGCCCGCCTCGGGCGCGAAGGTCAGACCGCTTTTCCGCACCTTCTGCACGTTTTCCACCAGCGCCAAATTAAAGGAATCCGCCCGCAGCGACGGCAGCGCCAGACTGACGTGCATCGGCTCGAAATAGTCCACAAGGCTTTCGCAAAGGGTTTCCAGATGGGGATAATCGCTGGAGCTCAAGCTGGTGAGGCTCACCTCGTCCCAGCCGGTGGAGGCGATAAGCGCCTTTGCCTGTTTTTCCAGCGTTTCCGGTTTTTTGGCGCGGATGGGGCGATAGGTATAACCAGCCTGACAAAAGCGGCACCCCCGGCGGCAGCCACGGAACAGCTCCACCATGGCCCGGTCAAAGACGATCTCGGTAGAGGGGACGATGAACCTGTCCGGATAATAAGCCTTGTCCAGATCCTTGACAACCCGCTTCATCACCACCGGCGGCGCGCTCTCTTGCGGGGTAATGGCGGCCACTGTTCCGTCACCGCGATAGGTCACGTCGTACAGTGAAGGCACATAGATGCCGCCGATGTTTGCCGCCTCCCGTAAAAAGGCGGACTTGTCCATCTTTTCCCGTTTTGCCCGGCGGTACAGAGCGATGAGTTCGGGCCACATCTCCTCCCCTTCGCCGATCATGATGATGTCGAAGAAGTCGGCCACGGGTTCGGCGTTATAGACGCAAGGGCCGCCCGCCACCACCAGCGGCGAAAGCGACGTCCGCTGATGGGAATACAGCGGCACGCCCGCCAGATCCAGCATGTTGAGCACACCCGTATAGTTCATCTCATATTGCAGCGTAAAGCCCAAAATATCAAAACCGCCCACGGGGTCGCCGCTTTCCAGCGCATAAAGCGGCTGGCCGCGCTTGCGCATCTCGGCCTCCATATCCAAAAACGGCGCGTAAGCCCGCTCGCACCAAACGCCCTCCAGCTCGTTGAGCATCCCGTAAAGGATCTTGGAACCGAGATGCGACATACCGATCTCGTAAATGTCCGGAAAACAGAAGGCAAAGCGCAGATCCACCGCGCTTTTTTCTTTATAAACCGCGTTATATTCGCCGCCTGTGTATCGCGCAGGCTTCCGCACATTTTCCAGGCAGGCGCGGATCTTATCGTTCATAATATCCCCCCAAAGGAATGCTTGAATATATATTTTATCTTTTTTCTTAGCTCTTGTAAAGCTTTTTCCCCGCTCCGCCCGCAAAAATCAGTACGCCTGCCGTGAACAGGGTCGGATTCCGGAAGCGAAGCAAAACGTAAAGCCCCAGCGCCAGCAGGACGATTCCCGCGGCTTTGCCGAATGCTTCGATAATTTGGGGTCCGGCCTGCGGCCAAAAGACGCAAAGAAAGCTGTTCAGTGCCCGCCCGCCGTCCAGCGGCAGCGCGGGGATCAGATTGAACGCCGCCAGCGCCGCGTGACAGCCGATCCAGAGAAACAGCAGCGTCGAGCCGGCCCGCAACGCAAGCGGCGCAAGCGCGGCCGCAAAAAGCAGATTGATTCCCGGCCCCGCCAGCGCAACCGCGGCCTCTTTGCCGTAAGTCAGCCGGTCCTGGCTGTACCGGATCTCCATGCCGGAAAGGCGGAAACGAAGCTCGCGCGCACGGCTTCCGAACGCGAGCAGCGCAAGCAGATGCCCCGATTCATGGACTGCCGCCGCAAGACCCAGCAGCAAAAGCCAGTGAAGATCCGGCAGCGTCACAGCCGCAAGGAGCGCCGTGAGAAACGGGCGGCTGAAGGTGATCTTCAGCCTTTGAGGACGTTTCTTCTCTTGACAACATAACATGGTTTTCGATAGGATAAAGGCAGAATGTATCTGACGACGGAAAGGTGAGAACGGTTACGGATCTGCGAAGTGTTTTTCGGGATCGCGCCATGATGCGACGCATCCTGCGGCTTGCATGGCCCACGGTAATGGAAGAGGCGCTGTATACCCTCGTTCAATACGCCGACACCGCGCAGGTCGGCGCCATCGGCGCGCAGGCCTCGGCCGCCGTCGGCCTGACCTGGACCACCATGTGGCTGCTCCACGCTCCCATGTTCGCCGCAGGGATCGGGGTACTCTCCTGCATTTCGATCTCGCTGGGCGCAAAGGACAGGGACCGGGCGCAAAAGGCAGCCATGCAGTCGGTCTTCCTCGTGCTGATCATCGGCGCGGTCCTTACCGTATCCACCCTTGCCGTAAGCCCCTATTTGCCCGGCTGGCTTGGCGGCGCGCCGGAGATCTGCGGCGACGCTTCTCTGTATTTTACCATTGTCTGCATCCCCATGATCTTCCGCACGGCCGGCACGGTGTTTGGCTCCGTGCTTCGTGCCGCCGGCAATACCAAGCGGCCCATGCTGGTAAACGGCCTGATGAATGCCGTGAACATCCTGCTCAATTTCCTGCTGATCCTTCCCTCCCGCACGGTTGCCATCGGCGGCGTTTCCATCACCCTCTGGGGCGCCGGATGGGGCGTTAAGGGCGCCGCAATCGCCACGGCTGCCGCCGTTGTTTTGGGCGGCTCGCTGATGACGCTTTCGGTCTGGACCGAGCCCTCGCTGGCCATGAAAGGGCAAAAGCTGCGCTTCTGCCCGCCGGTGATGAAGCAATGCCTGCGGGTGGGCGCGCCCGTCGCGGCACAGCACATCGCCGCGGCTTTCGGGCACGTGGTCTTTACGTCGCTCATCGCACGGCTGGGCACGATCCCCACAGCCGCCCACGCCATCGCCCTGACTGCGGAGGAGGCCTTCTATATCCCCGGCTACGGGATGCAGGCGGCCGCTGCGACGCTGGCAGGGTTTTCCGCGGGAGAAAAAAGTGAGAAAAAACTGCGGCAATATACGCTGGCGATCATCACCATGGCCGCCGCGCTGATGACGCTGCTGAGCATTCTGCTGTTCCTCTTCCCCGCCGCCATGATGGGACTTTTTACAAAGGACCCGCAGGTCGTTGCACTGGGCGCCTCGGTTTTGCGGATCGTGGCCGTATCCGAGCCGTTTTTTGCCGTGCTCATCATCTTAGACGGCGTATGCAACGGCGTTGGCGATACAAAAACCCCCTTCCTTTTTTCGGTGCTCAGTATGTGGGGCGTACGGATTCTGGGAACATATCTGTGCATTACCGTATTTCCCTTTGGTCTCAGGGCGGCATGGATCTGCATGGTGGGCGACAATATGACCCGCTTTGGCCTGATGCTGGCCCGGTATCTCCGCGGTGGATGGAAGCGCCGACTGGAGCTGGATCCGCCCGCATCCGCGGAATCCCGACGCTAGCATGACCTTTTCCAACGTCACCGTGAATTACCGCCGATCCCTCACCATAGAGTTTCTTTCGCCCTGCGTATTCTGTGATGCGCAGACCTTTTTTCGCTGTTTTCTACGTGAATCAAATCGATGCGTCTTGCTGCACCATATAACGAGAATGAACATCAATTGACAACATGGGCGGGGTTGGTATAAAAAACAAAAACCCGTTTGTTCAAGGTTAAGGAGAACGCCATATGAACGAGAACCCTAAAGATCGCCTGCATGCGCTTCTGGCGCTGGAATATAACTGCACGCCTGAAGATTTCTCGCGGAAAGAAAATGTGCTTACCCTGCCCGCGCTGCGGGAAGGACGGCGGCGCTACTCGGACGAGCCGTATTTCTTTCATATGGCCACAGAGGGGAACAACGCCGTGATCACCGCGCACGAATGCCTTCATGCCTTTTTGCGTGAATATATCCGGGATAAAAAGGGGCATTGGCTTTTTGAACTTCCCAATCTCCGGCCCATCGAGGCGCAGATCAACCGGTTTGGCTATGCCCTTTCCGGAACCTTTCATATGTTTCTCCCCGTTTTTCCTGTCGTTCCGAAAGGCGATTTTCCCGTACAATGGTTTTATGACAGCGAAATTCACGCTTTTTACGGCGATGCCCGTTTTCCAAACGCCATCGCGCCCTCTTTTCATCCCAATCGCCCCGACCGTATCGTGGTCTGCGCCTGCGACAACGGCAGCATCATCGGCATGGCAGGCTGCTCGGAGGATGCGCCGGGATGGATGCAGATCGGCATTGACGTTTTGGAACCCTATCGCTCACAAGGGATCGGAAGCTATCTTGTGAGTCTGCTGAAAAATCGCATTCTGGAGCACGGATGGATCCCCTTTTACGGAACCGGCGTTTCCAATTATCATTCCTGGAACATCGCACTGAATTGCGGCTTCCGTCCGGCGTGGGTAGAGATCGGTGCAAGAAAACTGTAAACAAGCGCATAACGACCGCGGAGCAGGCACAGGCCCGCTCCGTTTTTTTATTCTTGCGAAAGCGGCGTTTCGCTTTCCTTCGGCGCGGAAAACCCCAATATCTCGCGCCCGAAGACCGAAACGGCGCTGTCTGCATCGTCGAGGCCGGAAAAGCTGCGGCCCAGCGTTTCCAGCGCCTTTTCATAGTCGATCCCCCCGGCCCGCTCGAATACGGCCTCATGAAGCTGTTGACGAAAAACGACGAGCCGCTCGCTTTCACCGAAGCGCAGCAGAAGAATCAGCGCCAGGAAAAGCAGAAACAATGCCGCGCCGCCGCCCTTCGGTTCGCCGCGGCCATATGCTCTCCCGCTCATCAGAGGATAATGCAGATCAGGCCGCCGCTGCCTTCATTGATGATGCGTTCCAGAGTGGTCTGGAGCTTGCCGCGGGCATCATCCGGCATTTTATAGAGCTTATTGTTGAGTCCTTCATTTACCAGCTCACTGAGGGATTTCCCGAAGATATTGCTTTCCCACAGCTTTTCCGGCGAATCCTCGAACTCCTGCATCAGATAATTCACCAGATCCTCGCTCTGCTTTTCCGAGCCGACAATGGGGCTGATCTCGGTCTCCACCTGGGTCTGAATCAAATGGATGCTGGGTGCGCTGGCCTTGAGCTTAACGCCGAAACGGCCGCCCTGTTTGACGATCTCGGGCTGTTCCAGATGCATTTCGCTGCTGTCGGGCATCACGATCCCATAGCCCGTGCGGCGAACCTGTTCCAGCGCGGCGGCAACATGCTCATACTCCTTGCGGATCCGCGCCATGTCACAAAGCAGCGGTACTAGATCGGCCTCGGAGCGGATCTCGATCCCGCATTGTTCGCTGAGCATCTGATAATACAGCGCCTGCGGCACAACGATCGTGGCCGTGACCGTGCCGTCGCTGGGATTCAATTGATTCAAAATTGCCTGTTCAATCTCGCCCCGTCCGCTGAGGGCAGCAATCTCCTTTCTGGCGTCGCGCATCCGCCGCACGCTTTCGCAGGCGGAAAAGACCGATTGATAAATGGATTCCTGCAAGGTGTTCTCAGCTTGCAGCATGGTGATCCATTGAGGTAATGTAAAGCGAAACTCCTTTACAGGAAATTCATAGAGCACCGCAGAAAGGATCTCGTCAATCTCGTCTTTTCGCAGGGTCAAGCAATTGACCGAAAGGCAGGTGACGCCGTATTTTTTCTCCAGTTCCTTCCGCAAAGCGGATGCACGCTCCGATTGCGGTTCGGTGGTGTTGAGCAGCAGGCAAAACGGTTTGTGGATCTCCTGCAGCTCCCGCACGATGCGCTCTTCCGCTTCGGCATAGGCTTCCCGCGGGATATCTCCGATGGAGCCGTCTGTCGTAACGACGACGCCAATGGTGCTGTGCTCGGTAATGACCTTCCGCGTACCGATCTCGGCCGCCTGCGCCAGCGGGATCTCCTTTTCAAACCAGGGTGTATGCACCATGCGGGGCTGATCCTCTTCAAACTGCCCGATGGCGCCCTCCACCATATATCCCACGCAGTCGATGAGACGCAGATTGCAGGCTGCGCCGCCATCCACAGTGATGGAAACGGCCTCTTCCGGGATAAACTTCGGCTCAGCGGTCATGATCGTCCGGCCGGAGCCGCTTTGCGGCAGCTCATCCTTGGCGCGCTCCTTCAGATAGATGTTGTCGATATTCGGGAGCACCATCTGCTCCATAAAGCTTTTGATAAAGGTGGATTTCCCCGTGCGGACAGGGCCCACCACGCCGATATAGATATTGCCGTCGGTGCGGGTAGCAATATCCTGATAGATCGATGTATGTGTCATCTTTCATCCTCTTTTCACAAGTCTTTTACTGCACTTTATGAAACGGGCTGGCGAAATAGAAGAGGAGAAAATGAAAAAGAGCAGACAGCGGGTCTGTCTGCTCTTTTGAGAAGGGGATCCTATTTAGATATTCCAGACTGCCGTCTGATTGTTTTCTCCCGGTATTTTCACAAAACCAAGTGATCTGTAAAGAGAAACAGCGGGAACATTTTCGACGTCTACCAACAGTTCCATCCCCTTGGGTCGATTCATTTCAATGGCCTTTGCCAACAGCTTTTTTCCCCAGCCCTTGCCGCGATGCTCTTTTTTAACCAACAAATCAAAGGGCTCGTTTTCTTCATAACAATTCGTCACATCAATATAACCGACGACGACACTGTCATCAACAGCCAGATAGACATTGAACCGATCCGCAGCCTCAACCACCCTGTCTCCCGTCCAGTAGCAATCTGTCCCACGCATAGCAAGGTACTGGTCTTGATAACGTTCAGATAGCGGTTCGATCCCATCGGTGTCAACAACAGGCGTTTCATTTTGTAAGACCATTCTTTGCTGTTCCTCGAAAAAACTCGCCCTTCTTCAGCGCAGCATATTTCAAAGCGGAGTATTATCAGGGTTAAAGACAAAATCAGCCTGAAAGCACGAATAATTTATCTGCAAATAATCGGCAACTTCTCGATAACGTGAATTTGCCATAATCAATCATTGAATATCGATCCAACGGAAATATTGACTTGACGATTTCTTTTTTATTATATCGCAGAATTATGATAAATCAACACGGGCAAATGTGAAATTTGAAGCAAGGCACAAGTGAAGAAATTCGCTTCACTCATCGTGAAGTATTGCGGCTTTGCCGCAAAGTGAAGTTAAGTGTTCCGCATATCGTGGCGAAGTCACACTTCACGATGCGCAGCATCTCTTCACGTCCGAAGGACACTTCACCTTCGCGCAAGCGGAACACTTAGTTCCAAAAATTAAAGTACGCTTTTGCGTACTTTAATTTTTGGAGGTGCCACCCAGATTTGAACTGGGGAATCAGGGTTTTGCAGACCCTTGCCTTACCACTTGGCCATGGCACCATATGAATCGACAGGAGTTTTCGCTCCTGTCGAATATTTTGTGGAGCGGACTACGAGGCTCGAACTCGCTACCTCCACCTTGGCAAGGTGGCGCTCTACCAGATGAGCTACTTCCGCA
>JAFSZV010000052.1 GCA_017455565.1 Clostridia bacterium
GCGTTTCATCCAGCGGTAGATGTATTGCCGGTATGTCCTGTATCGGATCGCCGCTGCTGTGACGCCGTTTTTCTGTGCGTAGTGAATTAGGGATTGCCTATACCGGGCGGTTTGTGTTATCTTATTCATAGCGAATAGGGCACCTGCCTTTCGGTTTTGTCTCAACAACTCAACCATAATACAGGCTGCTCCTATTCGCTATTCTTTTTTCCTATCTGTCACACATCATTGTAGAACCTACACCCGGTTTCTCTTTTCCGCCGTCCTTTTTGTAGGTTTCTCTTTTCCGCCGTCCTTTTGGGATTGCGCACTGGGAAAGAATGTGATATGATAATTATGTATGAAATCTTGAAAGAGAGAAGATCTATGGACAAAACGATTTTGGAAGTCCTGGGCCTCTCGCCGGAGATGATCCGCGCCATCGAGGACACAGGCTATGAACGGTTTACGCCGATCCAGGAAAAGGTCATCCCACTGATGCTGCAGGGCAAAGACGTGATCGGACAATCCAGCACGGGTACTGGCAAGACCGCCGCCTTCGGCATCCCCGCCATCGAGCGCATCGAAAATGCCGCCGATGAAGCCGATCCCCAAGTGCTGGTGCTCTGCCCCACCCGTGAGCTTGCCATGCAGGTGAGCGAGGAACTGCGGAAATTTTCAAAATACAAGGAGGGGCTCCGGGTGGTCACCGTTTACGGCGGGCAGAACATCGACACCCAGATCCGCGCCCTCAAGCAGAGCGCCGTGGTAGTAGGCACGCCGGGCCGTGTCATCGACCATCTGCGCCGCCGCACCCTTAAGTTGAAAAATATCCGTCTGGCCATTCTGGACGAGGCCGACGAGATGCTGGACATGGGTTTTGTGGACGACATCAAGCACATCCTTTACAGCACCCCCGCAGGGCGGCAGACGGCGCTGTTTTCCGCCACCATGCCTCCGCCCATTCTTCGGCTGACCCAACAGTTTTTGCAAGCGCCCGAGATGGTAAAAGGCGATGAGGGCGACGCCGCCTTCAACCTGATCGACCAATATTATGTGGAGGTTCCCAAATCCAAAAAAGCCCAGGCCGTGCGTCTGCTGTTTGAACAGCAGGGCGCCAAGCGCGGCCTGATCTTCTGCAACACCAAGCGGATGGTGGACGTGCTGGTGCGGGAGCTCACCGAGATGGGACTTTCGGTGGAAGGACTGCACGGCGATATGGCGCAGGGCACGCGCACCCGCGTCATGGGCCAGTTTAAGGAAGGCGTCACCAATCTTCTGATCGCCACTGACGTGGCGGCACGCGGCATCGACGCCTCTGGCGTGGATATCATCATCAATTACGACATTCCGCAAGATATGGAATATTACGTTCACCGCATCGGCCGCACCGGCCGCGCCGGAAACGCCGGCGCCGCCTATACCCTGATCGCGGGCAGCGGCGAGTTTTTCAGCCTTGCCGACATTCAAGACGCCACCGGCATCCAACTCAAGCCCTATTATCTTACGGGGCTGGAGGAAACGCCGGAAGATCGGTTTTACGCCCGCAACACCAACCGCAACGAATCTGGCGCCCGAAGGGATTCCCGTCCCCGCCCCGTGGGGAAAAACGGCGGCCGCAGGGCGGAGAACGGCGGCAACGCCGTCCTCTCCTTCGATGTGGGCAGCAACCATGATATCACCGAGCGGCAGATCGTCAATTCTATTCTGAAATATGCCCGCATCAAAAAGGACGAGATCGGCGAAATCACCATCAAGGGCGACGAAAGCCTGGTGGAAATGGCGCCCGATGTGGCGCGGCATGTGATGCGTACCATGCAGAACGGCACGGTGAACGATTTTCTGGTACAGGTCAAGGCCGTTTCCGGTATGCGGTCGCCCAAAGAAGTCAAGCAGGTCAATGCAAAGGGCGAGGAGCGCCCCGCCCGTCACCCGGGCCGCCCGCGTAAGAGCGGCCATCGCGGCGGTCGGAAATAACGGTAACGAAAGGGGCCATGTTATGACGATCACCCAACTGGAGACCCCCGCCCTGCTGGCGGATCTTTCCGGGATGGAGGAAAACGCCGCCATTCTGAAAGAACTGGCGGGAGGCACCCGTATGCGCTTGTTTCCCCACTACAAATCCCACAAATGCCCGCAAATCGCGAAAAAGCAGATGGAGTTTGGGGCCGGCGGCATCACCTGCGCCAAGTTGGGCGAGGCCGACGATCTGGTGCGGGAGGGCATCCCCACCGTGGTCATCGCCAATCAGGTGGTACAAAGTGAAAAACTGCCGTTGCTGGCTTCGCTGGCGCGGCGGGCGCATCTCACCGTCTGTGTGGACGACCGGGAAAACATTCTGGCGCTGGAGCGTGCCATGACCGAGGGTGGCGTGCTCCATGTACTGGTGGAATATGAGGTGGGAATGCGGCGCTGCGGCGTGGAACGCTTTGAAGAGGCGCTCGATCTGGCACGGCTCATTCAGGCCCAGCCTCATCTGAGTTTTCACGGCATTCAGGCCTATGCGGGCCATCTCTCCCACGAGGAGGACGGCGAAGTCCGCCGTCGCGAGCTGCTTTCCATTGAGACCGAAATGGCGCGCCTCAAGGGCTATCTGGAGGAACGCGGCATCTCCTGCCCCAATTTTTGCGGCGGGAGCACCGGATATGCTGCGGAAAAGCCCTCGGACACCGTTTACACCCAACTGCAGGCTGGAAGTTATCTTTTTATGGACAGCAGCTATCGAAAGCTGGGTCTTCCCTTCCGGCAGGCGCTCTATGTGCTCACCAGCGTCCTTTCGGTAAAGCCCGACCGGGTGGTGGTGGACTGCGGCGTCAAAAGTCTCGCCATGGATCAGCACGCTCCTTATTTTCCCGCTTTTCCCGAGGCGGAGCTGCGCTTCAGCGAGGAGCACACCACGATCTTCACCGACAACAGCGACCTGTTCCCTGGCGATATGCTGCTCTGTGTGCCCGGGCATTGCTGCACCACCGTCAACACCTTTGACCGCATCCATGTGATCCGCGGCGAAGACGTGCTGCACGTCTGGCCCATCACCAGCCGGGGTAAAGCGCAGTAAGCGTTTCCTGTGAGGAGGCATGGAATATGAACAACAAAAACCAGCAATCTGTGGTCCTGCGGGATATGGTGGAAGCGGATATTGAGAATTATGTCCGCTGGTTTACAACAGAGACCAAATGGTGCGCGCTGGATACGCCCTGGGAGCCACTGGAGCACGGCAGCGAGGAGGAAGAACGGAAAAACTGGACGGAATATTTTATGCAGGCATCCCCGATCCCGCCGGATGCGCCCCGCTGGAAGTATGAAATTGAAGCAAACGGAGTCCATGTCGGCTGGGTTTCGCAGTACCGGGACTTGGAATTCCTCCCAAACCCCCATCAGTTCCCCGCCGTCGGCATCGACCTTGCCGCGCCGGAGGCGCGGGGCAAGGGCATCGGCACGGCGGCGCTTTCGCTGTTTTTGGACAAGCTGCGGGAGCAGGGATTCCACTGTTTTTATCTGGAAACCTGGTCAGGCAACGGATCCATGCTCCGTGTGGCCGAAAAGCTGGGCTTTCATGAGGTTTTCCGAAAGCCCGCATGTCGAAGCGTTGGCGGCCGGATGTTTGACGCCGTGACGTTTCTGCTTCGGGATCTGTAATCATCTGTAAGACACAACCAGGCCCGCGCCGGATGATCCGGCGCGGGCCCGGTCTTTTGTGACGGTCAGGACTGCTTGGGCAGACCGGCAAAACTGCGTTCCAGCTCCTCGTCTGCAGGAACATAGTCGGTCATCCGGCCATCGTGGAACTGCTCGTAGGCCTTGAGATCGAAATATCCGGTTCCCGTGAGGCCAAAGAGGATGGTCTTTTCCTCTCCGGTTTCCCTGCATTTCAGCGCCTCGTCCAGCGCGACGCGAATGGCGTGCGCCGATTCGGGCGCGGGGAGGATTCCCTCCACCCGGGCAAAATATTCCGCCGCCTCGAACACCTGCGTCTGCTTCACCGACACGGCCTCAAAAAGCCCGTCGTGATAAAGTTGGCTGAGGATAGGGCTCATGCCATGATAGCGCAGGCCCCCGGCGTGCTCGGGCGCCGGGATAAAATCTGCGCCAAGCGTATACATTTTCGCCATGGGACAGATGCGGCCCGTGTCGCAGAAATCATAGGCAAATCGGCCCCGGGTCAGGCTGGGGCAGGACGCCGGTTCCACGGCCACAATGCGGTAATCCCGCTCGCCCCGCAGTTTTTCTCCCATAAAGGGCGCGATCAATCCGCCCAGATTCGAGCCGCCGCCCGCGCTGCCGATGATGATGTCGGGAACGACGCCGTATTGGTCCATCGCCGCTTTGGTTTCCAGACCGATCACGCTCTGATGCAGTATCACCTGATTGAGCACGCTGCCCAGTACATACCGATAGCCGGGCTGGGAAACCGCACGCTCCACCGCCTCGGAGATGGCGCAGCCCAGCGAACCGTCGGTGTTGGGATGCGCGGCAAGGATCTTCCTGCCCACCTTCGTGGTGTCGGAGGGCGACGGCGTGACCGACGCGCCATAAGTTCGCATGACCTCTCGGCGGAATGCCTTTTGTTCGTAACTGGATCGAACCATATACACCTGACAATCCAATCCAAAATAGGCGCAAGCCATGCTCAGCGCCGTTCCCCATTGTCCCGCGCCTGTCTCAGTGGTCACGCCCCGCAGATCCTGCTTTTTTGCGTAATAAGCCTGCGCCACGGCGGAATTGAGCTTGTGGGAACCGGAGGTATTGCTGCCCTCGAATTTATAATAGATTTTGGCGGGGGTTCCCAGACGTTCTTCCAGACAATAGGCCCGCACCAGCGGCGAGGGACGGTACATCCGGTAAAAGTTCAGGATCTCCTGCGGAATTGGGACAAAGGGTGTGACATCGTCCAGTTCCTGCGCCACCAGCTCGTCACAGAAGACCTGCGCCAGGCCCTCGGCGGTAATGGGCTTTCCCGTGGCGGGATCGATCAGCGGCGCGGGCTTGTGCTTCATATCCGCCCGCAGGTTATACCAGCTTTTGGGCATTTCGGATTCCTTCAGATAGATTTTGTAGGGGATTTCTTTGTTTTGCATATGGCGTGCTCCTTTCTCGCGCTTGCGGCTTCGGAGCAAAGAAAAAAGCCTTTGTCTCCGAAGATTCTTCTTTCTTCGGGACAAAAGCTCTCGCTTCTGCGGTACCACCCAAATTGACGGCAAAGCCGCCCTCTCTGCGGCGCACGATCATGCGCCTTCCCCTTGATAACGGAGGGATTCCGTCGGTCACTACTACGCCCGTGCGTTTCGTTCCGCCCTCTCCGGCCCATTCGTCGAAGTGCCGCCGCTGACTCGCACCACCCGTCAGCTCTCTGGAAGCAGCCCGCTCCGCTTACTCTCCCGGATCATCGGTTTGATGGTTTGGATTATAGTCCCGCTTTTGAGATTTGTCAATCGTTTTTTTGCGAAATAAAATTTTTACCGTTCGCTGATAAACGCCGTCTCTTCCCGAAAGATCAAATCGTCGATATCGGGGCGGTCCTGCTCTGCCTGCTGCCGTTCTTCCATAAGATCGCTCCTTTCCAATACGCTATCCTATGCAGCGGCAAACGGGAATGTGCCGACATATTGACGAAAACCTGGATCTGTTATACCATAGTTGCGAAGTCTGAGGAAAGGCGGTGACGCGAATGAAGGCGGTCACCATTCTGGATGGCGCCATGGGCACGCTCTTGCTGCGGCAGGGATTTTCCATCGGCGCGCCTTTTGAGACGCTGTGCGTCACCGATCCCGCCCGGATCACGGCCATCCACCGAGCCTATCTGGAGGCTGGCTCCGAGATCCTTTACACCAACACACTGGGAGCGAACCGTCTTTGTCTGCGCGGGACGGGATACGGCGTCCGCCAGGTGATCGCCGCCGCCGCAGACTGCGCCAGAGCCGCAGCGGGCGAAGCAGGCGCGCAAATCGCCGTTTCCTCCGGCCCCTGCGGACTCCTTTCCCACGGCGCAGACCGCGCCTGTCTGGCCGAATGCCGCGCCCTCTATCGTGAGGTCTCTCTTGCGGCAAAGGACGCGGGAGCGGCGATTCTGGTTTTTGAAACGATGATAGATGAACATGAGATGCTTTGCGCGCTGCGGGCCGCGAAGGCAAACGTTTCCCTTCCCGTTTTCGTCACCGTGACCTGTGATGAAGCAGGGAACACACCCTGTGGATTTCGGGCCGCACCGATGGCCGAGGCTGCGGAGCAGGCGGGCGCCGACGCATTTGGGATCAACTGCTCCCAAGGGCCCGACCGGATGTTTGCTGCCGTAAAGGAGTTGTCGGAGCGCACGTCCCTGCCTCTGGTCCTCAAGTTGAGCGCCGGACTGCCCGATCCGAAAACAGGCGCATATCCCCTGACCGCCGAGACATACGTCGACGCTATTGCGCCTTATCTCGATCTGGGCGTTTCGTATTTGGGCGGATGCTGCGGCACCACGCCGGACTATATCAAGACACTCACTAATCGTTATAAAAAGCAATCTGTAAAGGAATAAAGCTTTTCACCTTTTGCTTTATCTTCGGTTTTCCTGCAGATAACGCAAGGTCTGATACAGCATTATCGCCGCGTCCTCCCGCGTTACCGTTCCGGCACAGCGGATGGTATTATCAGAAAACGCCGGAAGGATGCCGGCTGCCGCCGTGTTGGACACGGACTGGCGCGCCCAGACAGGGATTTCCTCCGCGTCGGAGAAAGCCGGTGCGCGCCCGTCGCGGGGCAGCGATAGAGCGCGATCCAGAATCGCGGCCGCCTCGGCCCTGGTAACGGCGCTTTCACCGTAAAACGCCCGGTTGCCCAGCCCGTCGTTGACGCCCCGGATCACGCCGGAGGTCAGCCCCGCCGCCACATAGCTCCGGGCCCAAACAGGGATATCGGCATTGTCCGAAAGTCCCGTAGCCACGGCAGCCGTCGGTAGCGGAAGTTCGGCCACCGCTGCTGCCAGAGTCAGGAATTCCGCCCGGGTCACGGCTTTTTCTGGATAGAAAAAGGTCTCGCTCCCCAACCGCTCGCCGGAAAAAACGCCCGCCTCGTGCAGGCGCACCGCGGCATAATGGGCGGGGCTGTCCGTCATATCGGTATAGGATACCGTTTCCCGCGCCGCCCTCTTAATTACTTTTACGGTAACGGCGGCGGGCTTGGAGCGGTTGCCGTGGTCGTCTATGGCCACATAGGTGAAGCTGTCCTTCCCCGCCTTGTCCGCCGGCGTATAGATGAAGCCGGTTTCCGTGATCTCTGTGGTGCCGCGTTTTCCCTGGGATACGATCTCGTAGCTGCAGGGGTCGCCCTCGGGATCCACCGCCCGGAATGCGCCGGCCAGCGGCAGATCGGCGTAGGTCTCCAGATCCAGCGCCACCGCCACGGGCGCCCCGTTAGGTTTGTCGGAAAGACAGAGCGAGACCGTTACGGCGGCTTCACTCTCGCCGGCACCCGCAAAGACCGGCGAGAAGGTGAACCGCTCGCGCAGTTCTTCCGCCGTGCCGGGCGAATAGCACAGGGTCGCCAGCCGCTCTGCCGGGACGACGCTTCCCTCTTCCAGCGGCAATCCTGCGGCAAGCAAGCTCCCCTGCGCCGGAAGGCTGCGGATCACGATGGCGGAAAGAGTCTTGCCGCCCGTTGCAGCAGAAAAGTCCTCGCTGGAAAATAGCACGAGCCGCCCCTGCGGGGCATTTTTCACAATGTCCGCCGCAGCAGGCTGCGCTCCCCCGCCCGCCAGCGCCGCCGGAACAAAGAGTGCGAGGATCATCCCGCAAACCAGCGCCAGCGCCGCCGCGCGTTTTTTCATTCCGTGGAACATGGTTGTTCCCTCCTTCTGTGTGATTCAGGTGCTTTTATTGTTCCGGCGGAAGATGAATTTATTCTGTGAAAAGCAGTTGCTATTTCTGGCACTTTGTGTCAAAATAAAGAATAAAGTATTTTCGGAACGAGGGCATCTATATGAAAAAGCAAAATCGTGTTCTGGTACTGGATTTCGGCGGCCAATACAATCTGCTGGTAGCGCGGCGCGTGCGCGAGTGCGGCGTTTACTGCGAGATTAAGCCCTGGTCGATCTCGCCGGAGGCGATAACCGCCTTTGCCCCCGATGGGATCATTTTCACCGGCGGCCCCGCCACCGTCTTTGACGAAAGCGCGCCCGTGATCGACAAAAGCATTTTTGCGCTGGGCATCCCCATTCTCGGCATCTGCTACGGGCAGCAGCTGATGATGCAGCTTCTGGGCGGCAACTGCCGCCTTTCCCCCGTGCGGGAATACGGCAAGATCGAGCTGACCCATGAGGGCGGCGCCCTGTTTGACGGCATCGAGAAAACCTCGGTCTTTTGGATGAGCCACGGGGTCGAGGTAGAAACGCTGGCGCCGGGATTCCGCGCCTGCGCGCACACGGCGGGCTGCTCCGCCGCCGCGGTAGAGGATCCCAAGCGGAAGCTTTACGGCGTTCAGTTCCACCCCGAGGTGCTTCACTCTGTCCACGGAACAGAGGTACTGAAAAACTTCCTCTACGGCGTCTGCGGACTGAAAAGCGAATGGGAAATGGCCTCGTATTCCAAGGAGGCCATCGAGGAATGCCGCGCCAAGGTGGGCGGCGGCAAGGTGCTGCTGGCGCTGAGCGGCGGCGTGGACAGCTCGGTGGCTGCCGCCCTTCTCCACCGGGCGGTGGGCGATCAATTGACCTGTATCTTTGTGGATCACGGCCTGCTGCGCAAAGACGAGGGCGATCAGGTGATGGAGGCCATGGGTGTTTTGGGCGTCAAGGTCATCCGTGTCAACGCGCAGGATCGGTTTTTGAGCCGTCTGAAGGGCGTCACCGATCCCGAGCGTAAACGCAAGATCATCGGAGAAGAATTCATCCGTGTTTTTGAAGAAGAAGCCAAAAAGATCGGCAAGGTGGACTTTTTGGTCCAGGGCACCATCTATCCCGACGTGGTGGAAAGCGGCGTCGGCGGCGAAAGCGTGGTCATCAAGAGCCATCACAATGTGGGCGGTCTGCCTGACTATGTGGATTTTAAAGAAATCATCGAGCCCCTGCGCCGGCTGTTCAAGGACGAGGTGCGGCAGCTCGGCATCGAGTTGGGCCTGCCTGAGACGCTGGTGTGGCGGCAGCCCTTCCCCGGCCCCGGTCTTGCCATCCGTGTGATCGGCGAAATCACGGAGGAACGTCTGGCCATCCTGCGAGATGCTGACGCCATCTTCCGGGAAGAAATCGCGCGCGCCGGACTGGATCGCAGCATCAACCAGTATTTCGCCGTGCTCACCGATCTGCGTTCGGTGGGCGTAATGGGCGATGGCCGCACCTATGACTATACTCTGGCCCTGCGCGCCGTGGAGACCCAGGACTTTATGACCGCCAACTGGGCTCGCATCCCCTACGACGTATTGGAGCGCGCCTCCAACCGCATCGTGAACGAGGTCAAACACATCAATCGCATCTGTTACGACATCACCAGCAAGCCCCCCGCAACGGTGGAGTGGGAATGAGATACGAAAACCGGAAAACCCAGTAAAATCAAGGCTTTCCGGCTTCGCAAAGGTTCCTTTGATAACAATTTGATAACAGTTGCATGATCTCCCTTTATTCTCCGTATCAAGGGGTTTCGGGGTAAGAAGTCATTCTTGACGGTTTGCGGCTGGAACGATCCATATTATGAAAGCCCTTCGCTGTGGGTATGCAGCGAAGGGCTTTTTGTCGTTATTGGGGATGATAAACCGGAATTTATCGAGATAACTTCTCGATTGCTTCGTCCTCCGTTGCAACAAAGAAAACATCCTTGCCTTTGTTGCTTTCATAGATGAAATCCTTCAGTGGCTTACTGGTATAGTGTGAAAAATCTCCATAGATAGC
>JAFSZV010000053.1 GCA_017455565.1 Clostridia bacterium
AGAGATCGCCGCCAGCGAAGCTCTGAAGGATTATGATATCGAGGAGGGCGACATCGTTTTCGAGGCTACCTATAGCCTGAAGATCGCTGAAGGTGTCGAGGACATGAATAAGTACACCGCCGCCTCCGGTGAGATCGACGGGCAGTACATCAAGAACAAGTCCAACCTGGGCATCATCAAGACTGACGCCGAGGGCAATTATACCATCAAGAACTTCGGCACCGGCTGGTAATCTGCCGGCAACTGTCTCTGCTCAGGGCAAACAAAGATCCTGACCTTTATACGAAACTGATAAAGACTAAGATCACCCGTTCTGCAAAGCTCGGGTGATCTTTCTCATATCATATTAAGCTACGCCGCGTCGGGACATACTTGTCTTCATGACGTCTATTTGTTATTATTAATGCTGTTGAAAGTGTATTTTGTTAGGGGAGAAGAGATGGACTATACGGATATCAACGCCAGCACCATCGACCGCTGGATCGATGAAGGATGGGAATGGGGCATACCCATCTCCCCCGAGGACTACCTGAAAGCCGTGGCAGGGGAATGGGAGATAGTGCTCACCCCGACGAAGCCGGTACCGAAGAGCTGGCTGGGCCAGCTGCGTGGCAAGCGCGTCCTGGGCCTCGCCTCCGGCGGGGGACAGCAGATGCCCAAATTTGCCGCCCAGGGCGCGGAATGCTGGGTGCTGGACTATTCGAAAAAGCAGATCGAGAGCGAAAAAGCTGTAGCGGCCAGAGAAGGCTATACCGTACACGCCCTGCGTGCGGATATGACCAAACCGCTGCCCTACAACGACTCTTTCTTCGATCTCATCTTCCATCCGGTCTCCAACTGCTATATAAAAGACGTGCTGCCGGTATGGCGGGAATGCTTCCGCATCCTCAAGCCGGGCGGGAGGCTGGTATCAGGGCTGGACAACGGTTTCAATTATCTTTTCTTGGAAGAAGACGAGAGCCACATAGTGCAGTATCTGCCCTTCGACCCGCTGCAAAATCCCGATCAGATGGAGTCTCTGAAGAAGGATGACGCCGGCATACAGTTTTCCCACTCCATCGAAGAGCAGATCGGCGGCCAGCTGCAGGCCGGTTTCCGTCTGCTGGACGTTTATCAGGACAGCAACGGCTCCGGCTTCCTGCACGAGCACGGCGTTCCCACGTTCTGGGCAACTTTGGCGCTGAAGCCGGAGGAGTGAGCTGATCTGGTCTGGAACAGAATCGGCATACAAAAACACCCGAAAACTCTGTTTCGGGTGTTTTTTGCGTCAAGTTAAGCTCATTTACGGTACAGTTCCATGAGTTTGAACAGCCGTTTCAAGGCGTCTACCGCTGCGTCGTGATCCTGGGAAAAATTGATTCTGAACTGATGGAGGAAATGGGGCCCGAACTCCGTGCCCGGGGTTACGGTGACCGCGGCGTGGGCGCGGGCGATGCGGATGAATTCATGCAAAGAAACGTCCAGCTCCGGAAGGGTGACAAAGAGATAGCTGCCGCCTTCGGTGGGGCGGGCCGATGCGCCTTCCGTAGCGTTTATGACCGCCATCAGATCATCGCGTATCTGCCGGTGGGTTTCCGTGCGCGCGGCAAGCCATTCTTCCGGCTCTTTGAACCAGCACTCGAACACCGCCTGGTTATAGCCGCCGCAGCGCAGGGCCATGATGGCCTGCAGCTTCTCCATGCGCTCGATTATAGCGGCCGTGCCGAAAGCCGCGCCCAGACGGTAGCCGCTCAATGATTCGGTTTTGGATGGGCCCATGATGGTGATTATATTGTCAGGACGCTTATGTTCCGCGCACAGATGGATGTACTTCCTCCCGTCGTATATCTGCCGGCAATAAAGCTGGTCCACGATGAGCGTAGCGCCGTACCCGGCGGCCAAGGCCGCGATAGAGCGTATCTCATCGCCGGAATAAATGCAGCCTGTGGGATTGTTGGGATTGGAAAACAGGAACAGTCGCGCCCCGGCTTGGAAAGCCTTTTCCAGCGCATCCAGATCCAACCCGGCTTTATCACGATGGGCCTGCCAATCCAGAGGGACGGGTATCATCTCGCCATGGAAAAACTCCACCATTTTACGGTTGGCAAAATAGTCGGGTTCCACGATGGCCACCTTGTCGCCGGGCATGACGTTGGCGCCCATGGCCAGAAACAGCGCGCCCTGGGTGCCGGGGGTGAGGATGAGCTCGCTGGCCGGATCGATGGCGGCGCCGGTAAAGTCGCTCAGGCGGGGAGCCAGGCTTTCCAATATGGAGCTTTTGCCGCGATAGGGCGTATAGGCCTGGGCGGCGCCGGTCAGCAGCACGCCTTCGGTGAACAGCCCCAGGCTGCCCGGAGTGGGCTTATGTGCGTCCACGTCGCCGTGGCTGAAATCGACCGCCGTGCCGTCCAGTGCAGGGCCGCGCAAGTGAAGAGGGGAATCCTTGCGCAGGCTTTCCTGGCCGGGCGCATTATCCACTCCCAAAGTAGCAAACTTTTCCGTGATATCCATAGGCGCTGCTGCTCCTTTCAAGGCCATCGTTCAACCGAATTATTCGTATATCTTTTTTATCATTATAGTTTTTCTGCTTCCGAAAAGCAATCGCCGGACCGTAAATCCGCGCTCATTTTGCGGCATCCGCCTTCTTGGGCTATGATTCCCAAGCTCTTTTGTTATTACCGCGCCGATACTCTTGTTTTGCAAAGGTTTTTTTGCTATTATTATTTATTGTATAAAACCATGCCGCCGGCTCGTTCTGTTTCAAATTCGGGTAGTGTTGAAATAAAGAGGTCCGCGGCAGAAGGAGATCGCTTATGACCCAACGATTGCTCACCGGCGATGAGGCCGTCGCCCGGGGCGCCTGGGAGGCCGGCGTTCATTTCGCCTCCGCCTATCCCGGCACGCCCAGTACGGAGATACTGGAAAATCTCTCCCAGATGAAAGAAGTCCACGCGGAATGGGCGCCCAATGAAAAAGTGGCCCTGGAGGGCGCGATCGGCGCGTCCATTGTCGGCGGCCGCGCCATTTGCTCCATGAAGCACGTGGGTCTGAACGTGGCGGCCGACCCGCTGTTCACCTTTGCCTATACCGGCGTCAACGGCGGCACGGTCATCGTTACCGCGGACGAACCCGGCATGTTCAGCTCTCAAAACGAGCAGGATAACCGCAATTACGCCAAAGCGGCCAAGATACCCATGCTGGAGCCGGCCGACTCCCAGGAATGCCTGGATATGACCAAGCTGGCCTTCGAGCTGTCCGAGCAGTACGATATCCCGGTCCTGCTGCGTATGACCACCCGCGTCTGCCACAGCAAGTCCATCACCGAGATCGGAGAGCGTCAGGAGACGCCGATCCGGGAGTACCGCCGCCGCATAGAAAAATACGTTTGCGTGCCGGCCGTGGCCCGCAAACGCCGGGTGGATCTGGCCGCCCGCATGGAGAGGCTGGCTGAATACAGCGAAGAAACGCCGCTCAACCGGGCGGAGATGAACGGCAAAGAGATCGGCGTGGTCTGCTCCGGCGTGTCTTATTATTACGCCAGAGAGGTTTTTGGCGAGAACGCTTCCTATCTGAAGCTTGGTCTGACCAATCCGCTGCCGGTCAAAAAGATCAGCGATTTCTGCCGCAGCGTGGATAAAGTCTACGTGGTGGAGGAGAACGATCCTTATCTAGAAGATGCCCTGCGCCAGCTGGGCTTCGCCCCCATCGGCAAGGAGCTGTTCCCCAGCTGGGACGAGCTGACTCCCGACGTACTGCGCCGCTGTCTTTACGGCAAGCCTCTGCCCACGCCGGATTATGACAGCTCCCTGGTGGTGGGCCGTCCGCCCACCCTGTGCGCCGGCTGCCCCCACCGCGGCTTCTTCTATGAGATAGGGCGCCGCAAAAATGTGATGATCTCCGGCGATATC
>JAFSZV010000054.1 GCA_017455565.1 Clostridia bacterium
TCCTTCGGCACCAGCGCGTCCAGGTCTGTGATCACCGGTTCCCGCCGTGAATCCTTTTTCCATTCTTCCATGACATCGCCCCCGCTTCTATTGTACCAGAAACGGGGGCGCTCGTATAGTTTTTTGACAGACTGAAGCGGCAAAGCCGCTTTTTGAAAAATGCTTTATTTTAAGATAAGGTTTTGATAAATCGCCGGATGACTGTCGGGAATCACCGTTGCACCCACGGTTTTTTCATAAAATGCCGCCGCGTCATCCGCACAGCCGATGATGGCATAGGCGTAGCCCATCTCACACATAGAATGCAGGCAGGACAGCAGCAGCCCCGTCCCCACGTCGCCGCCGCGGAAGGCTTCGTCCACGCCGATGGGCCCGAAATAATCCTTTGCCGTGGCCTCAAAGCAGGCAAAGCCGATCACCTTTTTATCCTTGACTGCGATATAGCAGGTGGAAGGCACAGTGGAAAGGGCCGCCTCGCATTCATGCATCCAGCCCGCGCCGAACCGATCTTCCACAAATTGCAGCACGCGCTGACGGTCGGGCGCGATAACACGCTTGATTTGGATCCCCTGTTCCGCCAGCCGGGCAAGCACGGGCGCTTTGTCGGGCAGCGTCCAAAGCCGCGCTAAAAAATCGTGCGCCATCAGGTGAACCTCCTTTTTGCGGCCTGACCGGTGGGCGTGGCGGCAAGACCGCCTTCCCCCGTTTCCCGGATGCACGAGGACATCCCGCAGCCGATCTGATACATGGAATCAATGACCTCGTCCAGCGGAATAAAGCTCTGGATCCCGGCCAGCGCCATGTCGGCGGCCGTGATCGCCAGAACGGCGTAAATGCCATTGCGCTTAACGCAGGGCACCTCTACCAGACCCGCCACGGGGTCGCAGGCCAGACCGAGGCAGTTTTTCAGCGCCAGAGACGCCGCCTCCACGCATTTGCGGGGCGTGCCGCCCATCACCTGGGTGAGCGCCGCGGCCGCCATGGCTGCGGCGCTGCCGCATTCCGCTTGGCAGCCACCGGAAGCGCCCGAGATCGTGGCACGGTTGGCGATGGCGGTGCCGATTCCGCCCGCCGTCAAAAGTGCCTCATAAGCGTCCCGCTCGGAAAAGCCGTATTCCTCCTGCGCAGCGATGAGCACACCGGGCAGGATGCCCGCCGCCCCCGCCGTGGGCGCGGCGGCGATGACGCCCATGGCCGCATTATAACCGCTGGTTGCCAGCGCGTAAGCCACGGCCTTGGCCTCCAGCGTGCCCAGCAGATTCTTGTGATTGCGGAAATGATTGTAGTACTGCGCGGCGTCGCCGCCGGTAAGACCGCTCACCGAGCGCATATCGGTGGCGATACCGGCGTTGGCGGCAGTTTTCATCACCTGCCAGGTGCGGGCCACTTTTTCCAGGATCGCCTCCCGCGAGGCGCCGCTCTCCCGCTGTTCCTCGCGCAGGACGATCTGCCCGATGGGAAGACCGTTTTTCGCGCTTTCATCCAGCAGATAGTCGATACTTGAAAACTCCATATTGCCTCCTAAAACCGTGGAATCATGATAGCGTCGCTGACGCTTTCGACCTCCAGCAGCCGTTCGACGGTCTCTTCGTCCACAGGAACGTCGGTCTCGACCACGGTGATCACGTCGCCCTCTCTTCTGGTGCGAGAAAGCCGGAGATTGCCGATGTTATAGCCGCAGGAAGTCAAAACGTGGGCAATCCCGGCCAAAACGCCCGGCGCGTCGCGGTGAAAGAGGATCACAGTGTCCTCTTCAAAGGCGGCCTCGACCTCCAGCCCGTTGATCTCGGTGACCCGAATGGCGCCGCCGCCCACGGAAGCGCCCATCATCCGCAGCTTTTTCTCCCGGGACGCCGCCTCGATCAGAACGGTATTGGGATGCAGGCGAGGGTCTTCTCCGGTGAGGATCTGATATTGCAATCCGCGGAATTCTGCCAGCGCGAGGCTTTCCCGTATCTTTTCGTTGTCGGGCAGAAAGCCCAGCAACCCGCCGATGACGGCCTTTTCGGTGCCGTGGCCCTTGTAGGTCTCTGCAAAGGAACCGAAAAAGGTAATTTTCGCCTGCTTTACGTCGCTGCCCAGAAGCCTGCGGCATACCAGCCCCAGGCGAACAGCTCCTGCCGTATGCGAGGAAGACGGCCCTACCGTGATGGGCCCAAGGATATCAAACAAACCGATGCCCATATCAGCGCCTCCTTAGGGAAAAATCCCGCGAATCCGTTTGGCTTCGCAGACCTTTTCCAGCGCTAGGACGAAGGACGCCATCCGCAGGGAAAGCTTTTCTCTTTCCGCCGTTTCCCAGACCTTGTCAAAGGTCTTGAGCAGGAGGTTTTTCATCATGCGGTTGACCTCGTATTCATCCCACATCAGCGACTGAACATTCTGCACCCGCTCAAAATAATCCACGATGACGCCGCCGGTGGTAGCCACCAGATCGGGGATTACGGTAATCTCCCGCTGCTCCAGAAGCTCGTTGCCCGCCATGGTAATCTGCGCGTTGCCGCATTCCAGCACGATCTGCGCCTGGATCTGCGGCGCGTTGTGCTCGTTGATCATGGCATTGCCGGCGCAGGGCGCCAGAACGGCGCAGGGGGTCTTGAACGTCTCTTCCAGGGTAATATGCTCCACGCCGGCTGCCATATAGTCGCACAGCCGGCCGCCGGACAGCTTGAACCCGTTGATCTCGGGAACGTCGAGCCCCTCTTCCCGGCGGATGCCGCCGGAGGAATCCGCCATTGCCACGATCCGGACCCCCTCGTCGTACAGGGACATCGCGGCGCTCCGTCCCACCTTGCCGAGGCCTACCAGAACGGCGGTGCTTCTGTCCTGCAGGATCTTCAGCCGCTTCATGGTGTCTTTCAGCACATAAACGGCGCCGCGGCCGGTGGCCTCGGTGCGGCCCAGGCTGCCGCCCAGCTCCACCGGTTTTCCAGTGACAATGCCGGGGATAGCGCGGCCGCCCATCATGCTGTAGGTATCCATGATCCAGCCCATCACGGCGTCGTCAGTGCCAATATCCGGCGAAGGGATGTCCACATCAGGCCCGATCACCGGCAGGATCATAGCGGTAAAACGGCGGGTCAGCCGCACCAGCTCGTCGGTGCTGAGACTTTCGGGATCCACCGTCACGCCGCCCTTGGCGCCGCCAAAGGGCAGGCCGGCCAGCGTGCACTTCAGCGTCATCAGCCCCGCCAGCGCGCGCATGCTGTCGTGATCCACCGCAGGGGAAAAGCGCACTCCACCCTTGTAAGGACCCAACAGGCTGGAATGCTGAACCCGATAGCCCTGAAAAATATTGACCGTCCCGTCGTCCATTTTGACGGGGATGGAAACAATCATCTCGCGCTCGGGATATTTCGCAAACTCATACTGCGTCCGGTCCATCCCGAGGACGGCCGCGGCGCGGTCAATCATCCGGGTAAAATCTTCATACAGATTATTCATTCGTCACCGCCTTATCGATTTTACATAAAAAATATACTGCTTTTTTGTTTGCTTCGCTGTTTTTTGAAAACACAGCCCCGTTTGCCGGAACTATTTTTTATTATAACAAAATGCCGTCTGCGATTCAAGCAGACGGCTTTTTCGTTTTATACAATTTTTAGTCGGTCTTATTGTGCAAAATATTGAGATTCCAGAGCGCCTCAGTTCAAAAAGTCCTTCAGCTTCTTGGAGCGGGAGGGATGACGCAGCTTGCGCAGCGCCTTGGCCTCGATCTGGCGGATGCGCTCGCGGGTGACATTGAACTCCTTTCCCACCTCTTCCAGCGTGCGGGTGCGACCGTCCTCGATGCCAAAGCGCAGGCGCAAAACCTTTTCCTCCCGGGGCGTCAGGGTGCCCAGCACCTCCACAAGCTGCTCCTTCAGCAATGTAAAGGACGCCACCTCGGCGGGCTCGGGCGCGTCATCGTCGGGAATAAAATCGCCCAGATGAGAATCCTCCTCCTCACCGATGGGCGTCTCCAACGAGACGGGCTCCAGCGCGATCTTCAGAATGTCACGCACCTTCTGAACGGGCATATGCATCTCCTCGGCCACCTCTTCGGGAGTGGGATCGTGGCCCAGCTCCTGCAAAAGCTGCCGGGACACGCGGATGACCTTGTTGATGGTTTCCACCATATGAACGGGGATGCGGATGGTGCGGGCCTGATCCGCGATGGCGCGGGTGATGGCCTGACGGATCCACCAGGTGGCATAGGTGGAGAATTTGTAACCCTTGGTGTAATCAAACTTTTCCACCGCTTTGATCAGACCCAGATTGCCTTCCTGGATCAGGTCAAGGAACTGCATCCCGCGGCCCACATACCGCTTGGCGATGGAGACCACAAGGCGGAGATTGGCCTCGGCCAGACGCTTTTTGGCCTCTTCATCGCCCTCCAGCATCCGCTTTGCCAGGTCGATCTCTTCCTCGGGGGTCAGCAGATCCACCTTGCCGATCTCCTTCAGGTACATCCGGACGGGGTCGTCGATGGCAAGACCGTCGGCCATGGCGAAGGTCTCGTTGATCTCTTCCTCTGTGACCTCCTCTACGTTTTCAAAGTTCTCGTCGTCCAGGCCGGACATGTCGGCGTCCAGATCCTCGTCGTCCATGGCGATCTCAACGCCCATCTTGTCCAGCGCGGCGTAAAACTTATCCTGCTGATCGGCGTCGAGCTCCAACTCATCGATGGCGTTGTTGATCTCCTTCATGGTGATCTTGCCGTTTTTCCGTCCGAATTCCAGCAACTCGTGCAGCACCTGCTGCTTGTTGGGCATCCTGTTTTCCTGCTCTTCCACGTTCGTGCCTCCTTAACCCTTTTTCCGCTGTACCGCCGCACGCAAAAGCGCGTCGTCGTCTGGCGGAGCGGTTCTCTTTTGATAACGATATTCGATTTTTTGAATGTACTCGTCCAGCAACGCCTCATCCGTCCGCTCCCGCACGGGAGAAGACAGGATCCGTGTGAACTGCCGCAGTTCGTCGGGCTCCAGCTGGCTCATGCAGAAAGAAGCGTCGGGTTCCAGCCCCGCCTCCATCCGCTCCAGTGCCATCCGGTAGATCTTTGCCAAAAACGGCGAAGAAAACCATTCCGGCGACAGCCGTTCTTTCGCGCAGCGCAGCAGCGCGCCGTCGCCCAGCACCGCCGTCACCACCCGTTCTTCCATGGCGGCGGAGGCCGGATCGTCGTAATGGAGCTCCCATGCCTGTGGCTGCCGCAGGCGCTCGGGCTGCAGGGCCTCCTGCTCAAGCTGCTTTTCCTGCCGCCTCCGGCGGCTCTCCCGCAGGCGCTTGGCCTCGGTGAGCACGCTGTCCGGCGAAACGCCGGCCTCCTTCGCGGCAGCGTGGGCATAGACCTCGCGCTCGACGGTAGAAGAGATGCCCGCGATATATTGCACGGCTTCCTTTATATAGGCGATCCGCTGCGCGTCGTCGGCAAGCTCGCCGTATTTCCGCCGGATCTCGCTCATGCGGTATTGCCCGTCGGTGGGTGGCTTGTCCAACAGCGTGCGGAAGGCCTCCGCGCCGCTGAGACGGATGAAATCGTCGGGGTCTACCTTTGCGGGCGTCCCGTCGGCATTATAAATGATCTTTCCTTTCTCGTCCCGGCGCGGCGGGAGCCGCAGCACCTGAACGGCAAGACCGCTTGCCTTCAAAATGTCGATGGCCTTTTCCGTGGCCTTCTGTCCCGCGGCGTCGGCATCGTAGCATATGACCGCTTCGTCGGTGTATTTTTTCAACAGGCGGGCCTGTTCTGACGTGAGAGCCGTTCCGCAGGAGGCGACGGCGCTGTCGAACCCCGCCTGGTGCAGGGCGATCACGTCTATATTCCCCTCGCAAAGGATAAATTTTTTCTCTTTGGTCTTTTTCGCCAGATTGAGGGCGTAAAGGGTGCGGCTTTTGCTGTAAACAGGGGTATCGGGGCTGTTGATATATTTCCGTCCGTCGCCGTCGCCGTGGAGGATGCGGCCGCCGAAGGCCACCACGTCGCCGCGCACATCAATGATGGGGAACATGATCCTGTCGCGGAAAAAACAATAGAGACTTCCCCGCTTGCTCCTTCCACCCAGACGCACGGCCTCCAGCTCCTGGTCAGTATAGCCCTTCTGCCGCATGGCCAAAATCAGCCCGTCCCAACTCTGGTCGGCATATCCCAGACCGAATCGGACAATGGTCTGGGGCGTCATGCCCCGCTTTTGCAGATAGGCCCGGGCCTCGGCGCCGCCGGGGCCGGACAGGGTGTCGTAAAAATAGCGGGCGGCGTCCGTGTTCAGCGCCAAAAGGCGCTGACGGCGGACGCGGTTTTTCTCGTCGCCCTCGTCCTCCGGCATCTCCATGCCAGCCATGTCGGCCAGCTTATGTACCGCGTCGATATAGGGAAGATTCTCGATCTTCATCATGAAATGGACCGCATTCCCGCCCTCGCCGCAGCCGAAGCATTTAAAAAACTGCTTGTCCTGCTCCACGTGGAACGAGGGCGTCTTTTCATGATGGAAGGGGCAGCAACCCCAATAGCTGCCTCCCTTCTTTTTCAGCGGGACGTATCGCCCCGCCAACGCCACAAGGTCGGTTCGGGCGATGAGTTCGTCCAGAAATCGCTGGGGCAGCGGCATGAAACGCACCTCCTTCCCTGTCAGGCGGAGCTTTCGCTCCGTCCAAGCTCAATACTTGTTCCAGCTTTTGGGCACCGTCAGGCTCTCAAACAGGTTGACGGCGTAGCGGTCGGTCATTCCCGCAATATAGTCACAGACGGCCACATCCATGCCGTCGCGGTCGGCAATGGCCCAATATTCGCCGGGCAGACGGCCGGGTTCCTGGGAAAAATGACGGTAAAGATACCGAACGATGGCCTCGCACTTTCCCTCTTCCCCTTTTGCCATGGGGTTTTTATAGACAGCCTCGTACATAAAATCCCGCAGGGCGTCGGCCAGCGCGGCGATCTCAGCGTCCATGCCGATCTCGCCGTTCCTGCGGCCATAGTCGATGAGCGCCTCCACCAGCCGTCCGATGCGGCGGCTGTGGCTGGCGCCAAGCCCCAGTTTGATGTTAAAGGGGATATCCTCCTCACTGAGCACGCCCGCGCGGACGGCGTCGTCGATGTCGTGGTTGACATAGGCGATCCGGTCGGCAAAATGCACCACGCGCCCCTCAGGCGTGTCAGCCTGCCTGGGTCCCGTATGGCAGACGATACCGTCCATGACCTCGCGGGTCAGGTTCAGGCCCTTTCCCTCCCGCTCCAGAAGGCGCACCACCCGCAGGCTCTGCTCGTTGTGGTGGAAGGGGTAACCTCGCGCTTCGGAAAGCGCCCGCTCACCGGCGTGACCGAAGGGCGTGTGCCCCAGATCATGCCCCAGCGCGATGGCCTCGGTGAGATCCTCGTTGAGGCCCAGCCCGCGCGCCACCGTGCGGGAGATCTGCGAAACCTCCAGTGTATGGGTCAGGCGGGTGCGATAATGATCGCCCTCGGGCGAAAGAAACACCTGGGTCTTGTGTTTGAGACGCCGGAAGCTCTTGCTGTGGATGATCCGGTCCCGGTCGCGCATAAAGCAGGTGCGAAACGCGTCGGGCTCCTCCTCCCGCTCGCGGCCCTGGCTTTCGGCGGCAAGGGTCGCTTTTTCGGAAAGGGTCTGCCGCTCGGCGGCTTCCAGCCGTTCTCTCACTGTCATCGGATCACCTCAATTAACTAATACGAAAAAAAACCGTTTTTCCTCTTTTTTTCGGAGATTTTTGCGGAAAATTCACATTTTTTACGACGGATCCCTCAATTTTCGCGCAAACAGCTCTTCCCCCAGCAGCTCGGGCCGCAGGCGGCCGCCGGTAAGATCCAGCAGATGCGCCGCGAAGAGCTCCAGCTTTTCCCGGGGCAAAAAGGCCGTCAGCACCGCCGAGGCGCCGAAATCCGCCTCCGTTTCCTCGGCCTCGAACAGCGGAAGCTGCCGCCGCACCTGCTCCAAAAGCGGATAAGGGCAGTCCAGCCGGATTTTGGCAAAGGGTTGCATCACGGCGATCCCGGCGGCGTCCAGCGCCAGCTTGCAGGTGTGGCCATAGGCCCGCACCAGCCCGCCCGCGCCCAGAAGGATCCCGCCGAAATAGCGGGTGGTGACGCACATTACGTCAAACACCGCTTCCTTCTTCAGCACCTCGAGAGTGGGCATACCCGACGTGCCCTGCGGCTCGCCGTCGTCGGAAAAACGCATGACGCCGTTTTGCAGGATATAGGCGTAAACATTGTGGGTGGCGTCCCAGTATTGTTTGCGGACGGCTGTCAGGATCTCCTGCGCCTGCTCCGCCGTCTGGATCTTATAAATATGGCCGATAAAGCGGGATTTTTTCTCGATATACTCGATCTCGGCCTCCCGACAGGGCACGCGGAAGGGCTTCGTCATAGTGCTGCCTCCCCGGGCAGATATTCCCGGATCCGGCCATAGGCCCGCTCGTCCACCACGGCTTCGATCTCGATGCCGTTTTCCGCGTAATCGGCCCGTTTAACGCTGGCGTCGCGGTAAAGATAGTCCAGCACCTGCGCCTGAGCATAGGGCAGCAGAAAACGCACGTCGTGCATCCCCTCTCCCAGCACCTTACAGATCCGGTCCACCAGATTTTCCAGTCCAAGCCCCCGGAGCGCCGAGCAATAGAGCGCGTCGGCCTGGCGGGGAAGCTGATCTTCCCGCAGGCGGTCCACCTTGTTGAACACCGTGATGCGGGGCGTGTGGCCCGCGCCGAGCTGCTCCACCAGCTCTTCCACCACCTGATACTGCCGGCGCCATTCCGGGTCGCCCGCGTCGATGACGTGTACCAGCACGTCGGCATAGACCAGCTCCTCCAGCGTCGAGCGGAAGGCGTCGATCAGATGGTGGGGCAGCTTGCGGATAAAGCCCACCGTATCGGAAAGCAGGATATCCCCCATCTGCTGGGTGCGCAACGTGCGGGTAGTGGGATCCAGCGTGTCGAACAAACGGTCGGCGGCATGGACGCCCGCCCCCGTCAGCGCGTTGAGCAGCGTGGACTTGCCCGCGTTGGTATAGCCTACGATACAGACCAGCGGGATCTCGTTCTTTTCCCGCTTGCTGCGCTAGGTGGCGCGGACCCGCCGCAGCTCCCGCAGCTCGTCCTGCAGCTTCTGGATCTTGCGGCGGATATGGCGGCGGTCGGTTTCAAGCTGGGTTTCGCCGGGGCCGCGGGTGCCGATTGGGCTTGAGCCGCCCGAGGCGGTCTGCCGCACCAAGTGGGTCCACATGCCCGTCAGGCGGGGCAGCAGATATTGATATTGCGCCAGCTCCACCTGCAGCTTACCCTCAGCCGTGCGGGCTCGGTCAGCAAAAATATCCAAAATCAGGCCGCTGCGGTCGATGACGCGGCAGGAAAGCGCGTCCTCCAGTGCCTTGCCCTGGGAAGGCGAAAGATCGTTGTCCACAATGACCAGGTCGATCTCGTTGGCCGCGATCATCGCCTTCAACTCGGCGGCCTTGCCCTCGCCGATAAAGGTATGCGGGTCGGGCGTGTGCTTGTTCTGCATGGCGGTCAACACCGTCTCGCCGCCGGCTGTTCGCACCAGCTCGGAAAGCTCGGCCATGGTGACCTCGTCTGAGTTTTCAAAATCCTTCGCGCTGTCGCAGCACAGCCCCACCAAAAGGGCGCGGCCGCGCACGTCCTCCCGCTTTTCCAGCATACTCAAAGGCTTCTCGCCTCCCTTGTCCATGAAATGTACTGCTTTCGATCAAAACTGACAAAAGCGGCGCCCGTTGCAGGCGCCGCTGTATGACCAACTTGAGGCTTTATTTGTTCTCCAGGTTGAAACGCTTCTTGAAACGGTCAACGCGTCCGCCGGTATCGACCAGCTTCTGCTTACCGGTATAGAAGGGATGGCAGTTGCTGCAAATTTCAACGCGGATATTCTCTTTCGTGGAGCCGACTTGGAACTCGTTGCCGCAGGCGCAGCGCACGGTAGTCACCTTATAGTTGGGATGGATACCCTCTTTCACTTCATCTCACCTCGCATCGATTACTTTTCGCAACGTAAATCATATCATAACAAATTTAAGAATGCAAGCTTTTTTTCAAAGATTTTGCGGAAAACCGTCTCTCTTTTTGTAAAATGCGGCGCGCCGGCGGCCCTGAAACAGCCTCTTTTCGGGCGACAAAACACTATCTTGATAAATTTTGTTTAAAATTTACTTACAGAACGGCAAAAGGGCTTGACTTTTTCGTCTGCGGAACGGATAATTGTAAAAGTCGCAGTCCTTCGGCTCTGCGATCCAATTTTTCAGCAAGGATGGATAAAACTATGGCCAAATCCAAAACCGCCGGTAAAGACAACCGGACAAACCCCTGGATCAAGCTGGTTCTGATCCTCGCCGCGATCCTCTGCGTAGTCACCGTTCTCTACATGATCCTTTCGTCCACGGGCCTCATCGCCCGCAACACTACCGTCATGACGGTGGGCAACGACAAGGTCTCGGCAATGGATATGCGTGCGTATTACGTCGCCACCCGCGACAGTTTCCTGAGCCAGTATGGAAGCTTTCTCTCTTCTTACGGATATGATACTTCCTCAATCTCCACCTTTGAATCGCAGCCCTCTCTGTTCGATGGCTCTCAGACCTGGAAGGACTATTTCCTCTCCAGCGCGGAGCAGACCGCCTATGAGATCAGCCTTCTGTATCAGAACGCGAAGCAGAGCGGCTATGTCATGACGGAAGAGGACCGGGCGGACGTCGAAGCCAACATGAGCGCCTTTGCGGATGCCGCCGCCAGTTATAACGAGTACCATGGCACCGACGTTACCGACAAGAGCTATGTCCGCATTGTTTACGGCAGCGGGACTTCGCTCAAGGATATGCGGAATTACTTTGAAAAGCGCGTGATCGCCAGTTCCTATTACAAGTCGCTGCTGGACAGCTTCGGCATCACCGACGCCGACGTGGATACCTATTTCAACGAGCATACCGAGGAATTCACTGTGCTGGACTTTTACCGCTATACGGTGAATTACCAGACCTATACCTATACCGAGGGCAGCGCCGAGGCGGGCGCGCCCAAGAGCGAGGCTGAGGCCGAGAGCATGACCAAGATGGCCAAGGCAAATGCCAAGCAGACCGCCGACGCTTTTCTGGCCACTCTGGCGGAAGACGGCAGCAATTTCGACACGCTGGCCGCCGAATACGCGGAGGCCGCCGGCGACACTGTCCGCGAGACCTGGCTGAGTGAAGATACCCCTCTCACCTCCGCCACCACTGCGGGCTCCGGCTGGGCCGCCAATGAAGCGCGCAAGCCCGGCGACAAGGCCGTTGTAGAGGACGAAGCCACCAACAGCTATTCCGTTTTCTATTTCCTCGATCGGCGCATCAACGATGAAAACACCGTGGCCGTCCGCCACATCCTGTTCAAGACCGATTCTTCCGCCGACGAGGAAGCCCTTGCCGCTGCCAAGCAGTCGGCCGAAGACGTGCTGGCCCAGTGGAAGGCTGGCGCTGCCACCGAGGATTCCTTTGCCGAACTGGCCAAGGAATACAGCGCCGACGGCAACGCCTTCGGCGGCGGCCTGTATACCGGCATTTACCGCGGACAGATGGTGGCGGAGTTCCAGGACTGGTGCTTTGACGAAAGCCGCAAGCCTGGCGATACCGGCATCGTCAAGACTGATTACGGCTATCACGTGATGTATTTCGTGGAAAACGAAGGCCCCCGGTATCTCGGCACCATCCGCGACACGCTCCAAACCAACGCCTACAGCGAGTGGCTTGACGGGCAAAAGACCGCTTATCCCGCAACCTTCCACAAGTTTGGCCTGACGCAGGTCTGATCGTTGCAACAGTAAAGCCCCACGGATAGCTCCGTGGGGTTTTTTGTTGTTCTTCCGTGTGTTTACCAAATCATCGTCCAGATTTCATCGGGACGACTGCCGATGTGTTCATGGCCATTTACGACCTCGATGATCTCGAAAATGTACCGGGCGTTCCCGTCCTGATTGTCCGTGAAGTTCCGATATTTTTCCAGATAAGTCACGCCCCGTCCCAACGCATGGTTGATAAACGCACTCGCCTCGGCGCGGGTGATGGGCTGATCGGGGCGGAAGGTTCCGTCGAGATAATCGAAAACATAGGTGACATGATTGGCGACAAGGGGATAGAACTGGTCGCCACAACGCACAGATACCAAAGTGAAGCAATTTCTTGCATCCACTTCTATGAATTGGTTGTCGCCGCAATTCAACGTTATCAGAACGGGGTTGTTGCTCACGTCCAACTTGGTGAGTTGATTTCTGTAGCAATCCAGCCTTATCAGCGAGTGGAAAAACGCAATTCCCCGCCAAAAACCGATGTTCCTCTCAGCGCAATTGATTAGTTGCACCACATTGCGCTCCGTCTTACTGAGCACATGGTCGCCATTGGTATCAAATTCTTTTACGACATCCCGAGAATTGGTTTCCAGAAAGTTGGTCTCATTAATCGCCACGCCACCTTTTGCGGCGCGGGCCGTCACCGGTGCAAGGGACAGCAGCATAAGCAGCGCCAGCGCAAGGGCAAGTAACCGTTGTTTTTCATGCGCCCCCCACACTCCAGGCTCTTTTTGTTGTTCATTACAAAAGCAACCCGCTTGTTCGTCAATAAAATGAGGGCGCGCTGCCATCCTCATTTTGCAACGCGCCCTTTTGATCTGCTTATGCCTGTTTACAGGGAAACGCCCATCCCCCGCTGCAAAAACCAAACCCATTTTTCGTTAACAGGCCGACCGAAGACCTGCTCTGCCGCACGGGCGTAAAGTTCCAGCTGAAGCCGGTGCTCCTCAGCTTTTTCCCGTTCGCCGCCGGGCGTCACCCGGTCGGTCTTGAAGTCCACGACGGTCAATCCATTCTCTTCAAAGAAGAGAAGGTCGATGGCGCCGTTGAGTAGGATCTGCTCATCGGCAGGCCCGTCCTTCAACAGGTCGTCCGCGTCCAGCAGCACACCAAACTCATATTCCTGCAGCACACGAGCCGCCTTTTTTATCCGCTCCGCCAGCTTTGACGACGCGAAAGAAACGATTTGCTCCGGCACGATCAGGGCTTCTTCTTCCGCCGTAAGGCGGCCGCTCTGCGCCAGAGCCCGGGTCTGTCGGCGCACGGCTCCGGCGTCGGCGCAATCGTTCAGGTCGGCATAGCGCAAAAGTGTATGCATGGCCGTTCCTCTTTGGGCCGCCGCGGGATCGGCCCGCCGAAGGCCCGTCTCGCGGTGATCCCGCACCGCGGGTTTTTCAGGCTGGCCAAAGATCTCCCCCGCCTCGGGGATCAGCTTTCGCAGGCCGGTGGGCGTCAGTTTCGAAGGAAGCCGCGACGCCGCGAGATGGGCATATGCTTCTCCGCTTCTGGAAAGATAGGACGTGAAACGGGAAAGATCGGTCTGCCCCTCCCCTGCCCCGCCGTCCTCCTGCCGCGGCGCAGGCTCCTGCCCGGCGCTAAGTTCAGCCGAGGAGATCAGGCGGCAGATCAGATTTTCCTTCTTTCCGTCGTCGCCGATGGGCGGCACAAAGCCGCAGAGCCCGCGCAGCACGCCGGCGGCGGGATGGGAGAGCAGCGCCGCCAGCAGCCAGCGCATCATATTCTGCTGCATCGACAACCAGACGGGCGAAGGCACGCCGCCCGTCTCGGCCGCGATTTTCGTCACCGCATTCTCCAGCTTCTTGCCGGACAGGATCAAAATCAGCTTCTCACGGGCGCGGGTCATAGCCACATAAAGCTTCCGCAGCTCTTCCGAGCGCAGTTCGGCCCGCGCGCGAAGCCGGACGGCACTCCACTGCCAGGTGGGGCGTTTGGAATGGGTTTCTTCATCGCAAAGCCGCATCCCCACGCCCAGCGACGGGTGAAACAGGACGTCTTTTGTCAAATCATCTTCATTGAATTTCTTAGCTAGATCCGCCAGAATGACGAATGGGAACTCCAACCCCTTTGATCCGTGGATCGTCATGAGCCTCACGCCTTCGCCCTCTCCGCCGTTATCCTCCGGATCTTTTCCCTCCGCCAGCTTCTGATCGATCCAGCGAAGGAAGGCGCTCAGGCCGCCCGTAAGACTGCTGTCAAAGCCTCCGGCAAACGCTTCGATCCGCCGGAGATTCCGCACGCGGGCCTTTCCGTTGTCCAGCGCGGCAAAAACGCCCTCGGCGCCTGTCTCGTCGTAGATCAACCGGATCAGACGGGACAGGGGCAGCTCCAGCGCCGCCTGGTCCCAGCGGTCGAGGTCGGCAAGAAACGCGGTGCAGCGGGCGTCGCCGTCTTCTGCGGCGGCGGCAACGCATTCGATCAGGTCGCTTTTCTCTTTTTTCAGGCGAAGCCGCGCCAGATCATCGGCGGAAAAGAGATAAAAGGGCGAACGCAGCACCGAGACCAGCGGGATATCCTGCCGCCGGTTTTGCAGTAGCCGGAGGATCGACAGGATCACCGCCGTCTCGATCGTCCCAAAAAAGGCGGCGCTTCCCCCGCTGCAGGGGATTCCCTGGCGCAAAAGCGCCTGCCGGAAGATCTCGGCCTTTCCCTGAAGCGCACTGAGCAGGATCGCCACGTCCTCGGGCCTGGCGGGGCGCGCACCGTCACCCTCCGGAACGGTTTCTTCCTGCAAAAGCCGTTTGATCCGCAGCGCCGTCAGGCGGGCTTCCTTATCGATTCGCTTTTCCTCTTCCTGCGCTTCCTGCTCTCTGGCGTCGTCCGCTTCCTCTTCCTCCCCGGGGGCCACATCCAGCAGCAGCACTTCAGAAGGAACGCTGCCCGCCTGCTCCCTCCCCGGATTCAGCCGCTGTTCCCCGTCGTATTTCACATCACCGAAGTGGCTGCTCATCAGGCGGGAAAATACATAGTTGCAAAGCTCCAGCACCTCGGGGCGCGAGCGGAAATTGGTGTTGAGCGACAGCCGACGGTCGCCGCCGTCCTTGCCCTCATAGGGCGCGGAAATCTTGCACCGGCTGAGAAAGACGGTGGGATCCGCCAGACGGAAGCGATAAATACTCTGCTTTACGTCGCCCACAAAAAAGGCACTGTCGCCCTTGCGCCGCAGCGCACGGAAGATCTCTTCCTGAATCTCGTTGGTATCCTGATACTCGTCCACGATAATCTCGCGGAATTGCCCGGCCAGTTCGTCCGCGATGTCCGAGGGCGCACCATCGCCGTTTTGCAGCAAGCGCAGGGCCAGATGCTCCAGATCGCTGAAATCCAGCACTCCAAGACGGTGCTTCTGTCCGTCGTATTCCGCCGTGAAATCCGCGATCAGACGGCAAAGCGCGCGCACAGCCGACGCCTGCCGCGCCCCCTCCCGGGCCATGGCCTCCGGCGGCGTGGAAAAATAATTCGTCCTCAGATATTTGATGCAATCCATGTACTGATCCCGCCGGGCCTTGATCCGTTCCAGAAAGGCCTTATCTTCATATCTGCAGCTCTTGAAATTTTCAAACTGCATCGATCCGATATAGGCATAAGCGCTCTCCCAGCCCCGGCCGATGGCGTCCCGCAGTCCAAACGAATCCCGCACATAACGTTCCAGAACAGGGCCGTAGCTTGCCTCTACCTGGGCAGCGGAGGCCGCGTCCGCCCGGGCAGATGCAACGCGCTCATGGGCAAAGGCGGCCAGCAAATCGGCCTGCCGCAGCAGCTCCGCGCCATAGCTGCTGTTTTCGACACTGGCGGCGCACAGCCCCGGCAGCAGGTCAAGAAGCTGATCGGGATGGGGATGGCTGCGCATCTTCCGGTAAAGCTCCAGCACGGCGGCGGAAAGGTTTTTGTCGCTGCGGTCATCGTTCAAAAGACCGCAAAGCTGCGTGAAATCCTCGCTTCCGGCCGCGTAAGCCCGCTCCAGCGCGGCGTCCAGCGCGATCTGCTGCAAAAGGGCGCACTGGGTTTCATCCGCCAGCCGGAAATCCGGATCGACGCCGCACCGGGAAAAATGCTCGCGGATCAGGCTTTGGCAAAAGGCATGCACCGTTTGGATCCGGCTGCTCCCCAAAAGCGCGAGCTGGCGCCGCAGATGCGGGTTCCCGCCCGACTGGAGCAGCCGCTCATGCAAAGCGGCACCGATGCGCTGCCGCATTTCAGCAGCGGCGGCGTTGGTGAAGGTGAGCACCAGAAGCTGATCGATATCGCAGGGATCGTCGGGCTCGGTCAAAAGCCCGATCACACGGCGCGCCAAAACGAAGGTCTTGCCCGACCCGGCCGCGGCCGAAACGATCAGGCTGCTGTTCCGGCAGTCAATGGCAAGCTTCTGCTGCGCCGTTAAGGGCTTGTCGCTCATCGGACTTTCCCCCTTTCCTCTTCTTCCCGGAGGCGCTCAAATACACGCTGGTTCGAGAGCGTCTTCAGCACGCGGTATTTGTCCTTCCGCATCGTGTGGTCAAACTGACAGGCGTCCTTGAAATCGCAATAATCGCAGCTCGATTGACCGCTTCCCTTGCGGAAAGGGTTCGCCTCCAGATCTCCCGCCCCGATCTCCACGGCCACCCGCCGGAGCGTCGCTTCCGTTTTGCGCAGCAGCAGCTCAAACTGTTCGGGGGTGGCGATTTTTGAGGCTTTTGTGAAATCTCCGTCGTTTTTGCGTTTCACGGGCAAAAAGCGGTAGGTCCCGCCCCGTTCCATGGCTTCGATCAGCCCGTCGTCGTCCAATACAAGGCCGATCCGCCGAAGATCGTTTTCCTGCTTCTTGCGGACTTCCTCCAGCGTTTCGCCGGCATCTGCCAAAACGGAAGGGTTCTTCGCTGGGATATACAGGGCGCCGCAGGGCTCGATCCGTTCTGCCGCGCCGGCGTTCATTACGTCCCGCACCAGCCCCCGCTCGCCCCGCTTGAGCATCAGTAGGTAAAGGAACATCTGAAGGTTGCGGCCGTCGAGCACGTCGGAAAGCCGGAATACCTTGGTCCCCGTTTTGTAATCCATCACTTTATAATAAAGAGTGCCGCCGCGAAGATAGCCATCTACCCGGTCGATTTTTCCCTTCACCGTCAGCTTCACGCCGCTCTCCTGCAACTCAAGAGGCGGCAGGTCGCCGCCGCGGCCGAAATTCAGTTCAAAGCATACAGGACGGAAGTCTCCGGCAAGGATCTCTTTCCAAACGTTTTCCACGATGTCGCAGGCCATCCTGCCCGCCCGCTCAAAAATTGCCTGAAACCGCGCCGTGCGCTGCGCCCGGGGCAACTCCTGCTCCAGATAGCGATTGACATATTTTGCGGCGACGGCTCTTGGGATGCGTGTTTCGTCTCCGCACAGCTCGCGCACGGCGTTCTCCACCACATAGTGGACGAAAGTACCGATCTGCGGCGAACCAAAATCGGCGGGTTTCCGTGCCTTTGCTCCCAGACCATACTGCATAAAATAGGAAAACCGGCAGGAGGCGATCGTGTCGAGCCGCGAGGCCGTCATGCTCAGATGTCCGTGATACAACTTCTGCACCAGCTCGGACGAACGGATGGGGCCGCGAGGCGCTTCGGCGTAGCGGCGCAGGCCCGCGATTCTCTCCCGCAGAACGGGAATGGCGTCGGCATGAGCCAGCGCCGCACGGCCGGCGTCAGTGCCGGGATGCTCTGCGGCGGCACAGGCCGCCTGATAGAGCGGCAGCTTCGCCGTCAAACGAAGGGTCTCCAGCAAAAACTCGCCGTTCTGCTTATGCAGAGCGCGCAGCTTACACAACCGTTCGAGCAAATAGGCCTTTTCACATTTTTCCCCGTCAGCCGTGCGGCGGGGTGCGATCAGCGTCAGCGATCCGGTGGCGGCCGCCACGGTGCGGCATACGGCGCACTGCTGCTGATAAGCGCGCTCCAGCGCGTTCTGCGTCAGTTCTACGCCGCAGGTCTCCAGATACACGCGCTCTTTCTCCGAAAGCAGGCCGGATTCCGGCTTGTCCGGCGGGAATGCTCCGTCTTTGCAGCCGACGACGATCACATGGCGCAGGCGCTCGGCGAAGAACCGCTCGAAGCTGACGGCCAGAACGCTGTCCAACGAGGGCGGGATAGTGGAAACGTCGTATTGACGGAGCGTCAGTTTGAGCAGCCGCAAAAACTCCCGCCGATCCATAGAAACGTCCTGCATGGCGGTGGAAAACTGCTCAAGCGCGGTTTGCAGGATCTGATAAAGCTGTGCCGTCTCTGCCGCTTCTCTTCCGCGGCCGGAAAGCCGAAGTTCTTTACAACGCTCGTCCAGCCGTGTTTCCAGCTCCATTCGTTCCAAATGGCAAAGCAGCGCGGCAGCATAGTCGCTGCCGCAAGCGCATTTGCGAAGCGCTTCCCGCAGGGGCGTCAGCATTTCCGCGACCCGCCCGCGCAGCGCCTCGAGACCAGCAAGACACTCCGGCTCGTCGGCGGCAGGGGGATCGTAGCCGCAGGTCGGGCTCTCAAAAGGCGAGAACCAGGCGTTGCCCTTGATCCGCCAGAGGATGCAATAGTTTTCCAGCCGATCGATCTCATCGCGAGTCAGCCCGGCAAGCCCCCGGCGGAGCCAGTCGATCACCGAAACAAATGACAGCCCGTCCTCCAGCGCCTCCAGCGCGCCCAGTGCGGCGGCAATGGCGGGCTTTTGCAAAAGGTCGGTCTTTTCACTGAGAAACAACGGGATCTCATATTTTTCAAATGCGGCAGACAGCGTGGGGCCATACTGCTCCAGATCGCCGCAGACCACAGCGGTTTCCCGCAACCTGACGCCGTCCAGCGCAAGCTGCCGCGCCAGCGCCGCCGCCAGCTCACATTCGCCCTCCAGATCGGGTAATTCATAAAAAGAAATTCCCTCGCTTTCCTTCTCTTCCGGCGCGGAGAAATCAAACAGTTCCTCCGCAAGGCCAAACAGTGCAGGAGCCTTGTCCGCCGTTTTCTCATCGGGCAGCGCGGTCACATTTACGGGAATACCGTGCCGTTCCGCCATGTGGCGAAGGTGTTCGAACGTTCTCACTTGCTCGGTGTAAAGCTCTCGGTCTTTCCCAAGAAGCAGGGCCGCCGTCACATTGTCCGCGCAAAGAAGGATCTCCTCCAGCATGGCGCTGTTCTGTGCGGTAAAGCCCTCAAAGCCATCCACCAGAAGGGTTACGCCGCGCATCAGACCGCTTTCCCTCAGATGCTCCCGTGCAAGATCAATCCGCGCCGCCGGGTCAAGGGCGCTTTCCCGGCACAGGCCGCAATAGCGGGCATAGATCAGGCTCAGGTCCTGCAGCTTGGGCGTCTCCCCCGCCGCCTCCATGAGCTGTTCCGGCATCACGGAACAGCTTTGCAGCTCGTCGGCCAGCTCCACCAGCTTTTCGGTGAGCTGCGGACGGCCGGCGCCGCGGTAATACCGCAAAAGCGGGCTGACCTGCGTCAGGGCGCGGTGCATCGTCAGGATCCGGCCGCCCGCGTCCAACGTGGCGGGCCGAAGACCACAGGCTTCCAGCACGTCGTCGGTGAGCTTGCGGAATGTCGTCACCGAAACAAACGCACCCGCCCGGTTACCGCAGCGCGCAAGCACGCTACGCTCCGCCTGGTGCGAGGCGCTCTCGGGCACCAGCAAAAGACCGCTTCTCCCCGCTTTTGCAAGCAGGTCCAGCTTATCCAGCAAATATGGCATCCGGCGACTTTCGGGTCCGCCTGTCAAAATGGTGAGCATGGCATCTCCTCCCGAATAATGCAAGCGTAACAGCGGTACTGTTACTGAGACTGTCGAAAAAAACTACTGTGTCTGGATCTTTCGCGTTAAAACGCCCCAAACAGATTGAGCTGGTTGCTCTCCGGCAGGCCTTCCAGCGCGCCGATCTCCTTCAGCGACTGGATCACGGCGTTGGAGGTCTTGCCACAGCGGACGGAGATGTCCTCCTGCGACATAAACGGCTCTTTTTCCCGCTCCTGCGCAATGGATACCGCCGCCGCCTCGCCCACGCCGCTGAGTGCCATAAAGGGCGGGCGCAGCGCATTGTCCTCGATCACAAACCGCTTTGGATCGGATTTGTAGATGTCCATGGGTAAAAAGCGGAATCCCCGCTTGTAAAACTCATGGACGATCTCCAGCGTAATCATCCCGTCTTCTTCCACGGCGGTGCGCTTGGGATTGCTTTTGATCTCCCGGTATTTGCGGCACACGGCCTCGTCGCCCTGCAGGATGGTGGCGCAGTCGAAGGAATCCAGCCGATTGCCGAAATAGACGCTGTAATAAGCCAGCGGATGATGCACCTTGTACCACGCAATACGGAAGGACATCATGGTATAGGCCACCGCGTGTCCGCGGGGGAACATATACTCGATCTTGTTGCAGGAGTCGATGTACCAGTCGGGCAGGCCGTGGGCCTTCATCTCCTCTTCCCACTCGGGTTTGAGGCCCTTGCCCTTTCGCACGGCCTCGGAGATGGTGAAGGACTGCTTTTTGTCCATCCCCATGGCGATGAGTTTGGTGGTGATGTCGTCACGGACCGAAATGACCTCGTTGATAGTGGCAAGGCCCGCATTGATCACGTCCTGGGCGTTGTTGCGCCAGACGTTTGTACCGTGGGACAGGCCGGAAATGCGGATCAGACCCTCCAGCGTAGAGGGCTTGGTTTCCATCAGCATGCCCCGGGCGTTTTTCGTTCCGAACTCGGGCACACCCGCCGAGCCCGGCTGCTCCAGAATATCGTCGGTCTCAATGCCCAGCGGCGAAATATCGGTAAAGGCGCGCATGGTTTCGGAATCGTCCAGCGGAACGTCCCGGGGATCGACCCCCGTCAGATCCTGCAGATGCCGGATGATGGTGGGCACATCGTGGCCAAGCTCGTCCAGCTTGAGCAAGTTGTCATGGATGGAGTGAAAGTCGAAATGGGTGGTGATGATGTCGGAATCGGGGTCGTCTGCCGGGTGCTGGACGGGGGTGAACTCGTAGATCGAGCGGTCGTTTGGCACAATGATCAGACCGCCCGGATGTTGGCCGGTGGTGCGCTTGACGCCGGTGCAGCCCGACACCAAATGATTGATCTCGGCGCCGTTGGCCGTCTTTTCCCGCTCCTCCAGATACTTTTTGACGAAGCCGTAAGCCGTTTTCTCCTGAATGGTTCCGATGGTGCCGGCCTTGAAGACCTTGTCGTTGCCGAACAGCTCCACCGTGTAACGGTGGATCCTGCTCTGGCACTCGCCGGAGAAATTCAGGTCGATATCGGGGGTCTTATCGGCGTTGAAGCCCAAAAAGGTGGCGAAGGGGATGTTAAAACCGTCCTTGACCATCTTTGCACCGCATTTCGGGCAGTTCCTGTCAGGCATATCCACGCCGGTCTGATAGACGGGATCGTTGTCCCAGATGGAATGCCGGCACTGCGGGCAGCGGTAATGTGGCTGAAGGGCGTTGACCTCGGTGATGCCGCTGAGATAAGCCACGAAGGAAGAGCCCACCGAGCCCCGCGAGCCCACCAGATAGCCCATTTCGTTGGACTTTGCCACCAGCTTTTGGGCGATCATATACATCACGTCGAAACCGTTGTTGACAATGGGGATCAGCTCGGCGTTGATCCGCTCGGTGATGATGTCGGGCAGCTTGCCGTCTTCCTCGTAAAGCTCTTTGGCTTTACTCCAGCAGATCTCCTGCAGGTCCTCGGCGCTGTGCTCAATGGAGGGCGGATAGCTTCCCGAAAGCACCGGCTCGATATGCTCGATCTGGTCCGCGATGGCGTTGGGATTCTCCACCACCACCTGGAACGCCCGCTTGGCACCCAGATAAGAAAATTCCTGCAGCATCTCGTCGGTGGTGCGGAAATAGAGCGGCGCCCGCTCCTCGGCGTCCTTGAAGCCCATGCCGGCCTGCAGGATCTCGCGGTAAATGCTGTCCTCCGGCTCCAGAAAATGCACGTCGCCCGTTGCGCAGACCGGCTTGTGCAGTGCGTCGCCCAGCCGGAGCACCGTGCGGTTGAACTCCCGAAGCTGCTCCTCGTCCTTCGCCATCTCCCGGTCGATCAAAAAGCGGTTGTTGTCCAGCGGCTGGATCTCCAGATAATCGTAGAAGGAGGCCAGCTCCATCAGCTCGCCCCAGGGGCGTCCGTCGACAATGGCGGCGAACAGCTCGCCCGCCACGCAAGCCGAGCCCAAAATCAGGTTTTCCCGCATGGCTGCAAGCTCGGACATGGGGATTATGGGACGGCGGTTAAAATGCTTCAAATGCGCGTTGGAGATCAGCTCGTAAAGTGCGATGAGCCCCGGCCTGTTTTTCACCAGAATGATCAGGTGCCAGCTTTTCAGCTTTTTATCCACGCCCGTCCCCCGGGAAAGTACCGCAAGGCCGGCGTTGATCTCGTTGACCCGCGTCACGCCGCAGGTGTTCCGCAGCATGGGGATGAACCGCAAAAAGATCTCCGCCAGAACGCGGGCGTCGTCGTCGGCCCGGTGATGCTGGAACCGCAGGCCCATGGCGTCGGCGATGTTGTTCAGCTTGTGCTTGTTGAGATTGGGCAGCAGCGCGCGGGCGAGGGCCACCGTGTCGATGGAGCACGCGGGACAGGCCAGCCCCAGCTTTTCGCAGGCGGCCGACAAAAAGCCCATATCAAAGGCGGCGTTGTGGGCGCACAGGGGCCGGGCACCGCAAAATTCCAGAAACCGGGGCAGTTCTTCTTCGATGGGGCGGGCATCCCGCACGGTTTCGTTTGAAATGCCCGTCAGCTCGGTGATGCGGGCGGGAACAGGCTGCGTTGGCTTGACGTAACAGTGGAAGGAATCCCGGATCTCGCCGCCGGAAATCAGAAAGGCCGCGATCTCGATGATCTCGCAGTTGACGGCGCTCAGGCCGGTGGTTTCGGTGTCAAAAACCACGATCTCATCGGTCAAAAGCGCGTTGCTCTCGCCTTTTACCGCGTTGCCGCGGCCCCGGTCGTCCACACAATAGGCTTCTACGCCGTAAATGACCTTGATCTCCTTCCCTGCCTTTTTTAAAGCGGCCTGCGCCTTCATGGCGTCGGGAAAGGCCTGTACCACGCCGTGATCGGTGATGGCCATGGCCCTGTGCCCCATGGCTGCCGCCAGCTTGAGCGCCTTGGCGGGGTCGCACAGGCCGTCCATGCTGGACATGGTGGTGTGCAGATGGAGCTCTACCCGCTTTTCATCGGCCCTGTCCTGCCGTACAGGCTTTTTCCCCTTGACGACGGCGCTGAAATTGAGGGAAATATCCTGTAAATATGTATCGTAATGGATCAGGCCCTGCACGATAACGTAGGCGCCCTGCTTGATATGGGGCTCCAGTGTCTGGGCCTCTTCATCCAAAAGCACTTTTGACGCGCGGATCGAGCCCGTGCCGTCGGAAAGCTCAAAATTTACCACGGTCTTGCCGCGGCCGTTGAGCTTTTTGAACTCCACCCGGAAGATCTCGCCCTCCGCCGTGATCTTGCCGGAATCCAGATTGACGTCGCCCAGCTTGGTCATTTCTCTGGAAAATGGCTTGCCGTAGATCACATCGTCCTGCTCCTTCGGGCGGAAAACGGCGGCGTTGGGATCCCGCGGACGGGAAAAGGCACGCCGCTGCTGGGGCTTCTGCTGCGCCGGCGCAGCAGGGGCCGGATGATACTCCTGCCGCAGCTTGGACAGTGTTTCCTCCCGGCTGCGGGCAAATGCGTCGGCAGCGACTCCGTTTTTTTCGCCCGTGACGCGGACCTGCACCGGCCTGTCCAAAAGCGCAGAAGCCTCTTCTCCCAGGATCTTTTCCAGCTGTGAAAGCCGGGTAAGATGCCATTCCTCCGCGGCGCGAAGGATCAGAACGCTGCCGGAAAGCGAAAGCTCCGCCTCCCGCAGGCAGGGTGCCGCCGAAGGATGCTTTTGGGAAAAGACCTGCCGCAGGATCGAAAGGATCCGTTCTTGTTCAGACGGCTCCCGTTGTTCCGCGACAGCGGGCGTGTCAAACGGCCCGTCGCCAGCAGGCATCGTCCGCACAACGGGCTCAGGCGGCGCGTCGCCGTCCGCCAAAAACGGCGGCTCGTCTTCCTCCGGCGCCTCTGCCGGGTCCGCGGCGCGCAGGCGCACACGTGCCACGCCGTAAGCGCGGCAAACGGCGGCCTCCGCCGAACGAAGCACCTCAGCGGAAACCGGCGCGCCGGGCGCAAGGGTAACGGTTAGACCGCTGTCTTCCGGCGTGACGCTTTCCACCGGCATTTCCCAAACCGGGCCGTCCCGGTGAGGCACCGCGGCAAAAATATCCTTCAGCTTCGCCTGTTTGTTCATAAGGTCTCCCCTGTCATTTGCTCGATTTCTTTCACCAGACGAGGCAAAAGCTCCGCCTCCGGCACGCGGCAAAGGATCTCACCCTGTTTGATAATGACGCCCTCGCCCTTGCCGCCTGCGATGCCGATGTCGGCCTCACGGGCCTCGCCTGGACCGTTGACCACACATCCCATCACCGCCACTGTTATGCGGGTTTGCAATTTCACAAGCCGCTTTTCCACCGCCTCGGCCAGGGGGATCAGGTCGATCTGCGTCCGTCCGCAGGTGGGACAGGACACGATCCGCGCACCGCTCTGATGCAGATCCAGCGCTTTCAAAATATCTTTTGCGGCGTAGATCTCCCGTGCCGGATCGGCGGTCAGCGAAACGCGGATGGTGTCGCCGATGCCGTCGCACAAAAGCGCGCCGAAGGCCGCCGCCGAGCGAAGCGTGCCCATGTGCGCGCCGCCGGCCTCGGTGACACCCAAATGGAGCGGGCGGTCACACTGGGCCGCCATCAGGCGATAGGCCCGGATGGTAGAAAACACATTGGACATCTTCAGCGAAACACAGGTATCGAAAAAATTGCATTCTTCCAGCATGGCAAGATTGCGCAGGGCGCTTTCGCAGAGCGCCTCCGGTGTGACGCCGTATTTCTCCCGCAAATCCCGATCAATGCTCCCGCTGTTGACTCCCACGCGGATGGGAACGCCGTTGGCCTTGCACGCCTCGGCCACGGCGCGGATCTTATCCCGGTCGCCGATGTTGCCGGGATTGATGCGCACCTTATGGACGCCGCTTTTTACGGCGGCCAACGCCAGCCGGTAGTCGAAATGGATATCGGCCACCAGCGGCAGGCGCACCTGCGCCCGGATGGCGGAAATCGCCTCGGCCGCCTCCAGATCCGGTATAGCAAGCCGAATGACTTGACAGCCCGCTTCTTCCAATGCGTGGATCTGGCGGACGGTGGCGGGAACATCCCGGGTGTCGGTATTGCACATAGACTGGATCACCGGCGCCGCCCCGCCGCCGATGGTCACATCGCCCACAAAAATTTTCTGTTTGCTGCCCATACGCAGTCCCTCCTGCTGTAAAAAACCGTGCGGGCGGCGCTTGCCGCCCGCGCAAGGATCAATGGATGATGCGAAGCACGTCGTGATACGTGATGAACAGGAAAAGCCCCAGTAGAAGCGCCAAACTCACCAGCGAAGCCGCCATCTCGTATTTAGGATCGAGCTTCTTGCCGCGGATGAGCTCCAGCAGCAGAAAAAGAATCTTTCCTCCGTCCAGCACGGGGAGGGGCAGTAGATTGACAAACGCCAGATTGACGCTGATATAGGCCACGAAATACCACATGGAGGACATCGACGTGCGGGCAAGCTGCCCCATCTCGTTGGCAATGCCCACCGTTCCCATCATATCGCCGGTGCCCACCTGCCCCGTCAGGAGCATTTTGAGGCCCAGCACTGCCGACTGCAGATTGCTCTTGGCGTTGCGAAAAGCATAGCCGATTTTCCCGAACAGGCCCACTTCCACCGAAGCCAGGCGGAAGCCGTAAAGATAGCCGCCATTTTCCTCATCGTAAATGGTGGGATGCATCTCGTAATTTTGCAGGCGGATTTTCTTGCCACCGCGCATGAGGGTGACGTCGTAATGGGCGTCGGCATCGTAAGCCATGGCCATGGAAAAATCGTTCATGGTGTAAATACGAAAATCGTTGATCCGAATCAGCCGGTCTCCCTCTTCAAAACCCACGCCGCCGTTATCGGACGCGGCGTAGGGAAAGCCCTCCATAAACGAATCGATGACCGGTTCAATCTTGTATTCGCCGGGCAAGATCAGAATGAACAGGATGAACAGCGCCAGCAAAAAGTTCATGGTCACGCCGGCAATCATCACCAGAAACCGCTTGAGCTTGCTCGCATCGGCATAGCTGCCGCCCGGTGGAAGCTCCGACAGATCAGGCTTTTCGCCGCTTGCCAGCAGCTCCTCTTCGTCGGCACCCTCGCCCTGCATCATCACGGCGCCTCCGATGGGCAGAAGACGCAGCGCGTAAAGGGTGTGGCCGATCTTTTTCTTAAAGATCGCAGGGCCGAATCCGATGGTGAACTGCAGCACGTTGATGCCGCAGGCCTTTGCCACCAGGAAATGCCCCATCTCGTGGACAAAGATCAGAAGTCCGAAGACCAAAATCGCGATGACATAATTCATGGGATCAAAAACCGCCTTTATTCTAAATTCACTGCCGCCCGCGCAAGGCGGTCGGTCTCATAGATTTCTTCCAATGTGGGCTCCGGAAGCCAGCGGACGGCGTGCGCCGCCTGCCAAACCAGCGGTGTGATACGCCCAAAGGGGATCTTTTTCGCCAAAAACGCTGCCACAGCCGCCTCGTTTGCGCCGTTGACCGCCGCGCCCAGCGTCCCGCCCCGTTCCATCACCTCGCGGCACAGCGCCATGGCGGGAAATGTTGTGTCATCCGGCGGATAAAAGCAAAGCGCCGCCGCTTTTGTCAGATCGAGCCGCTGCCGCGCCGAAGGCATCCGGTTTGGATAATCCACGGCGTACTGGATGGGCAGCCGCATATCGGGCGGTGAAAGCTGGGCCAAAACGCTGCCGTCCCGAAATTCCACCAAAGAATGAACGATGCTCTCCCGATGAATAAGCACCTGGATCTGCCGGGGCTGCACGCCGAAGAGATACATCGCCTCGATCATTTCAAAACCCTTGTTCATCATGGTGGCGGAATCCACCGTGATCTTGGCACCCATACTCCAGCTTGGGTGTCTGAGCGCCTGTTCCGGCCCCATATTTTCAATCTCCTGGGCGGTTTTCCCGAAAAAGGGGCCGCCGGAGGCCGTCAGCAGGATGCGTTCGATCTCTTCCGCTTTCCCACTTTGCAGGCATTGGAAAATCGCGTTGTGCTCGGAATCCACAGGAAGGATGGGCACGCCCTTTTCCCGCGCCATGCGGCACACCAGCGCGCCGGCGCACACCAGCGATTCTTTGTTGGCCAGCGCCAGCGGCTTTCCCGCGGCAAGAGCTGCCACAGTGGGCGCCAAGCCGGCGATGCCAACGGCGGCGTTGAGGGTCAGATCGGCTTTCTGCATCGCCGCCACGCGGCAGACGCCCTCCCGGCCCCAGAGGATCTCGGTATCGCAGACGCCATCGAGGCGCGCACGCAGCGCGCGGCCTTCTGCTTCGTTAAAAAGCGCCGCCAGACGGGGACGGAAGCGAAGAATCTGCTCCTCCAGCACCCGCCCGTTTTTCCCTGCGGCAAGGCCGCACACGGCATATCCTCGCTCTCCTGCCACCTGCAGCGTCTGCACACCGATGGAGCCGGTGGAGCCGATCACAGATAATGTTTTCATCATTTTACCCCATCAGACGCGGAAGTATGTGCTGATACACCAGCTCAAACAGCGGCGCGGCAAACAGGATGCTGTCAAAGCGGTCCCACACGCCGCCGTGACCGGGAAAGAGCTTGCCGTAATCCTTGATTCCCGCGCCCCGCTTGATGACCGAAAGGCTTAGATCGCCAAGCTGTCCCAGTGACGACCCAATCGCGCCGAAGATTAAGGCAGGCAGCAATGCCATTTCCAACCCAAAGTACTTCCGCATGACCAGCACATAGATCCCGCAGGCGATCACGGCGAAAATCAGTCCGCCCAGCGAACCCTCCACCGTTTTTTTCGGGCTGACATAAGGCGCCAGCTTGTGCTTGCCCATGGCTTTTCCCACAAACATGGCGGCACTGTCGCAGACCCAGACGGTAATCCAGGACATGAGCACCAGCAGCGCGCCGTTTTCACCGTTGCGGATCCGCAGCACAGCGGAAAACATCAGGGGCAGAATAATAGCGGCCAGAAATCCTTTGCCTATCATATCATAGGTGATGCTCTTGTGGTCAATGACTGCGCAGGCGAAGGCCGCCACCATATAAGCGCCCGCAACCAGCAAAAACCAGAACAAGTCGGGCCGGGGCTGCGCCACCGTCAGCGGGACGGCAAACCCCGCCGCACAGGAAAGGTATAAAAACAGGTGCCTGGGCACCGAATGGGTGGCATAAAGCAGCTCCCACACGCCCACAGCGCACAACGCCCCCCATGCTATGGTAAGAACCCAAGTGGGCAAAAAGAACAAAAGCACCACGAAAAGCGCGATGGCAATCACCGCCGTGACGACCCGTTGTTTCAAATCAGATCCCTCCGAATCAAATCAGGAAAAGGTCACGATTCCCTTTTTCTGTTGTTTTTGTTGCTACAAATCAGATGCCGCCGTAGCGGCGCTTTCTCTGCTGATAAGCGGCGATGGCCTCGTCCAGCCGGCGCTCGTCCATGTCGGGCCAGAGGACATCGGTAAAATAAAACTCGGTATAGGCATTTTGCCAGAGCAGAAAATTGGAAAGCCGCATCTCGCCGCCGGGTCGGATCATCAGATCAGGATCGGGGATATCCGCAGAATACAGGCGGGTGGAAATCGCCTCCTCCGTGATGCCAGTGGGGTCAAGTCGTCCAGCTTTACAATCCTCTGCCAGCAGGCGCGCAGCGCGGGTAAGCTCGGCCCGCCCGCCGTAGTTCAGGCAGACATTGACCTGCATGCCGCCAGTGGTCTTCGAAATGGCGTCGGTTTCCTGAATCAGGGCGCGCAGCTCTGCCGGGATCGGAGAAAGATCCCCGAAGAACCGCAGGCGGATGTTCTTTTCCCGCATCTCGCGGATGGCCTTGCGGAGATATTTCTCCAGCAGGCGCATGATCTCGCCCACCTCTTCCCGTGGGCGCTTCCAGTTTTCGGTGGAAAAGGCGTAAACAGTGAAATACTGTACGCCCAGATCGGAAAGATGTTCCGCCGCCCGTTGAAAGGTTTCGCTTCCGGCGGAATGTCCCGCCGTGCGGGGCAAGCCCCGCTTCTGCGCCCAGCGGCCGTTGCCGTCCATAATTGCCGCCACGTGAACAGGGATCCGTTCGGGATCCAGCACGATAGTCTTCTTTTTTCCGGAAAACAGCATACTCATCCCTCAAAAGAAGGCGGCGCACAGCGCCGCCCCATTGGTTTCTCGGTTGCAGCCGCGCGGCAAAAGCCGTCCCGCGGTCAGATCTCCAGCAGCTCCTGCTCTTTTGCGGCGGCCTCGGTGTCCACCACCTTGCAATATTTGTCGGTGAGCTCTTGCATGTCTTTTTCCAGAAGCTTCAGGTCGTCCTCGGTGATCTCAGAGGCCTTCTGCTCTTTTTTAAAGGTGTCGAGGGCGTCTCGGCGGATGTTTCGGATGGCGATCTTGGTATCTTCCGCCATCTTCCTCATCTCTTTTGTCAGGTCGCGACGGCGGTCTTCGGTGAGCTGGGGAAAGATCAGACGGATCATCTTGCCGTCGTTGGTAGGATTGATGCCCAGATCCGAAGACTGGATCGCCTTTTCAATCAGCTTGAGCGCGCTGCCGTCCCAAGGCTGGATAGCCAGAATCCGGGGCTCGGGCGTAGAGATCGAGGCAATCTGCTGAATGGGCGTGGAAACGCCGTAATAATCCACGGTGATCCGATCCAGCACGGCGGCGTTGGCGCGGCCGGCGCGGATGGTATTAAAATCCTGTTTCATCACGTCGATGGATTTCTCCATTTTGTGCATATAGCCTTCACATTTTGCGTTCATAAAAACACCTCCGTCAGTTGGTTGGCTTCAAATCAGTTGGGATATAACACAGGGCCCGGGGCCCGTATGCGACAGGGTCAGACGTCCGTCCCCACATAGGTGCCGACGCTCTCGCCCAGAAGCACCCGCCGGATGTTGGCGGGATCCTTCAGCGCAAAGACCAGCACGGGGATCTGATTGTCCATGGCCAACGCCGTGGCGGTGGCGTCCATCACGCCGAGGCCGCGGGCCAGCACCTCGTCATACGAGATGCGGTCGAATTTCTTCGCTGTTGGCACTTTCGCGGGGTCGGCGTCGTAAACACCATCGATATTCTTGGCCAGCAGGATAGCGTCGGCGCCGATTTCTGCCGCCCGCAGGGCAGCCGCCGTGTCGGTGGAAAAATAGGGGCAGCCGCTGCCGCAGGAAAAAATGACGACCCTTCCCTCTTCCAGATACCGGACGGCGCGCGTCCGGTCATATGGCTCAGCGGCCCGGGAGATGTCCAGCGCGGTCTGCACCACGGCGGGGATCCCGTGCTGCTCCAGCACGTCGCACAGCGCAAGGCCGTTCATGGCGGTGGCAAGCATGCCCATATAATCCGAGCGGGTGCGCTCCAGCTTCCCTTCGCCGTTTTTCACGCCGCGCCAGAAGTTTCCGCCACCCACCACGATGCCGATCTGCGCGCCGGTCTTCACACAGGAGCCGATGGCCTCGGCCACGCTGTGCAGGGTGGGAAAGTCCAGACCGGTCTTCTGATCGCCAGCCAGCGCCTCGCCGCTGATCTTCAGCAGAATGCGTTTATACTTGGAAGTTTCCAAAATCATCGCCGCCTTTTCTGATATTCCTCTCGTTATTTTACTATATCCGTTTGGATTTGGGAAGAGGTTTTCCAGCGGTTTTTCAAAAAAGTTATCTTCCGTCCCGTGCGCGATCCCGCTTCAGAACCTTTTTCAGATATTCGCCGGTATAAGAGCCGGGCGTTTCCGCCACCTCCTCCGGCGTGCCCTGCGCCACGACGGCGCCGCCCCGGTCGCCGCCCTCGGGACCGAGATCCAGGATATAATCCGCCGTTTTGATCACGTCAAGATTGTGCTCGATGACCACCACGGTGTTGCCGCCGTCCACCAGCTTCTGCAGAACCTCGATGAGCTTGTGCACGTCGTAGGAATGAAGCCCGGTGGTGGGCTCGTCCAGAATATAGACCGTGCGGCCCGTGGCCCGCCGGGCCAGCTCGGTGGCCAGCTTGACCCGCTGGGCCTCGCCGCCGGACAGCGTGGTGGACGACTGCCCCAGCTTGACATAGGAAAGCCCCACGTCGTAAAGGGTCTGGAGCTTCTTTTTCAGCTTGGACTGGTTGTCGAAAAAGGCCAGCGCCTCAGCCACCGTCATATCCAGCACTTCATAAATATTTTTGCCCTTGTAGCGCACCTCCAGCGTTTCCCGGTTATAGCGCTTGCCCTTGCACACGTCGCAGGGGACATAGATATCGGGCAGAAAATGCATCTCGATCTTGATGAGGCCGTCGCCCTGGCAGGCTTCGCACCGTCCGCCCCGGACGTTGAAGGAAAAACGCCCTGGGCCATAGCCCCGGCTCTTGGCGTCTGCCGTTTTGGAAAAAAGTTCCCGGATGTCGCCGAACAGCCCGGTATAGGTGGCGGGATTGGAGCGGGGGGTCCGCCCGATGGGGCTCTGGTCGATGGCGATGACCTTATCCAGCGCCTCCAGCCCGTCGATGCCATCGTATTTTCCAGGGCGGGTGCGGGCGCCGTTGAGCTCGGCGGCCAGCGCCTTATACAGAATTTCGTTGACCAGGCTGCTCTTGCCGCTGCCCGAAACGCCGGTGACCACCGAAAAAGTGCCCAGCGGGATAGCTGCGTCGATATGGCGAAGATTGTTCTGGGAAGCACCCCGGACGGTAAGCCAGCTCCCGTTGCCCTCCCGCCGTTTTGCAGGCAGCGGGATGCGCTTTGCGCCGGAAAGATACTGGCCCGTCAGCGAGTTTTTGCACTTCATGATCTTTTTCGCGTTGCCAGTGGCAATAATCTGACCGCCGTTGACGCCTGCGCCGGGGCCCACATCGATGATGTCGTCGGCGGCCAGCATGGTGTCCTCATCGTGCTCCACCACGATCAGCGTGTTGCCCAGATCCCGCAGCCGCTTGAGGGTATCCAGCAGCTTGTCGTTGTCTCGCTGGTGCAGGCCGATGGAGGGCTCGTCCAGCACATAGAGGACGCCCATCAGCGACGAGCCGATCTGGGTAGCCAGGCGGATACGCTGGCTCTCGCCGCCGGACAGCGTGCCAGATGCCCGGGAAAGGGTTAGATATTCCAGGCCCACGTTCTGCAAAAACTGCAGACGTGCGCGGATCTCCTTGAGGATCAGATCGGCGATCTGATGTTCTCGCTCGGTGAGCTTGAGATCGTTTACAAAGCGCAGCGCCGCCGTCACCGAAAGGTCGGTGAACCGGGCGATGTTCATGCCCCCCACCGTCACGGCCAGCATCTCTTTTTTCAGCCGCTTGCCGCCGCAGGAGGCGCAAGGGATAGCGCTCATGACCTCTTCGATCTCGTCGCGCATGCTCTGGGTGGTGAAACCCTCGGTATAGCGCCGCTGCAGGTTGGGGATGATGCCCTCGAAGGGCCGGGGGCGCAGCTTGCCGTCCTCCCAGGAAAAGCGCACGTCCAGCTTGTCGTCGCCGGTGCCGTAAAGGATCTTTTTCCGCGCCTCCCGGGGAAGGGACTCCCACGGATCGTCCAGAGAAAAGCCGTATTTTTCAGACATGGCCCGCAGATAGGTGCGGGAGATGCTTTTTTCGTCCAGCGTAGTGAAACCGGAGGCCTTAATGGCTCCCTGATTGAGCGACAGCCTGGGATTGGGGATGATCCGTTCAGGATCGACCTCCATCTTTATCCCCAGGCCGTCGCACGCGGGACAGGCGCCGTATGGATTGTTGAAGGAGAACATCCTCGGCGTCAGCTCCTCCAGCGAAACACCGCAATCGGGGCAGGCGTAGTTCTGGGAAAAGGTCAGTTCCTCCTCCCCCATCAGGTCGGCCACCACCAGCCCTCCGGAAAGTTTGGCGGCAGTCTCCACCGAGTCGGCCAGACGGCGGCCCATGTCAGGCTTGACCACCAGGCGGTCCACCACGATCTCGATGTTGTGCTTGATGTTCTTTTCCAGTTTGATGTCTTCGCTGAGATCCCGCAGCTCGCCGTCGACCCGCACGCGGACAAAACCGTCTTTTCTGGCGTCCTCAAAGACTTTCTGGTATTCGCCCTTGCGGCCCCGGATTACGGGCGCCAAAATCTGCATCCGCTGGCCCTGTGGCAGCGCCGTCAGCCGGTCGATGATCTGATCGACGCTCTGCTGGCGGATCTCCTTGCCGCACTGGGGACAATGGGGCACGCCGATGCGCGCCCACAAAAGGCGGAGATAGTCGTAAATCTCCGTCACCGTTCCAACGGTGGAGCGGGGATTTTTGGAGGTGGTCTTCTGGTCGATGGAGATGGCGGGCGAAAGTCCCTCGATGGAATCCACGTCGGGCTTTTCCATCTGCCCCAAAAACATGCGGGCATAGCTGGAGAGCGACTCCACGTAGCGGCGCTGGCCCTCGGCATAAATCGTATCGAAGGCAAGGCTGCTCTTTCCGCTGCCCGAAATGCCGGTGATGACGGTGAGAGTGTTCCGCTTGATCTCCACGTCGATATTTTTCAGATTATGGACGCGTGCGCCCTTGATGATGATGGAATCCTGCATATTTTTTCCTTCTTACGGTTATTTGCGCGAAGCATCGGGCTTCAGCGGCCGGTGAGCCGACGGTGCGCCCTTTCCAAAACGGTCTTTTGTCCGGGAAAACGCAGGCGGCTCATAGCCGCCTCATAGGGCAGACAGGTCAGACAATGGATCTCGTTCTGCGCACGGGGCTCCTGCTCCGGCGGGCAAAGGGCAAGGAAATAGACCACCTGCTTCCGCACGCCTTTTCCGGGGAGCTCGTATTCCTCGGTCTCCCGAAAGGCGGGATCCAGCAGCGCATCGACGCCGGTCTCTTCCCACACCTCCCGCAGAGCGGTCTCCAGTTCGGTCTCCCCCGCCTCCATATGTCCCTTGGGAAAGCCCCAGTCGCCGCCCAGTACCAGAACATATTGCGGCGCGCCGTCGGTCAGCCGGTAAAGCACGGCGCCGCAGGATCGTTCCATCGCATCGTTTCGGTTCGTCATTTGTCTTCCCTCTGCTTCTCTTCCTTTTGCTTGCGGAGCTCCTTGATCTGATCCCGCAAAGCGGCGGCGTATTCAAACTCCAGCATCTTGGAGGCTTCCTTCATCTGGCGTTCCAGACGGCGGATCTCCCCGTCGATATCGGCCAGCTTGAGCTTTTTCCGGCTGTCGGCGGGCAATCTGGCCTCGCTGCTGTGAGAGATCTCGATGATGTCGCGAACGCCCTTGTAAATGGTCCTTGGCACGATGCCGTGGGCCTGATTGAAATCCTGCTGCACCTTGCGGCGACGGTTGGTTTCGTCGATGGCGGCCCGCATGGAGGGCGTTACCGTGTCGCCGTACATAATGACCTTGCCGGAGGCGTTGCGGGCGGCGCGGCCGATGGTCTGGATCAGCGAGGTCTCGGAGCGGAGAAAGCCCTCCTTGTCGGCGTCGAGGATGGCCACCAGCGAAACTTCCGGCAGATCAAGGCCCTCGCGCAGCAGGTTGATGCCCACCAGCACCTGAAACTCGCCCAGACGGAGATCCCGCAAAAGGGTCATGCGCTCGATGGTGTCGATGTCGTGGTGCATATATTTCACTTTGATGCCGAACTTGGTAAGATAATCGGTAAGGTCCTCGGCCATGCGCTTGGTAAGGGTGGTCACCAAAACCCGCTCGTTTTTGCTCTCCCGTTCCTTGATCTCAGCAATAAGGTCGTCGATCTGCCCCTCGGTCTTCCGTACCTCCACCTGGGGATCCAAAAGCCCGGTGGGACGGATGATCTGCTCCACGATCTGTCCCGAGTGGGAGCGTTCGTATTCCCCGGGGGTGGCGGAGACATAAACCGTCTGATTGAGCCGCTGCGTGAACTCGTCAAAGCTCAGTGGCCGGTTGTCGAAGGCAGAGGGCAGCCGGAAGCCGTAATCCACCAGCATCTGCTTGCGGGCCCGGTCGCCGTGGTACATGGCGCGGAGCTGAGGCAGCATCACGTGGGATTCGTCGATAAAGAGCAGAAAATCCTTCGGGAAATAGTCCAGCAGCGTATAGGGCGCGCTTCCCGGCGCACGGCGGGCCATGACCCGGGAATAGTTTTCGATGCCCGTGCAAAATCCGATCTCCCGCAGCATCTCCATATCGTATTCGGTGCGCTGGCGGATGCGCTGGGCCTCGATCAACTTGCCGTTTTCCTCAAAATATCTGACCCGTTCCTCCATTTCGGCGGCAATATCTTTGAGTGCCTCTTCCATTTTGTCCTTAGGTGTGACATAATGGGAAGCGGGATAGATGGCCACATGGTCCACATAGCGCATGGGCGCCCCCGTCAGCAGGTGGATCTCGGAAATGCGCTCGATCTCGTCGCCGAAAAACTCCACCCGGACGGCGTAGTCGTCGGTATAGGCCAGATGGATCTCCAGCGTGTCGCCCCTGACGCGGAAGCGGTTGCGCTCGAAATTGACGTCGTTGCGCTCGTATTGCAGCTCCACCAGCTTGGCGCACAAAGCGTCCCTGTCCCGCTCCTGCCCCACCCGCAGCGAGATCACCATGTTGGCGTAGTCGATGGGGTTGCCCAGGGAATAGATGCAGGAAACGCTGGCCACGATGATCACATCCCGCCGCTCAAACAGGCTGGAGGTGGCGCTGTGGCGCAGGCGGTCGAGCTCGGCGTTGACATCGGAATCCTTTTCAATATAGGTATCGGTGGAAGGAATATAAGCCTCCGGCTGATAATAATCATAATAAGAAACGAAAAATTCCACGGCGTTTTCCGGGAAAAACTCCCGGAACTCCGAACAGAGCTGGGCCGCCAGCGTCTTGTTGTGAGTGAGCACCAGCGTGGGGCGCTGAAGGTTCTGGATGACATTGGCCATGACAAAGGTCTTGCCCGCGCCGGTCACGCCCAGCATGGTCTGCTCGGTCATCCCCATTTTCAGTCCCGCCGTCAGCTTTTCGATGGCCTCCGGCTGCCCGCCCGCGGGGCGGTATTCACTTTTGAGCTTGAACTCAGGCATATCGGTATCCTCTGCTTTGTCTTGCATATGGTCTTATTGTAGCAGAACATTCGTTCTATTGCAAGCAAAAAAGCGGTGTTTCCGCCGCAAATTCCCGTTCAGCGCAAAAACCCGCTGTCCGCCAGCGAAACATAATCGCCGCCGGCCACGATGATGTGGTCCACCAGCGTCACGTCCATGGGAGCAAGCGCGTCGCGGATCCGGCGGGTGGTCGCCAGATCCTCGTCGGAGGGCAGTGCCACGCCACCGGGATGATTGTGGGCTAGGATCACGTTGACGGCGTTGTATTTCAGTACGGTGGACATGATCTTGCGGATGTTGACCTCGGCGGAGTTGACGCTCCCCTCGTGGAGCAGATTGCAGGACAGGACCTGCCCTTTGACGTCAAGGCAGACCAGGAAAACCGCCTCGTCTCGCCGGCCGATGAACCGGGGCAGCAGATATTCCCCCGCCGCCGCACTGGAATTGATGCGGATATCCTTGACGGCGGCGCTTTGATAAACCCGTGTCAGCGCGGGCAGAAGCTTGAGCATGGCGGCGGTGTTTTCCCCGATGCCCGTCACGTTCAAAAGCTCCTGATAAGGCGCGTCGAGCACGCCGGACAGGCTCCCAAAGGCGTCGATGAGCCGGTGCGCCGTTTCGTTGGTGTCCCGCCGGGGGATGGAATAAAAGAGCAGCATTTCCAGAATCTGATGCTCCTCAAAGCCGTCGAGCCCCTCTTGTAAAAACCGCTGGATCATTCTCTGTCTGTGTCCGTCGTGAACGCTCATGGGAGGCCCCTTTCTCTATGGAGGTAATATGAAAAAAATTCTATTTTGCATGTTCGCGGCGCTCTGCCTGCTTGCCGTTCCCGCCGCCGCGGAGGGAGCGGAACTGCGGGGCGTTTGGGTGAGCACCGTTTATCAACTGGATTATCCCTCGGCGCCCGGCCTGAGCGCCGCCCAACTGGAACTGGAAGCTGACCGCATCGTGGAAAACGCCCTTCATTGGGGCATGAACGCGGTGTTTTTGCAGGTGCGCCCCGCCGCAGATGCGCTGTACGCCTCAAAAACCGAACCTTGGAGTGCCTATCTTACGGGCACGCAGGGCCGCCCCGCTGACGGCGGATTTGACCCGCTGGCCTATTTCATCCGCATCTGCCACGAAAACGGGCTGCAGCTCCATGCATGGATCAACCCCTATCGCATCACGCGGCGGGCCGCGGAAAGCCGTGAAGAAGCCTTTTCCCTGCTGTGTGAAACCCATCCTGCGCGAAACATGGCCGATTGCGTGGTCTTTCATGAGGACGGCTGCCTGTATTACGACCCAGGCCGGCCCGAGGTGCAGGACATGCTGCTGGGTGTGGCGGAAGAGCTTTTGACTGAATACGATCTGGACGGCCTACATCTGGACGATTATTTTTATCCCGGCTCTTCCTTTGACGATGCCGCCACCCGCGCCCGCTTTGGACAGGATGGACAGGATCCCGGTGACTTCCGCCGGGCGGCGGTGGACGGGCTGGTGTCGGCACTGCACGCGCTAACCCACCGGCTCCGCCCTGGGGTCGCGTTCGGAGTTTCGCCCGCCGGTATCTGGGCCACCCGCCGGGGCAGCCCTCTTGGAGCGGCCACTACGGGCGGGCAGTCTTATTACGATCATTTTGCCGATTCCCGCCGATGGGTGCGGGAAAATCTGGTGGATTATATTGCGCCCCAGCTCTATTGGGAGGTGGGCGCGCCGTCGGGCGATTTCGACGTGTTGCTGAATTGGTGGGAAACCACCGCCCGCGACACCGACGCGGCCCTCTATATCGGCCTTGCGGCTTACCGCAGCGCCGAGGCCGAGGCAGGCTCTCCCTGGTATGGAACGGAGGAGCTTTCGCGACAGCTTGAGCGGATCGAGGCCTCCGACGTGGCCTGCGGGGCACTGTTTTTCCGTTATGGCTCACTGACAGGAGAACTGGGCGACGCCCTTTCGCAGCGGTTTTCCCGGCCCCGCCCCGCCGAAGCCGCGCCGCTTCTCCGTCCAAAGGCCATCGACGTTTCGTCGCCAGGCGGCAGCGCCGCTCTGGAAAGCGGCGAAGCGGTTTCCATCGCCTGCGCCGCGCCCCGTGGCAGCCGCGTTTCGGCCTTTTGGGGCAGCAGCACCTACGGGACGCTCCGGCCCGATCTGCGCGGCGGCTATTCCGGCGCGCTGACGGTGCAAACCGCGGGGACGCAATCCTCCGCCGCGCCGTTGCTGCTGTGCGCCGAAAAGCAAAACGCGCTTTTTATCAAGCTAATTCCCGCTCTCACTGCTGCGGTACGGACGAACACAGCGCGGAACATCACGCAGATCCACTTTTCGGACAAGGATGCGCAACATCTGTTCATTTTTGATCTGACGGGCCCCTGCCCCGCCGCTTTGCGGCACAGCGGCGATGTTTTAACTTTGCGGATCAAAAACTGTAAAAGTATTGAGCTTCCCAGCGATCCGTTCTTCTCTCACCTATCGTGGACGGAGGAAGATGGCGACGCCATCTTCCGGCTGGTCCTTCCAGACGACGGGACGGCCCGCAGGGCCCGCCTGCTCTGGACGGAAAACACCGTGACGGTGGCAGTAACGGCAGGCGTGACGGAAAGGTGGACAGACGGCTGATCCGTTTATCAGTATATACAATATTGAATATAATAGCAAGAAAAATCAGCGGCGTTCCTTCCGGACGCCGCTGTTCTTTTCCAAAAACGGCAGGCACAAACGCGCCCGCCAAAGGGTCTCGATCAAAACTTTCCGCTTTTTCCAGAAAAGCCAGAGCTGCTAACGGTGGTTCCCCTGCCGGAATGGCTCCGCTGCTCGGTCTGAATGACGCGTCGGGTCTCGGTCCGATGGGTGAACGTATCCTGATTGGCATACAGATGCAAGCCCTGGCTCACATACCGTCTCGCGTCCGTCTGACGGCGGGCGCTTTTCATTTTACGCTTCATACCTTGACAGACGCCCAGCGCCGCAAGGCTGGGGGCGGCCACGGTGATGCCGGCCTTTGTCCCGTCGGACATCTCATGCGGCTCGTCGCTGTAACCGTAATCGGAATAGCCGTAATCATCCACCGGCTCCCCCGCCTCCGCCTGACGGAGAAAATCTTTGCAGGCATCCTGATAGGCCCGAAAGCCGCCCATCCAGTCGTCATAGCGGAAATAGGGCAGAAATTCATCGGAAAGCACGTCCTTGCCATAATCGGTGAAGGAGGCGTTTCCCTTGTCTCCGTAAGCGATGAGAGCGTAATCCCGGTCGGCCATGCTCAAAAGAAGCATCACGCCGTCGTGCCCCTCGCCCCAGCCCAGCTCGAATTCCGTATAAACAAGCTCGGCGCAGTCACGGACATCCCCGTCAGTGTATTCTGTGTAATCCTCAAGCATCACCACATAAATGCCGCAGCCGTAACGCTCCGCAATACCAAAGGCGCAGTCGTTGAGCTCGGACAACTCCTCATCGGTAAAGAAATCGTCGTTGTCAAAAAGGACATAGCCGCTCACTTCCGCGGCGGCGGGCACGCTCAGGCACAACAGCGCCGCCAGCAGCAGAAGCAGGCAGATCCATTTTCGTTTCACAGTCGCACCCCCTTACATCGCCAGCCACAGAAAGGCCGCAAGCAGAGCGGCAAGCCCGCCGAAGATCCCGGCGAACCAGGCCCAGTATTTTGCGCGGGAAACAGGCAGGTCTCCGATCATCTTTCCCGTCTGTCCGTTCATAGTAAAAAGGAAATTCTTTCCGTCCCATCTGGTGCTGAGAACCCAGACCGGCAAAAGCGCGTAATGCACCTTGCCGCGGCGGAGATGCACATGCTGGGAAACGGGAACGGCGGTATCATAGCCGCGCACCGAATCGTTGACCGCGCTCATGGTGGTGTTGGTGGCGCGCTCGTCGGCGCGAGAAGCGCATTCTTCTTGGGAAACATCGTATTTGTCGGCCAGATAACCAGGAAGATAGCCGGTGGAAAAAGGCTTGAGCTCCTTGTAATCAAAAGGCTCGATGGCGTCCATGTGCGCGTCTGGCATTTTGCTGGAAGCGTCCACCGGGATCCGCTTAAAACTCACTGTCCCCGCCCGGCGCAGCCGGAAATGCTCGGTAACGGTGATCTCCTCGTTGCCCCGACGATGGGTATGCGAACGGGTGGCATTGTAGGTCACATCGGCGTCAGCCTGCCCGTCGTAAAGCCAAAACGGGACGTAAACGCCCTGGATTTTTTCAATGTGATTGCGGTCGGAAAACGTGCGGGGCAAGAGCTTTTTGCCCTGATAATGCTTTATGAGCGCCGCCACGGCGGCTGCCTTGTCCAGCTTGAAAGGGATCACGTAATCGGGTTTGAGCATCCCGCTGAGCTGTCCCGGCACGATGGTGGGATTGCCGCAATAAGGGCAGCTTGTGGCGGCGGTAGTCTCGTCGCAGATGAGCTCTGCCCCGCATGAGGGGCAGTTATAAGCACGCAGATGATCTTCTGCGGTGTTCCACTGATGCGACGCCTCGTCCCATATCTCGTCGTCCGGCGATGTGGGCGGAAACTCCACTGCCTGATCCTGAGCCGCCTGGGACGCCTCAGCGGCCGTCTGATCGTGCTGGGCGTAATGCTCCTCGATCTTGCCGGGAGCGTATTCGCTCCCGCAGTATTCGCATTTCAGCTTGCCGGTGTCGCCCGCGTAACGGAGCGGGCCGCCGCAAGCCGGGCACTGATAATTGGTCACTTGCGCAGGCATGCGCGTACCTCCTGTTCTGAGATACGGCGCGCAAAACAGCGCGCCACAAGCACTCTCCGCCTCACAAAGAAGCGGAGAGCGCCGGCGTTTTGTCGGTCAGTCGGCCAGATCCGCCTCGTTGATGGGATCGCCGCACTCGGGGCAGAACTTGGGAGGATTCGCAGGATCCGCAGGCTCCCAGCCGCACTTGTCACAGCGAACCTTTTTCACGGCGGGGCGCCTGGCGCCGCACTCAGGGCAGAACTTGCCCTGGCTCACCGTTCCGCAGGCGGGGCAGGTCCAGCCGGCGGGCATGGCTTCGGGTTTTTTTGCGCCGCACTCGGGGCAGAACTTGCCGGTAACCTCGGCACCGCAGGCGGGGCAGGTCCAGCCGGAAGCCTCGGGCGCGGTAGATGCGGCTGGCTGCTGGGCAGCCATCTGATATAGGCTCTGGGTATTGATGCCGCCGGCATTCTGCGCCATATTCATGCCCATAAAGCCGATGGCGGCGCCGCCTGCGTTGTTGGCGGCATCCTGTATGGCGTTGGCTTGGGCGTTGATCAGCGTGGCGGCGGCCAGGCCGGGATTCTGATAGGCCGCGGCCTTCTGCATCTCCTTGATCATCTGCTCGTCTTCCTCGTTGGCCTTGACGGAAGACACGCCCACCTGCTGAATCTCAATGCCGCGGAAATCGCTCCACTTGGCTGTCAGCTCAGTCTTGAGCGCCTCGGCCAGCTCGGTGGTGTGGCCGGGCAGCGCGGAATAACGGACGCCCAACTCGGAGATGCGGGCAAAGGCAGGCTGCAGCGCGGTCAGCAGTTCGCTCTTGAGCTGGCTATCGAGCTGATCGCGGGTATAATCCATGGTGACGTTGCCGCAGACGTTGGTATAGAACAGCAGCGGGTTGGTCATCTTGTAGCTGTATTCTCCGAAGCAGCGGATGGCGATGTCGATGTCGATGCCGGCGCGCTGATCCACCACGCGGAAGGGCACGGGAGAGGGGGTGCCGTATTTATTACCCGTGATCTCCTTGGTGTTGAAATAATAGATGCGCTGATCCTTGGGGACTTCGCCGCCGTAAGTAAACCGCTTGCCGATCTGCTTGAAGAGCTCTTTGATCCCCGCGCCCAGAGAGCCGGCAAAGATCGAAGGTTCGCTGGAGATATCGTAAACGTATTCGCCGGGCTCGGCGCAAACGTCGACGATCTTGCCCTGCTCCACAATGAGCATGCACTGGCCGTCGGCCACGGCGATCACCGAGCCGTTGGTGATGATGTTGTCGCTCCCGCGGTTGCCGGAGCGGTTGGAAACACGCTTGCGGCCCTTGACGGCCAGAACGTCGGTGGGCAGCGCCTCACAATAAAAATATTCCTTCCACTGTTCCGCCAGCACGCCGCTGGCAGCGCCCAATGCGGCACTGATCAATCCCATAGTAATTCTCCTCTCTAACCTTTTTTCAGGGGAAGCCTTTCTTCCCCGTTTCTTATTCATCAGTATACCAAATTCTCAGCCCACTGTCCATATCCGCGGTTGGAATTTCTTTGTGTTTTTTTCATGATTTTGGAGAAATGCGTTACAACTTCCGCGGTTGTATGACGTTATTTCCGCCATACTAGTCTGGGTGAAAGGAGGAAGATCATGCAAGATCAACGCTGGAAAACCGTGCGTTATGCCGCAAAAATGACTGTTTTTGCGGCGCTTTGCGCTTCGCTTTTGATTGTTTTGTCGCCGCCGCAGGCGGTCAGCACGGCGGGGCCCGCGCCCGAGCTTGCTGCGGAACGTCTGTCTTCGGCGCAGTCGACGGAAGCCGCTCCGCAAGCCGGGACGCGACTGATCCCGTTGGGACGCACCACGGGGATCAAGCTGTTTGCGCAGGGACCCATGGTGGTGGGCTTTTCGGAGTTGGAGCAGACCGGCACCTGCCCAGCCAAAGACGACGGGCTTGAGCTGGGCGACGTGCTGCTGCAGCTCGACGGTCAGCCGCTGGACGGCAACGAGGCTCTGATCGGTCACTTGGCGGAAACGCCCCGCGACACGCTGTGCTTTACCGTTCTGCGGGACGGCGAAGCGCGGGAGATAACGGTAAACGCCGTTTACGACGACGAGCTGGATTGCCGCCGCATCGGAGCCTGGGTGCGCGACAGCGTAGCAGGCATCGGCACCGTTACGTTTGTTGACCCCGTCACTGGGACCTTTGGCGCACTGGGCCACGGGATCTGCGACGCGGACACCGGCGAACTGGTCCCTTTTGGAAGCGGCTCGCTGATGGCCTCGTGCGTGGACAGTGTGGAAAAAGGAAAGCGCGGAGAGCCAGGCCAGCTTTGCGGCAGCTTTGACCTGCTGCGGGATCAGGGCACGCTTTATGCCAACGGTGAGGCTGGGATCTTCGGCGTTTTGCGTGACGGCAGTCTTTACAGCGGGCTTGAGGCACTGGAAACCGCGCCCCGCTCGGCTCTTTACGAGGGCGAAGTCACCATCGTCTGCAACGTCAGCGGCATTGAACGGGAAGAATATCAGGCAAGGATCCTGCGGGTCTATCCCGAAGGAGGCGAGACTGGCCGGGATCTGATGCTGGAGATCACCGACAGGCGGCTTCTGGATCAGACCGGCGGCATCGTGCAGGGCATGAGCGGCTCGCCCATCATCCAGGACGGAAAGCTGGTCGGCGCCGTAACTCACGTGCTGGTCAACGACCCCACCCGCGGCTATGGCATCAGTATCGAGGAAATGCTCAAGGCAGCGGGATAAAAACATGGGGCTGTGAAGAAACGGGAGAGCGCAAACTCTCCCGCACTTCACAGCCTCAGATTGCAGACAAAATCCCCCTGCACTTACCAAAAGGAGTGCAAGAGGCTTTGATATTGGTAAAATAGGGATGGGTGATGAAACAATAGATGACACGAGAATCGGCAAAGAGCCGGGAACAAATTCAATTAGTGAGTCTGGAGGACTTGATTCCATACGAATCCGTATACGACGAGTACTATGACTGCTACATATGCCCGAACAACCAGGTGCTGCCCTATTACACGACGAACCGGGAGGGTTACCGGGAATACCGCAGTGATCCCAAAATCTGCGCTCATTGTCCACATCTGGCCCAGTGTACCAACAGCAAAGCCCATATAAAGACAGTTGCGCGGCATGTATGGGCAGAGTATGAGGAAGCAACGGAAGAGAACCGATACACATACGGCATAAAGGAATACTACCCGATGCGGGAAGAAACCATTGAACGGAGCTTTGGCCTGGCCAAGGAATTACATAGTTTCCGATATACGCAAGAATATGGAAAGGCGCGGATGGAAGTAAAAGCCGCGCTTACCTTTGCATGCATGAATCTCAAAAGCTGGCGAAAAAGCGGTGGAAAACAGGCCGGAATAAACCTGTTTCACCATATTCTCGCCAGCTTTTTCGCATCCTTTCATATCTTGATGCAGCAAACCCGCTCGCAGCCTGAGGCCGCAAGCGGGTTTGTCGACGGTCTGAAACAAGTCGGGTTATTGGGGCAGCAGGATCACGTCAAGATCGACGTTGCCAGAAATACCGTCCACCGAGCCCTTTGAGGTGTATTGCCAGTATTTGAAATTGTAATAGAAATCGGGCTGCTCTTTATACTGCGCCAGCCAGAAATCGTATTGCGTGATCTGGGACAGGTCGAAATTGAGATAGCCCCAATCGGCGTTGAAATAGACCATGGGCGCGTAGCCCGCCCGCTGGACGCGAAGGCAGAAGGCCTTGGTGCAAGCCATGAGCTGCTGGGTGGAAACGCCGCGGGTGCGGCCATTTTCGGAGTTGACGATCTCCCAGTCGAACACCACGGGCAGCGTGACGGGATAGCCCCGTATGGCGTCCAGAACAAAGTCGGCCTCCTCCAGTGCCTCGGTCTCGTTGACAGCCTGAGAAAAGACATAAACGCCAACTTCAATGCCAGCGGCAAGGGCGTTGCGGATATTCATACCAAAATTGGAGTCGGCCACCAGGTTGCCCACGCTATAGCCCCGATATCCGGCGCGGATGATGGCAAAATCAACGCCGTCGGCCTTAACGCGGTTCCAGTCGATGATGCCCTGATGGGCGGAAACGTCGATGCCGTGTACCAGACGGACGCTTTTGTCGGCACAGCGCATCCTGCCGTTTTCCAGATAAAAATCCTTCGGATCGTAAGCAAACACAGGCACATCCTCCAATATGTCGATCAGCTTGTCACGGTAACGGATCTTTCCGCCGGTGTCCCCTTGCCCGCCGGGATCCGTCGGGCCAAGCGGCTGTTCGGGAGCAGGCGCAGCTTCCCCCGTCTCGCCCTCCAGCGCAAGGACCACATCCGGATCCTCGGGGACCGCCGGTGCAGCCGTCATCTGCTCCTGACAATAGCGCTGGATCCGCCAGACGATGGCGCTGACCTCTGACCGTTTGAGCGAACGGTCGCCGGAAAAGCGCAGGCCGCCCTCCGCGTTCTCGCCCTGAATCACACCTGCGCCGTAAAGGGCCGTAATTTCGGGATCGTCAATGTCGGAAAAGGGCGACGGGACGCCGTCGAGATAAAGCGCCAGCGACCGGGCCGCCAAATGCGCTACCTCCGTACGGGTGATGCTGCGGGAGAGGTCGATCTCCTCGTCGTTCAGAAACCCCTCGCGCCGGGCAAGGGTCAAATACCCGCTGGCCCACTCGGCGTCGGTGGGGTCCTGCTGTGGATAGCCCGCCGCCAGCAGGATCAGCTTGAGCGCCTCGCTGACCTTCACCTGGTTCTCGGGGCGGAAGGTCCCGTCGGGATAGCCGTTGACAACGCCGCTTTGAGTCAGCTCGTCCACATAGGAATAAAACCAGTCGGTGGATTTGACGTCGGAAAACCGCCCGCTGTCCGCATGGACCGCCACGGGCAGCAAAAGTGCAAGACAAAGCAGGAGTGAGAGAAACTTTTTCATAGCGGATCCTTTCCAGATGGTGAACGGATTAATGATGACAGTATAGCATATTCGCCGTTTTTCGACAACACGAAAACCGGTTATTTTTCCAGATAGTGGAATAAATCGCGGGAAATTCAGATTTTTTCAGAATTTACGTAAAACAGCGCGGAGCCGCGGCTCCACGCTGTTTCCGCTTATTTCCAGTCAAACAGATAATAGCGGGGCGTCCGGCCCGTGCAGTCGCCGTCTACCACGGCGTAATCCGCCAGCAACAGCTCGCCGCACACCGACACGGCCGCTTTTCGCGCGCCGGAGACGTATTTCCCGCTGTAAATCCCGGGATCCGCGACACATACGCGCCCCGCAAGCTCGCCCAGCGCCACAATATAATGGCCGCCGGTGGAAAAAATTCCATTTCCAGCCGCGTTGCAGACGGCGCAGCCGCCCGCCCGCAGATGCTGCCTGAGCGCGTTTGCATCGTTCGTCATGCGGCAGGTGAGTCCGTAGCGACTGCAAAGCGCCGCCGACAGCCGGCGCATATCCGTCCCGCCGGACACTCTCGCGCCGCAGTCCATGGAAAACTGCGCCATCTCGCCCACTGTCACGGCTTGTCCGCACAGGGCGCCCACGATCATGCCCGCCGCGCAGACGCCGCAGCCGCCGCTTTTTACCGTGGCGGCGGGATAGCCGGGCGCGGGATAAGCGATGGCGGCATAGTCCCTCTGACGCAGGGTAAAGCCGTTGAGCGCCGCCAGAAAGCGAGTCTTTTTGCCCCGCGGCGTGGGATAGGTCACGGGATAAAGTCCCCGCCCGTTTCGCTGCCCAATCTCGCAGAGATCGCCAGGATCAACGCGGCTGCCGGGGTCGGGACCGCCCTTCTCCGTCAGGACGGGGACGCGGCGCCACGCCATCGCCCTCACTGTCCGGCCTCCGCTTCTTGCAACGCACAGCAGAGCGCACCGAAGCCGTAATGGAACTCGCTGACGGCGCTTTCGATCAGGGTGTTCATTTCCAACTCTGAAATGCCGATGCCTTTTTCCCGCAGCATGGCCAGAACGCCCTCCTGTGCCTTTTTCAGCTTTTCGGGGCCGCCCAGATCGTGATACAGCTGCTCCACCGCCTTGACGCAGGTCCGCGCCACGTCGCGTTTGGTCCGGTTGTCCAGATACCGCTGGCACAGGTTTTTGATCTGCATCCCAAAGAATCCCGCCACGGCGGTGCACGCGGCCATCAGCGCGGGCAGGAGATACGCAATGCAAAATTCCGTTTTCGTCATAGTCTTCCTCCTTTTACTTTTTGCCGGCAAGGCGGTTATAGCACGGTTTCGCGGAAATCGCCATTTGACGAAAACGGCAGGGTGCCGCCCCAGAGCGCGCCCTGTAAGGGAGGCGCTTTCCGGCAGACAAGCATAATCTGAAAAGAATATAAAATTGGCGCGACCATTGAAGTTACACCGATTTATGATTTTCCGAGCCATCAGGAAAGAGCAACCACCGCTGTCAGCTTCTTGCGGATCGTATCTGTTAGATGGTGGGTAATGAGGATGACACCCAGATCCGGCATATCCAGGAGATCCGTTTCGATCTCCAGCGCGTTTGCTTCGTCCAGGGCGGAGGTACCCTCGTCCATGATCATATACTGCACCTTGCGGATCAGCCCGCGTGCCAAAGCGATGCGCTGTTTCTGCCCGCCGGAAAGATTTTTGCCGTTTTCCATGATGACCGTATCCAATCCTTCGGGCAGGGAGGCGAACCATTCCTTCAACCGGCATTTTTCGATGACTTCCATAATCTGTTCGTCAGAATAATCCTGCCCAAGGGTAATATTGAACCGGAGCGTGTCCTGAAACAGATACACCTGCTGCTCTACATAAGCGAGCTGATCGTACAGGCTGTTCATCCGGATGCTTTTTTGTTCCGTATCTCCACACCAGACCGTTCCGGTATAGCCGGGGAGCAAGCCCAGGAGTGTTCTGACAAGCGTTGTTTTGCCGCTGCCGCTTTCGCCTGTGATCGCGTATTTGCCGCCGACACAAAACGTGTCGTTTCTGTTCTCCAGGACCGGGTGATCTTCATATCGGAATGACACATTCTCAAACCGTATTTCGGGGATAACGGATATATCCCGGTCGCCGGCCGGTTTATTATCGTCATCTTTTTGAAATTTCTCCCAAAGCGGTTTTGACGCCCTGACGGTCATAAAGCATTGCACAAAACTGCCCGCGCCGTTAAAAAAGCTGCCTGCCAGATTTCCTACGGAAAGCACGGCGCCTGCCGGGGTCATCCCAAATGCAGCGGCCAGCAACGTTACCAGCAGCAGAATGACCTGTCCCACCATGCTGACGGTAGAAACCAGGATCTGTACGGATGTATTGGTCCGATTGAATCGGAAATCAACTTGCTCGGCTTTTTCCGACGCTGCTGTGATTTTCTCACAGATGCGATCTCGTAAATTGGTGAGAAAAAAGATGGAGCTTCCCATGACAACATCTTTATAGCTCTCTGTGCTGACCTCTAGGGCGGCCGATCTTTCAGCGTTTGCCTTTTGAAGCCGATTGTTTACGAGCTGTGGAAGAACCGATATGAGCACCAGCAGAATAATGGCCGCAATGCCAATATAGGGACTGAGCAGACATAATGCTCCTAAAGAAAAGATTGCTGTAGCGGCGTTTTCTATCCCGGAAAACAGCGAGGCAAAGGACTGATGATACAGCCCATCCACATCATTCGTCAGCCAGGAAACATAGTGACCGCTGTCCTTGCCTGAAAAGTCGGAATAACGGAGCGAGCCGATTTTCTTTCCCACCATGGAACGCAATTCATTTTTGATCTTTTGCTGGATTTTAGCTTTTGCCAGCAGCGAAATATAATAGAGAAGCATGGCAAACAGCCAGATGGCGGTCACAAGCAAAAAAACAAAGCCAAGCGTTTTTACCTTGTCCCTGCCGGTTTCATAGGCGGTAAACAGAAAGGACAGCGAATAGCCCGCAAACACCATGGCAAAGGAAGACAGGATGCCGAGCAGCGCAGCGCAGCTGATGCTGCCGATATTTTTCCGAATGATCGTTTTATACTGTTTCATGGGAAAACTCCTCCTTGATTTCGTCCCACAGGCCTAAAAGTCCGGGGATGCCGTCATCCGGCTGGATTCTCCGCCGCAGACAACCCATGGCGGTTTTTCCGTACGCCTCATACCGCGGCTGCTGATCCAAGCCCAGTGTGACAAAGAACTTCATATCCGCAATCTCTCCGGATGTAGCGCCATCATGACAAACGGCTTTGCGAACTGCTTCTTTCAGATAACACCGCGCTTTTTCAAAATCCCCCATCATGCAGCAGCACTCGGCCATGGTCTCCAGGATCACGCAATCGTATTTATCAAACCAGGTCAATTCCTCCTCCGGCTGAATCCCCCGAAGCACTGTCCGAAGCCAGCGGAAACAATCCATGGCGCTTTGGTAATCCCTGCGCTGAAAAAACACGTTGGCATAACCTACCATGATATCGTTGATTTCTTTTGCAAAACCGGAAAAGGCTTTCTTCAGATATGGCTCCGCCGCTTCCGTATCATGGAGGAAATCCGCAAATACCATGCCGATCCGCGCATTGTTGACGCCGCATACGTTGTATTTTTTCAGAATGCGCAGCGCAGCGTCTGTATTGTTCAGCCGCAAATACGCATTTGCCGTCATGGTTCTGACCGATACTTCACTGACACTGTCATCCTGATTTTGCTCCATGCGTTCACAGGCGTGGTTCAGCAATTCAATGGCGCGGATATTCGCCTTTTGTCCTTCTGCGGTTTCTCCCAGTTTCAGATACAGCAGTGCGCTTTGATACACAATTTCAAAGCTATTAGGAAAGTTTTTCAATGCTTTTTCCGATTCCGTAATCGCCTCATCGTACTTTGCTTTTTCATCAGCGTTTCCATACGCTCCAACGCAGAAGCGACGTTATGATTCCTCCACTCATACCCAAGCAAAACGTCGGTGGAGGTGTGAAACAGGTCGGCCATTTCCAAAATCAGACGAATATCCGGCGTGGATTGGCCGGATTCCCATTTATGAACGGCGCTTATGCTAACCCCCATTGTTTCCGCAAGCTGTTCCTGCGTCATCTTTTTTCTTTGCGGAACCGCTTGATATTTCCTGCAAGTTTCCCTCTCATGAGTGGTTCACCTCCTGTTTGATGATTAAACCATAGCATATAGACACGCGGAAGATAAGAGCATAATCGTAAAATCAGCAAAACTATTTTTTTACTGTTGGTGTATTATCCGCCGTTTTCCGTGTTCTGCACTATGCTTGTCTCATGAGACAATACCCTTACGAAGCGTTTTCTCCCCGCGGCCAGCCGCTTTTTTCCGGCAAAAAGCAGGAGAGCAGGCGGAACGAATCCGTCTGCTCTCCTGCCATGAGGAAAATGAGGATAGTAATGAGAAAACAGCAAAAATCACAAGAGGCCGAAGCAGTCGCCCGAAATGACCAGAAGCCACCCGATCAGCGCCGCTGCGGCGCACACCGCCGTGCCCAGCAGAAACTCAGCCGGCGTATGCCGCTTTGCTCGCATGGACGACCAAAAGATCACACAGTAGCACAAAAGCCCTACTGCCGCGCCCACCATACCGAACTGCCATCCAGCCAGGATCACCGTTCCGGTCACGCTGCAGGCATGACCGCTGGCGCGGCGCTTGAGGCCACGGTTGCACAGAGCCAGCAGCACCAGAGAAAACAAATAAACCGTAAAGATCAGCATCTGCTCCGGTCGGCGCACATGCAGCGCGCCGTAAAGAAAACCGCCCAGATAGCCGGCCGCTGAAAAAAGAAACGCCAGATTGCGCTGACCTTCTCTTCCTTTTTTCCGCAGGTCGGGAACGGCCCAGGAAACGGGGTAAGCCATCGAGGGAAAGAGAGCCAGGAAAAAAACGGCCCACCACGCTTCTGCCGCGGAGCGGAACACATCGTCCCGCAGAAGAAAGACCGCAAGGATCAGCAGCGTGATCATCACCGGCGGAATGCTCAAAATGCGGACAACGCAGGCCAGGTGCTCCGCAAACGTCTTTTTTTCATGCATGGGTCTGCCCTCTGGGCGCGGGTCGATAGCCTCTGACCTGTTCACCGCCCAAAAAGAACAGTGCCAGCGCGCCCAAGCCCTGCGTGAGACTCGGTCGCAGGCTCATATTTCACCATTACGATCGCTTTCGCGGAGCGATCCGTCAAATCTAATCTTCAAGATTAGATTATCAAATCTTTTTCATTATGTCAAGCCTTCAATTGTAAAAAATTTTCTTGCATCAAAAACAGATTATGATATACTGAAATTACCGAAGATAAACTGCGAGGTGAAAAACGTGACCTATGACAAAGCCCTGATTGCGGGCAAGCTGCGCCGCTGGGAGACTTATCTGAAAAACTACCGTCTCCCATTTTGGGAGGATCTTCCTGATCTCGGCCTTTATATGGAGCAGGTCATTACACTTCTAAAAGGGTATCTGGATTATATGCCGCCGGAGCTGCAGGAGGATGAAGTGGTCACGGCCGCCGCCATCAACAACTATGTGCGGAAAAAAGTCATGCCCGAGCCGGTGAAAAAGAAGTATTACCGGATCCATATCGCCTATCTCATTATGATCTGCACGCTGAAGCAGAGCCTCAGTATCCAGACGCTTCAGACGCTGATCCCCATGGGGCTGTCGGAGGCGCAGGTGCGAGAGCGCTACGACGCTTATGTGCGGCGCCACCACGCCACGGCAGAGTTCTTTACCCAGCAGGTGCGCGTGGCGGCGGGCGGCATTCTGGGCCATAAAGAGACGTCATCCTTTTCCACCGACGATCCCGTGGAGCTCATCACCTCGTCGGCGGTGATTGGCGGGTTTTCCCGCCTACTGGCACAGAAGCTCCTGCTGCTGGAGGGAAAGACCCTGGAAAACGGCGGCAGCATCGAGATCCGAACGCTGAAAAAAATGTCTGAATGATATCGCAGATATTGCAAAGCCGCGGCAGAGCAAACGCTCCGCCGCGGCCGTTTTTTGTTTAATAATCCATATCCTCGTCTTCCCGGGCGTATTTTTCGCCAAAGACCCGGAAATTCTTCAGCATGAGCTTCTGCTGGCGCTTTCGCCAGCGGGCGCCCGCCGTGGCAAGAATCAGCGTAACGGTCAGCACCAGAACCGCTGCCGCCGTCCAGGCCAAATAGCGGAAACGGTGCATTTTTCGAAGGAGGCGGCCCGCGTCGCGCAGGAAATAGGCCGCCGTCTCAGACGGGGTGTGTGGCGAGCCGTCGTCCAGCACGGGACGTCCCAACAGCTCGTCGTAAAGATCTACCACGCGGCGGCCGTTTTGCCGGTAGGTCACCAAAGCGCCGTCTGTGGGAGAAAGGGTGCGGTCGGTAATCAACAGGTCGTCGGGCCCCGTCTGCTGATAGGCTTCGGCCAGATAGACCGATTCCGCGCCGGTGGAATACACGCCCCATCGACCCAGACCCAGGCTCCAATCCTCGAGTCCCGCACAGAAAAAGCAGAGGATGGCAAGCAAAAGCGCCGCCAAAACCAGCGCGGCGATCCCAAGTGGGCGGATCTTTTTACGTTCTTCCATGCGGCGCCTCCGAACGCCCGTGTGCCGGGCTTTTTTTATAGTTTAGCACAGAAGGCGGGGATTTGCAATCTCAAAACGAAAAACGCAGCAGGCCCCGGATCTCGTCAAAGGAAAAAAACACCGTAGGCAGACCCGCCGGGCGGGGCGCGATGCTCTCCTGCGGGAACCAGACTGCCAGCCCCTCGCCGGTGAGATAATAGCAGTAAGGTTGGAGGATGGCTTCTTCCTTTCTCATCCGCGGCGGAAAAAAAGGCGTTTCGCCCTGTTCGGACAACTGCTCCACCTTTTCCGACGTCAGCGGCGGCAGGCGCCGCCTTCCCTCGACGGTCAACAGAGCCCCCAGTGGGACAATCCCCCGCCGCCCCTGCAAAAAGGTCCCCGAAATGCGTTCCAGCCGCCAGTCGGCATAGCCGGTGCAGACGGCGATCTCCAGAAAGCCCGAGACCGCCAGCTCATCCAGCCGGGTCTCCTGCCAGTCGGCAGTCACCCGCAGCGGAAACCGGGAGTTCGCCGCCGCGGTCCGCTGCCGCAGCCTGCGGATCCGGCCCTGCCAAAAGGCGTTGAAGCCAAAGGGGTCGGGCGTGAGGATGGGCCAATGCAGCGCACAGTCGGCGTTTCCCAGCCGCGCCTCCCAGCGGCGCACTTCGACGGCAGGCAGGACTTGTTGCTTTTTCATAAAAACGATCGCCTCCGGTGCAGTATATGCCGGAGGTGGCCGCTTTTGAATCAAAAACAGTGATTTTAAAATGAAACGCTTCTATTTTTCCAGCATCCCCCGCAGCGATTCGGCAAAGGGCGGACGGGCTACGCCCTTTTCAGTGACGATGCCGGCGATCAGGCTGTGATCGGTGACGTCGAAGGCGGGATTATAGATCCCGCATCCCGCTGGGGCCATTGGCTTTTCGTACCAAAGCGAACGGATCTCCTCGGGATCCCGCTGCTCGATGGGAATCTGCGCGCCGGTGGGCGTGTCCAAATCAACGGTGGTGGTGGGGCCGCAGACGTAAAACGGGATCCCGTAATGTTTTGCCAGAATTGCCACGCCCGAGGTGCCGATCTTGTTGGCGGTGTCGCCGTTGGCGGCCACCCGGTCGCAGCCCACAAGCACGGCCTGCACCCAGCCGTTCTTCATCACCGCCGACGCCATGTTGTCACAGATCAACGTCACGTCCACCCCGGCCCGCTGCAGCTCAAAGGCCGTCAGCCGCGCGCCCTGCAGCAGCGGGCGGGTTTCGTCGGCAAACACCCGGAAGCCGTAGCCCCGCTCCTGCCCCAGCAGAATGGGGCCAAGCGCCGTCCCATAGCGTGAGGTAGCGATGGGTCCGGCGTTGCAGTGAGTCAGGATCCCGTCGCCGGGGCGCAAAAGCGCAAGCCCGTGTTCGCTGATGGCCAGATTCTGCGCCTCGTCCTCCCGGTGGATGGCTTCTGCCTCCCGGCGAAGGGCGGCGGTGATCTGCGACAGCGGCTCCTCCTCATGCGCCGCGACACAGCGCTCCATCCGCTTCAGCGCCCAAAACAGGTTGACCGCCGTGGGGCGGGAGGCGGCAAGGGCATCGCAGGCTTCGTAAAACGCGGCAAAAAAGCCTTTCCTGTCATCCTGCGGCGCGTGTTTCGCCGCCAGATAAGCGCCGTAAGCCGCCGCAACGCCGATGGCGGGCGCGCCCCGCACCTGCAGCGTTTGGATGGCGCGGCAGATCTCCCGGGTGGTAAACAGCGGGAGATACCGGACCCGGTCGGGCAGAAGGGTCTGGTCTAAAATGACCAGCGCGCCGCGTTCATCGTCCAGACGGTTGGGGATCAGGGGCTCGGTAGACATAAAAACGCCTCCTTGGGAATCAAAACGGATTGTACTATCATTTTCTCCGAAATCAGCGAAAAAAGCAAGTATGTGAATTGTCTTTTTCGCGGGAATGTGCTAAAATAAAACAAACACCGTTTTTTCGCTTAACCGTTCTGGAGGAATGACATGAGCTATCTCAGCCCCGGCTTTATTCGGGAGGAGCAGGACGTGATGTATCTGATCCTCTATGTTCTGACCTTTTTCCCCGCCCCCATCAGCGAGCCGGATCTTCTGGACGCCGTGATGGTGGACGGCGCTTTCGGCTATTTTGAATTCAGCATGGCCTTCCACCGGCTGCGTGAAACCAAAAGCATCGGCGCGACACAGGTCGGCGGCGAAACGCTGTATTATCTTACGCCCGTGGGTCGGAAAGCCATTGAAACGCTGTTCTCGGGGCTTCCCCTCAGCGTGCGGGAAAAGGCCGAGCGTTCGTCGCTGCGGGTGCTGGCAAGGATCCGGCGGGACGCTGCCGTCAAGGCGGGCCACACAAAAAACCCCGACGGCACCTATACCGTGGAGCTGGGCATCCGCGACGGCCAAACCGAGCTGCTCACCGTGCGGCTGCAGGCCGTCACACGAGGCCAGTGCGCGCTGCTGGAGGATACCTTCCGCCGCAGGGCCGAGCCGCTTTACGCCGAGCTACTGACGCTTCTTTCGGGGGACATCCCCGCAGAATGATAATTCGGAGGTACATATGCGAAAGACCACTTTGATCCGCCTGTTTGCCCTTTTGCTGGCGCTTTGTATGGCGCTGCCCCTTTTCACCGCCTGCGGCGATCAGACCCCGCCCGACATTGAGTCCGTCATAGAGCCTGTACCTGTACCAGATCCGGAGCCTGTCCTTGAGCCCGATCCGGAACCTGTTCCCGATCCGGAGCCCGACCCGGAACCCGCGCCCGACCCTGATCTTTTTGTGGCGGAGGGCAACGTCAATCCCCTCACCGGCCTGTGCGACGGCATCTCCGACGAGGCACTGGAGCGCCGCCCTGTGGCTGTAATGATCAACAATATCAAAACCGCCCTGCCCCAGTGGGGCGTTTCGCAAGCCGACATCATCTATGAGATGCTGGCCGAGGGCCGCATCACCCGTCTGCTGGCCATTTTCCAGGATTATTCTAAGATCGATAAGCTGGCCAGCATCCGCTCGGCACGGCCTTATTATATGGACATCGCCCAGAGCTACGGCGCCGTTTACATCCATTTCGGCGGAAGCGTCCCGGCCTATACCGCCATCTCAAACCGCAAGGATCTGATCCACATCGACGGCATCAAGGGCAACTGGGAGGGCACCGTGTTTTTCCGCGATCCCGGCCGGAAAAAGCAGATGGGGTTGGAACATTCGGTGTATACCACGGGCGAATATCTTCAGACCGCCATGGATAAGCTGGCTGCGCAGGACAAGGACCTGAGCCAGAGCGAGCATCCCTCGGCGTTTTTGTTCAGCGAGCGCCTCAGCGAAAACAGCGCCGTGAACGGCGAGCCCTGCAGCAAGGTCACCGTCACCTACAGCGATTCACACCGGCCCTGGTTCGAATATGACGAAGAGAGCGGGAAATATCTCCGCTATGAATACGGCAAGCCCCAGATGGACGGCTGGCTCAACGCTCAGATCGCCACGGAAAACGTGCTGATTCTGCGCATGACCACCCGGGACGTGCCGGGCAGCGAGCTGCATCTGGTGGAAATCACCACCACAGGCAGCGGCAGCGGCTATTATTTCTGCAGGGGAAAATACATTCCCATCACCTGGCAGAAGGACAGCTACAACAGCCCCATCCGCTATTTCGACGAAAACGGCGAGGAACTGGTGGTGGCCCGTGGCCAGACCTTTGTTTCCTGCGTCACTACCGCGGCGTCGGTAAACATCGAATAAGCTTTTTGCAAAAGGCGGTTATCTCCTCCCCCGGCAGCGGCTGCTCCGGTAGCTGGATCTGCCGAAACATCTGCTGGGATCAGCGCTGGCCGAGGAGGTATAACGCCGCTTCTGAAAGAGGATTCCGCCTGACCGAGAGGGGCTGTAGCGTTCTTCATTTTGTTACAGCCCCTTTTTAACTGCCCGAAAGCAGGCTCGCCGCGGCCGCCCAAAGCTCTGGCAGAAGCCAGAGCCGCAATCCGCTGGCCAGCAAAACCGCGAGGAATCCGGCCAGAGCCGTCAGAAAAAACGCCCCGTCCGGTCCCGGATCCCGCCGGGCTGCCTGCGCCCGCAGATGCGCCAGCGTCATGCTCTGCCGGGCCAAAAGGAGCATGGCCGTCAGCGTGAGAAAACCGGGAAAAAATCCCATCGCCGCCGCCGCGGGATAAGCCCATTTGCCCAGCATCCCGGCACGAAGCACCGCCTCGCCCGCCAACAGGCTTCCCTTTGCCGCCATGGTCAGCGCCGCAAGCAGCCCGCCCCCGCGAATAAAGCCCGCGAAAAACAGGAGCATCAGCAAAATCAGTTCGGGCCACAGCACGGCTCCCAGACTTTCCCCCGCCGTCAGCGCGTGCAAAAAAGGCAGTTTTCCGCCCCAAACGCTTCCCGTGGCGGCCCCAGCCAGCAGCGCCGCCGCCAAATACGGCTCGGGCCGTTTTTCGGTCGTTCGCCGCCGTTGATTCTTTTTCATTGCAATCACCCATAAAAGCTTATGGCCTGTCCTCCGCAAATAGAACAAAAAGCGCGGTTTGATCCCGGCAACCGCAGCGAGCGGCTTTTCGGCCATCCGAAAAACGCCGCCCCCCGTCGGAACACGAGGCAATTGACGATGCCGGCCAGCCATGGTATAATGGTTGAATCAAATCGGGAGTTGTAAGAGGGAGATGTCGGGAAATGCATAAGCAACGCCAAAAGGAAATGAAAAAAGAGCTCTCAGAGGAAGCAAAAAAGGCAGATAAAGATTTAAACATAATCTTGATTTCTATGGCGATCCCATTGATTATATTCCTTTTTTACGGAAACGCTATTATGGGGTTCTGCAAAGATCTTTCGGTAAATATATGGCTGCGCTTTATCCCGCTGATGCTGATCCAGTTTGGCCTCGCAGGACTTGGATGTGTGATTATCATGCTGCATAGGAAAGAACATTTCCGGGACTACGGGCTTGTTAAACCGCGTTTTCTACAGACTGCTGTCATGTCCACGGTTGTTTGCATCCCGGCATTTATTTTCATGCTTGTCAATAACGAGATAGATTCATATCTGCCTCTACAGGGCTGCCTGCATACAAAAGAATTCCTGTCACGCACATTCCCTGTAAACGCTCTCGGATATGCGCTGACGATACTTGTATGGGGCTTCTTTGAAGGCTTCAATTACGTGGTCATCTCCAAAAAGATCAACGAGAGATATCCTGGAGGCAGAAAGCATATCAACTATGGGGCTATAGTCTGTGGCGTAATCTGCATCCTCATACACGGAATGATTGGCTTCGATCTGTATACGATCTTTGAGGCGATAACTACATTCATCCTTATATACGGAATGCTTGTGATCAAAGAAAAGACCGGTAATGCCTGGGGATGCATACTGATTTTCATTCTTTTCTGGAACGCAATATGAACCGATCACAAGAGGAATAAACGTATCAAAGAATTGTATCGGCAAATTCCAGTTTTTTTGTCCGAATCTCAGAAAACCCTTGATTTTCCTGCATTTTCGCGGGGCTGCCGCCAATAAGATGCTCCGTTTTCCCTTATTATTGCCCATACAAATCGAGACGAGGGCAACAACTATATATTCAGGTCTCGCCGTTTGAGAGCGAAATACACCCCTTGCACAAACTTGACAGTATATGCAAGGGGTATTTTGTTATCGATTATAAGTATTGACTCTCTGGCTATTATCGTGTATAATACAAATACTATTACATGGATAGGAGCACAGAACAATGATCAGAAACGCTATCATCGGCTAACTGAATAGAGGCGCATAATAAGGAGAGGGGTTATACCCCCTTTGATTTGGTGCGCCGTTTTGGGTAACTTCTGATAGTGGGGACCGCAGGATGCA
>JAFSZV010000055.1 GCA_017455565.1 Clostridia bacterium
AGCCGCAAACCTTTGACGAAGCCAAAGAGCTTGTGGATGAATATATTTACTTTTACAACAATGAGCGTATACAGCTCAAAACCGGACTGACCCCTATGGAAGTCCGTTATGCATATGCCGCATAACAGGTGTCCACAAAAAATGTCTACTTGACAGGGGGCGTCACAGTTCGTTGTCCGTATTATTGGACAGAAATTGCTTTATCCTTAATATAGCCTGCCAATGATAGTATAAGATCTGAATCTCATGGAAACTGAATGATTGGAACACCGGAGAATGGCTGACCGCGAATCTGTTCGAAGTCTATCGCCGCATGATTGAAGCGGCCATGCGCTGCAAAGACTATCACGGGATCCGGCATGGCCGCGCCTGCATGGGAAAACGGGTCACACGGATCGAACGGTTTATCGGCGGCGGGGCGGTGACGCATCCGGCAACGGCGACGTTTCTGTCCTTTGGTGTGAAGAACTTCCTTTGGTGATCACGCATACGGTGAATCTGATCGCCGATCCGCACGCTGCCAAACGCACGGACGTACAGGAGCTCTCTCATCGGTTTCCCCTCCTGATGGGAACGCGGATCTCCTGGCTTCTGTATATGGATTCGGCCTCGGCAAAGCTCGGTTTTTCGGACGGATCTTCCCTGCTGTTCCCGGGAGATCAAGCGGAGCAAAAGCAGCCCTTCGTCCGCATGCAGCTTTCCGGGCCGCGAAACGAGACACTTCCCGCCGCAGACGCGCCCACAGACGGATTTTTCATCTCCGACGGCATCGTTTATTCCGCCGGCATGACGTTGTTTTTAAGTGAGATTCCTGTCGATCCCGCAAAAATCGGTTATGATTCCGTCTCCTTAAAAATCCCCCTTTCACTGATTTGAGAAACGTTGAAACGCAAAAAACGATATTCGTAAGGAGAAAGCTATGAAACTGTTCAACAAGTTTGACGCCGTGCGTTTTCCCGAAGAAGACCTGATTTTTATCACCAACGACGGTTATCTTTATTATATCTATGATCTCAAGTACAAGAGTTGGAAAAAGCATAGAAATGCCGGGAACGACCATATAACCGTCAGCAATTATCCGGACATCGCCAAAGAAGAACTCATGGAGGCGGCGGGCGGCACATTTCCCAATAAAGAAACCGATTTTATGAGATTATGCTCTCCGGCGCAATTAAACATCGGGAATTTGCTGGACTTGCTGAAAGAGGATTATCCGAGGTATCTGTCAGATCGGGAGATATTGAATGCTGTTCGCAGTTTTCTGTCAGAATCAACGATCCTGCACAAGTCTTTTTTGGCATTAAAACCCCTGTTTGACAAGGCCATTGCGCACAAATACGACAAGGCTCTGGTCCTTTGTCAAATAAAAAAGCTGTGTCTTTCCGTAATCGGCAGAAACATCTTTAAACGAGAGATCGGTATCGTGGACGGTCATGACAGCTCGTCTTATTTTTGGATCATGCCGGTGAGGATCATCGATTATGCAGATACAGGCGATGTGAACTCTGTTGCCGAAATGCGAAGCGTTGAAATTTCCATCGAGGAAGAGGACGTCAGGCAATATCTCACACCCTTTCTCTATAAACACTTTGACGGCGAACTCAAAGCCAACAAAAACAGAGTAGAAAGCTACTGGCCCGATGAGGACGGGAACAGAAAGGCCACGTATGTAAGAGGGTTCGAATGGTATTTGACGTACAACTACTACTCATTTGGTTCCATGATGAAGATCCTGCGCGATATCAACGACACCATAGACACCTTGTTTTCCGGAAGAGAAAACGCGTTTACACCGAAGCTGAGGAAAATAAGCGGCGCCGAGCCTTGTGAATCGCCGGATGAAAGATATCTCAGGAAAGAGCAGCTCAAAGCGTACCGATACAACTGCGGCAAGTCAGAAGCAGAAGACCGCACGGAGGTCGACCTGATCATTGATTTTTACCGTCGGTTCGTCTACCGGATAGAATACATGATGAACATTGGCAGAGAAAAAGGATACGATCTCATTTCCTTTATGGGACCGTAAAGGAGGCAGCAAGGCCTCTCCTTCCTGGGAAAGGTCACGCAAAATTGATAAAAATACGCTCCCGAGACGAAAGGTCTCGGGAGCGCGGAAGAATTCGTGTTTCGGATCAGTTGTGCTTCCTGGCCTTGCGGAGGGCAAGAATGCGGTTCATCTCGTTGTAGACGATCATATAGCCTTCGTCCACGCCCATGCCGGGCTTCGCCAGGATCTGCACGGGCTGGGTGGCCATGGCACAGTTGACACACACCTGGGCGCTGCGGTCGGTCTCGTTGCAGGTGCCGCCCTGATAGGCGCCGATGCCTTTTTCCTTGCAGTACAGAACAGCCTCGATGGTGTTGTTGATACCGCCCAGATCGGGGGTCTTGATCTGCACCATATGGCCGGCCTTGTTGTCGGCAAAGAGCTTGATGTCCTCCAGCGTGTTGCACCACTCGTCGGCCACCAGCTCCACGTTGATGCCCCGGTCGTCCAGCTCCTTCGTCAGGCCGGCCAGCGCAATCATCTGGGTCTCGCGGTCGCAGTCACAGTCCATGGGGCCTTCGATGCGCAGATGGAAGGGCTTGGCGAGTTCCTCCAGCTTTGCCAGATAGTCGGCCATGGCCTTATAGTTGTTGTTGCCGAAGGCGGCGCCGATGGTTCCGTAAACGTCGATGTGCAGGATGGGATTGTAATGCTCATCGGTGCGGTTCTTCAGGATGCGGTCGCGCAGCCAGCCCACGTATTCAGCCAGCTTTTCGCCATTGCGGCCCAGCTTGGTGTCCACGTTGTTGATGAGGGCGTGGGGCAGCACCTGCGCGCCCTTGATAATCATCTTGTCGGCGTTGTCGTAACGATCATCGCCGGACTGAGTAAAGATGGGGATGGGGGTCTCGGAAACGGTGCAGCCGTATTCGTCGGCCACCACTTCGCACATCAGGCGGCCGGTTGCCTTGGCCACGGCATCCAGAATAGCCTGGGAAACGCCGTAGCGGATGGCGGTATGCAGGCGCTTGCCCTCCACCTGAATGGCCTCCATCATGGCGCACAGGCCGCGGAAATCATCGGCCTGCTTGCCCACCAGAGCGGGCTTGATATACTTGTCGATGATGGGGATGAAATCCCGGGCGAGGAACAGAGGATCCCGTCCGCCCGCGCCGGAATACTGCACGGCGGCGCAATCGCCGTAAGCGATCTGTCCATCCTCCAGCACCAGCATCACGGAGATGGACTCTCCGGCCTGGCGGACAGAGGTAAAGCCCTCGGTAACGGGCTCGCCCACGTAAAACACGCCGTCGTGTCCGGCGCCCTTTTTGATGGCACGCTGGTCGTCAAAATAGAAGCCGGTGCGGCCGGGAGAGCAGATAAGGTCTACGATTTTCATGATACATATCCTCCTATCAAATACCTTCTGTTGCGGTTTTCAGGATCACTTGCGGGGGCGGCCCACCAGACGGCCCTTGCCGATGGCGTAAACGTCATCGATGACCATCTGGAACGAGGCGGGCCGGTGTTCGAACTTGGCACGCTCCTCGATCTTGGCGGCGTGGAAATCCTTCAATTCCTGGGTAAAGGGCAGGTTGCCGGTGTTCAGGATACGGACGGCGCCCTCGTTGTCGCGGCAGGGCAACATCAGACCGGCATTGGCCCGGCAGGGGGCAAAAGGCACGTCCAGCGCACCGGCCTCGACGCCGCGGCACACGCCGATGGCGATATCGCCGCCGCCCAGTTCAAAGCACTTGTCCACGATGCAGCGGGTCTCCTGACGGATAATCTCCTTCTCCTGGGCCATGCGGTCGTCATGGAAGCTCTGATCACCCAGCATGTTCACCACCTGTTTGGTGCAACGCAGGCCCTGGCCATTGGCCTCCATGGTGGGAATGCCCACGGCCTCGTGGGGGCTCTTGACGATGACCTTGGTGGCGCCGGACAGCGCGGCGATCAGGCTGCCGGAGGCAATGACGCCGAAAGCCTTTGCCTCGTCGGCGGGGAAGCCGCCCATCCACTGATGGAGCACGGTGGTAACCACCACGTCGTGATAGCCGTATTTCTCCAGATATTCGTCGGTAAGCTCTTCCAGCACGCGGATGGCGGCGATGTCCTGCACCAAATTGCCGCACTGGCCGTAGCCCACGGTGATGTTCTTGACTCCCTGCTCGGCGGCCAGCAGCGCCTCAATGATGGCAGCGGCGTGGGAGATGCAGGGGGGCACCAGCGTACCGGTGAGAGGGCCGTAGGGCTCGCGGTTGATGGAAACGCCCATCTCCTCATACAGGCCGGTCAGGCGGTCCACATACTGCCAGTCGCGGATGGTGCGCTCCATGGGGATGTTCTTGCAATAAGGCAGGTTGTAGGAAATGCCGCCGCCCTCGTAGCTGGTAAAGCCGCCGGCATAGGTGATCTCGGTGAGCAGGCGGGCGTCGGGGGTGCCGTGACGCACCTGAACGGGGACGTTGACGCTTTCGACGACTTTGCGGCAATTGGCGACGCCGTGGTTGACGGCGGGGAAGCCGTTGAGCATGGCGCGGCCCAGACGGATGGATTCCTTGATGCCGTTTTCGGCCTCTTCATAGCGGTTCTGACGGGTGTAGCTGTCGATGGTGGTGGGCAGAAGATCGGCCTCGCCTTCCTTCTCCAGATACTGCATCAGCTTGATGTGCTCTTCGATGACGGGCACGCCGGCGCGGGGCTGCACCAGCGTCTTATGGGCGTTTTTGGCGGCCACCAGCTTTTTGGAAAAGATGCGGGATTCGGGCATTTTCTTGTGATAATCCACGGCCTCCTGCAGGTCCACGTCCTTGCCCGTGGGCCACTGGGTCAGCACCTCCTGCCGCAGACGGGCGAACTCGTCGTCGGGGATCCGTTTATTTTGAATATCCATGGTGTTCAAGCTCCTTTTTTAAGATTCGCAGCGCGGTCTGCGGATAGTGGGCGGACAGCAGCCCCATGGCTGCGATGATATAGGTCCGGTCGACCCAGATGTCGGCTTCCTTGGGCCGAAGAGAGGCGGGCTTTGCGGGATCAAACAGGGCGTGCGAGGCGATCTCGCAGGTGCGTTTGGTATGGATCAGGCTGCCGCCGGTGACGATGATCTGGCGGACCTCCGTGAGATTCTTTCCCGCTTGAACGAAGGTCTGACCCATCATGGTATAGGTTTCCTCGATGGTGCCGGCGTGGCGGGTGACCGCGGTCTCAATGGCCAGCGAAGCCAGGGCATAGTCCAGCGCCTCCAGCTCGGAGTCGTCACCGGGCACCACGTCGGTGTGGGCGGCCAGATAGTCCACCAGCTCCTCCGCCCGCTCCACCGTCAGGCCCGACAGACGGGCCACGGCCTCGATCCCGGCGGCCTCCACGATGCCACGAATGCTGTAGCGCATTCCGATATCGCCCTCCACCGTCCGCTTGGAATAGGGCTCAGGCAGCCCCTTGTAAACGGTGTTCATCTGGCGGGGCATACCATCGGCGATGGAATAAACGTCGGTAGTGGCGCCGCCCACATCCACGGCGATCAGGTCGCCGATGCCGCTTTCGCCCTCGCAGCCCTGGGCCAGCAGGTTCATAGCCTGCAGCACGGCGGATGGAGTGGGCATCATGATGTCGTCCAGCAGGGCGGCGGCGTGGCTCAGGCCCTTGGCCTGCACGATCCGCTTGAGAAAGATTTCTCGGATCTGCTTTTGGGTGGGTTCGATGTTGAGCACACCGAAGCGGGGCATCACGTTTTCGCAGACAAAAACGGTACAGTCCTTCAGGATCCGTTCACATTCCCGGGCTGCCGTGCGGTTACCCGCCACCACGATGGGAAAGGCGGGCTGCATGGACGCCAGCATTTTGGCGTTGTGCAGGATGCACTCGGTGTTTCCGCCGTCGGTGCCGCCCACCAGCAGGAAAATATCCGGCCGGATCCGGCGGATCTCCTCCAGATCGTCCTCGGTGAGCTGGAAGGAAAAGCACCGGATGACCTTGGCGCCCGCGCCCAGACTGGCAAGATGGGCCGCCTCTGAGGTCAGCTCGGGGACCAGCCCGCTGGTGATCATCCGCAGCCCGCCGGCGGCGGATGAGCAGGCGTAGGTCTCGGCAAAGTCCAGCGTTCCGCAGGTCTTTTCCAGGCCGTCAAGCGCGCTGCGCAGGCCGTCGTTGATGTCGGTCTCCACAGTGGTATAGGCGGAAGAGGTGCCCAGCAGGGTCTCGCCCTCCACATCCACGGCGGTCACTTTGGTATAGGTGCTGCCGAAATCGATCAGTAATACGGGCTTCATGCCGGTTTACTCCTTGTTGTCCAGCAGCTCGTGCAGGGCGGCAATGGTTTCCTCGGGGGGCGTTCCGGGCGGGAAGGCCCGATCAAAGCCCATGTCTCTGAACCGCTTCTCCACATCCTCAAAGGACTGTTTTCCGATGACGATGTTGCCGCCCACCAGCAAGGGGATCCCCTTCAGGCCGGCCTCGTCGCATTTTTCCCGCATGCCGCGGCAGTCCAGCTCTCCCTGACCGTACAGGGAGGAAATGACGATGGCGTCGGCGTTGGCCTCGATGGCGGCGGCGATGTACTCTTCCTGCGAGACCATCACGCCCAGATTGACTACGTCAAACCCTGCCTCGGTGAAGGCGTGATACAGGATCTTGTTTCCCACCGCGTGAACGTCTGCGCCGATCACACCGATGATAAGTACTTTTTTGCGCTTCGTACTTTCCATGACTTTCGTTACCTCAATTCCGAACTTCTCTTCTGCGAAAAACATATTGTTCTGTTTCTATATACTACATTGAACTATAACATAAGTCAAGCGAAAAATCTGGAAAATCGTAAAAAAGTTCACTCTTCCAAAAACAGAGTGAACTTTTTGCCCGTTATCCCCGCATTTTTTCCCGCAGCCGGTCGATCCGCTCGGTGAGATACATCATTGAGCCCTCGTCCACCTGGTACTGGCAGCGGATCACGGGATACCGGGTTCCGAACTCCCGGATCTGCTGCTGCAGTGCGGCCGGGCAGCGGCGCTCAAAGCCATCGGGCACGGCAAGAGCCGACAGGCCGTTCAGCGCGTCCGGTCCCGCGTCCTCCATCAGGCAGGGCGGCCGAACGGTTACGTCATCGGTATAGGTCCCGATCACGCCCCGGATCAGCTCACCAAACCGCAGGCTGCCGCAAAGGATCCCCACAGTCTGCCCCGGTGTAAGCTTGATGATGCCAGCCACACTCTGGGGGGCGAGCCGCAGCGCCACTCGGGCAATTTTTTCCTTCTGGGAGATCAGGCTGCGGATCTCCTCGGCATGTGCTGCACTGGTGACGATCAGGTCCATATCCTCACCCAGGCGGTAGGGATAGTCTTTCACCTCCCGCAGCAGGTGTCCGTAAAGCTCGGCGGGTCCAACGGCGGCCCGAAGCTGGTCGGTGAGTTGCGAAAGGGCCTCGGGGTTGCACTCTACCACGGCGATTTTCAAATCCTCTCGCCGGAAGGCGCGTTCCCTCAGCTTAAGGTCGAGAAAGATCTGGATCTCGGCCTGTGAGAGCTTCAGTTCTTCCAGCGTGTCCAGCATCCGGTCGATGGCGGCCATGGCCCGGTCCTTGGCGCTGCCGGACGAGGCGGGCTGATAGCACACAAAGGTGCCGCGGCCCTGCACCTTGGTGATGACGCCCCGCTGTTCCAGCTCGTCGTAGGCACGTTTCACCGTCCCCCGGGCCACATTGAGCTGCGCGGCCAGATCCCGCACAGTGGGCAGGCGGGTATCGTAAGGAAGCGAGCCGTTTTTAACATGGGTGACGATCACGTCCACGAGCTGCTGATAGATTGGGATGTCCTGCTCCGGACGAAGCTGGTGTAAATCAAACAATTGGCCCATCTCCTTTCAAATGATCTAATACAATCATTGTAATAGGAGCGGGCCAATTTTGTCAAGAGGGGGATTATTTGCTGTTTAAATAGCTTTGCCGACCGGTTTCATAAAGGTTGTTTCCCTCGCTGTCGATGACTACCACCACGGGGAAATCCTCCACCTCCAGCCGGCGGATGGCTTCGGCGCCCAGATCCTCATAGGCAATGACCTCGGCTTTTTTCACACACTTGCTCAAAAGCGCGCCGCAGCCGCCGATAGCGCCGAAATACACGGCACCGTGCTCTTTCATGGCGGCAATCACCTCGGGGCCGCGCTTGCCCTTGCCGATCATGCCGGTCTCGCCCATGGCGATCAGCGTGGGGCTGTAAGCATCCATACGATACGAGGTGGTGGGCCCGGCGGAGCCGATGGCCTGCCCCTCGCGGGCGGGAGTGGGTCCGACGTAATAGATCACGGCGTCGCGGATGTCCATCGGCAGGGGCTTGCCCTGCGCTACCAGCTCGCACAGCCGCTTATGTGCGGCGTCGCGGGCGGTATAGATCACGCCGGAGATCAGGCAGCTGTCGCCGGAGCGCAGCTTGCGCGCTTCCTCCCGGCTGAGGGGCGCGGTTATTTTGATGGCCATCTTACAGCACCTCCGTTTTATGGCGGGTCACATGGCAGTTGATGTTCACCGCCACCGGCAGGCCCGCAATATGGGTGGGATACTGCTCGATGTTCACGGCCAGCGCGGTTGTCTGCCCGCCGAAGCCCTGCGGCCCGACGCCCAGGGCGTTGATTTTTTCCAGAAGCTCCTGCTCCAGCGCGGCGTAGAAGGGCTGGGGATTGCGCTGATCCAGCGGGCGCATCAGCGCCTTTTTCGCCAGATAGGCCGCCTTGTCAAAGGTGCCGCCCACGCCTACGCCCACCACGATGGGCGGACAGGGGTTGGGCCCCGCCTCTTCCACCACCTTCACCACAAAATCCTTGACGCCCTGCAGACCGTCGGAGGGTTTGAGCATCTTGATCTGGCTCATGTTCTCGCTGCCGAAGCCCTTGGGGGCCACGGTGATCTTCACCCGGTCGCCGGGCACCAGCTCCGTATACAGCATGGCCGGGGTGTTGTCGCCGGTGTTCACCCGGTCCAGCGGGTCGCGCACCACCGATTTGCGGAGATAGCCCTCGGCATAGCCCTTGCGGACGCCGGCGTCCACGGCTTCTCTCAGGTCGCCGCTGATATGCACATCCTGTCCGATCTCCAGAAAGACGCAGGCCACGCCGGTATCCTGACAGATGGGCTGGGGCCGCTCGGCGGCGATGTGATAGTTTTCCTCGATGCGCTCCAGAATCTCACGGGCGGGCGCCCAGGGCTCGGCCTCACGGCTCTGCACGATGCGTGCCTGCACGTCCCGGGGCAAAAAACAGTTGGCCTCCACGCACAGGCGAGCCACCGTTTCCCCAATTTGATTTGCCTGCAATTCACGAATCATAAGTCACCTCATTTCGCGGGCACGCTGCGGATGGTATCCAGCAGGGTGCCGTCCCGATAGATCACATTCGCCACCACGCGGCCGCCCTCCCGCACGGGCGCGGGCGTTCCGGTGGTGCGCTCTACCATTTCCTTCAGATCGTGGATGTCCACCACCGGCAGGCCTGCGTCCTTCAGACGCAGAAGCAGCTCCTGATTTTTGGGATTGACGGCGATGCCGCCCTGGGTGACCAGCACGTCGATGTCGCGGCCGGGGGTGGAAATGCACTTGACCCGGTCGGTGATGATGGGCAGACGGGCCCGGAACATGGGGGCGATAATCATAGACAGTTTGGCGCCGGCGGCGGTGTCGCTGTGGCCGCCTGAGCCGCCCATGATGGAGCCGTTGGAATCGGTGTGGACGTTGACGTTGAAATCGGTGTCGATCTCGGTGGCGCCCAGGATCACCACGTCCAGACTGTCTACCACGGCGCTGCGGGCGCTGGGGCTGGCGTAGTGAGAGGCCGAGATCTCGTGGTGGCGGGGATTGGTGCGAATGGATTCCACCGCCTTGAGGTCAAAGCACTGCACGTCCATCAGCGCCTCGAAGCACCCGTCGTTGAGCATATCCACCAGATAACCGGTGATGCCGCCCGAGCCGAAGCTGCCGTGGATTTTCTCCCGCAGCATGATGTCCCGAAGATATTTCGCCGCGGCCAGAGAAGCGCCGCCCGCGCCGGTCTGGAAGGAGAAACCATCCTTCAGCAGCCCCGAATGCCGGATGACCTGCGCCGCCCGGTCGGCCATCACCAGCCCCACCGGGTCGCGGGTGATGCGGGTGGTGCCGGAAACGATGCCCGCCGGGTCTCCGATGGCGTCCACCGCCACCACATAGTCCACATAAATTTCGGGGATCGACCAGTCCGTCAGCGGATAGGCCGCCAGATTGTCGGTGACCACCACCACCTTTTTGGCGTTCATGGCGTCGGGGATGGCGTATCCCAGGCTGCCGCAGGCGCTTTTGCCGTATTTTCCCGTGCAGTTGCCCATGGGATCGGCGGTGGGAGCGGCGATAAAGGCCACGTCGATGGGGGTGCGGCCCAGCTCGATATCGCTGGGTCGGCCGCCGTGGGTGCGGAACTCCACCGGGTCGGCCAGAATCCCGGCGGAGATGGCCCGGCCGATGCCGCCGGACATATAGTTGGTCTTGAGATGGGTGACCACGCCGTTTTCGATATGCCGCAGCAGCGGGGCGTGAATGTCGAACAGCGAACTGGCGTTCACCGTAAGATCGTGAATGCCCATTTGCGCGATGGCCTCCATCACCATGTTGAGCACATGGTCGCCGTTGCGCAGGTGGTGATGGAAGGACACCGTCATCCCGTCTTTCAGGCCGGAAAGCCGGATCGCCTCTTCCAGAGAAGCAACAACTTTATGATTCTTCATGCTGAACCGCCTTTCCCACACCCATTTCCTCGGCCATGGCGATGGTTTGCCGGGCCCGGGCCACGATGGGCGCGTCGATCATTTTTCCATGGAGCGCGATGGCGCCGCGGCCCTGCTCGTGGGCCTGCCGGATAGCGTCCATCACCTCATATGCGTATTCAATGTCCTTCCTCGAGGGGCTGAACACCTCGTTGATGACGCCCACGTGCCGAGGCGAAATCGACGCCTTGCCGGTAAAGCCCAGAGATTTGGCGTATTCGGCGTCGGCACGGATGCCCTCGTCGTCGTTCACGTCGGTAAAGGGGGTGTCGTACACATCCACCTCGGCGGCCCGGGCGGCCATCACCATGCGACTGCGGGCATAGTCAATCTCGGCGCCGCCCTTGGTGCGCTTGCAGCGCAGGTCGGCGGTGAGATCCTCGGCCCCCAAAAAGATGGCGCCCACCCGCTTGCTGGCGGAGGCGATGGCAAAGGCGTTCTCCACGCCCAACGCCGTTTCGATCAGGGGCATCAGGCGGACGGTGTTGGGCTCCATGCCCAACCGCTGCTCCAGACGGGAAATCTCGGCGTCGGCCGTCAATACGTCGGCGGCGCAGCCGGTCTTGGGCAGCATGATCCACCGGGGCTTCTGCGGCAGGATTTGCTCCAGATCGGCTTTCCAATAGTCGGTGTCGATGGAATTGATGCGGACGATGGTTTCGCAGCCCCGCAGATCCATAAACTTCATGATGTTTCGCACCAGGATGCGGGCGGCGTCCTTTTCGTCGGGAGAAACGGCGTCCTCCAGGTCAAAAATCAGGGCGTCCGCCCCCAGAAACCCGCCGTTAATCAGCAGATTGGGCGTATTGCCCGGAATAAACAGCATGGAACGGCGCATGGCTTACTCTCCTTTCCCCCGCATGACAGCGGCTTCGACGCGAGCGCGGATGACGCATTCCAGCGCCCCCCGGTCAATGATATGGATTTTGGCGTTTTTCACGCCGCAGCCGGCAAGGATCTCCTCCACCAGCCCGCGGATGTTGTCTCCGAACTGCTGCTCCACCACGGATTCCAGCTCGCACCGGATCCCCTGCGCGTTGGGTTCGATCTCAACATAGGCGTCGCTGGACTCCAGCGTGCCGGCAATCGCTCGTTTGATGATCTCCATCTTCGGCATTTCCTTTCTTTCTTGGCTCTATTTGTATTAGAACAATTCCTCTGCTTCATATAATACAATATCGTTTTCGGAATTTCAACCCATTTTTGCGTCCTTCCTCTTTTCAGGTGGGAAGTTCTGCGGTATACTGGAAAAAACGGCGCGCTTCACGCGGCGTCTCTGAAAACCGGGGAGGAAAAAGCATGAAGATCAGCGAAGGCACCAACCATTTATACAGCACCTATTACGCGCCCCGCGGACGCAGGCGCATTTACGATCTGGGGATCCAATTGGCGCAGACCTATCTTTCTCCCTTCGATCATATCATTGGCGTCATCGGCGACGCCGGCTCGGGCAAAAGCGCCCTGATCCGGGGCATGTTCCCCGGTCTGGAGCTGACCAACGACGACGACGGGGTCAACGTTCGTCCCCTGCCGCTTTTAGAGCAGGATTCCGAAACCGGATTTTTCACGCCCCACACCTATCATATCGACATCCGCTTCGAGATGGGCTTCAAGCCCCTCAACGTACTGGCTGACGCCATCGAGTTGGCGGTTTCCCGGGGCAAGCGGGTCATTGTGGAGCATTTTGACCTGGTCTATCCCCTTTTGGGCGCCAACGCCGACCTGCTCATCGGCATCGGGGAGGAGATCGTCATCACCCGCCCCCGTCTGTTCGGACCCGTCCCGCAGGAGATCTACGACATTGTTTACAAATCCCTGCCCTATCGTCTGATGGCCCATACCGCCGAGGATCTGTGCGAATACTGCATGCCCAAGGAGGAGCTTGCCCGCTGCATCCACGACGACGTGAAGCACGGCTTCGTGATGGTCTTTCCGGACACGCGCCCCAAAATGGACATCCCCGAGCTGGAATGCCGGGTGCACTCCATGATCGACCAGGCGCTGCCCATCAGCTATGTGGACGAGGGGCATATCTCCATCGGCGACAATCTCCATGTCTGCACCGGCCCCCGCACCCATGTTTCCAGCACCGACCAGATCCGGGGCTTCCATCTGCTGCCCCACGCCATCTTCGACAAAAAGCGGGATGCCTATCTGGTGGTGGGCTGCGTAGGCGAGGGTTCGGAAAGGATGCTGGCGGAACTGGAATCGCTGGCGCGCTGGGAGCAGCAGGGTGTGGATCTGCTGCGCAGCCCCTTCGCTTTCTGACAGAGGCATCCGCTCCGAAAAGCAAGCCGCAGTCACAACTCTCCAGTTACAGCGAAAAGATTGATGAGAGGATGGAAGAAGGGCTTACAGAAAAAGAGGCCGTGGCAGAAATCGGATCAATTGAAAAAAACGTATCACAGGTTCAGCCGGAGAACCTGAATACTGAATCTGTCAGAAAAAAAGAGGAACCGAAACGCCGCCTGTAGATATGGAAAATCATTTTTTGGCATTTGAGACTCCCTTTGGCTTGCTCTGCTCATTGCAGCTTTTGCTGTTCTGTTTTCCGTTTACGTAGTAATGTGGGCCGTAATCATTTCACTATGGGCTGGCGAGGTCTCCTTTATTGCAGGTTCTTTCGGCAGCGTTGTCATGGGCGCATGGTCAATCTGCCGGGGTAACGGATCGCAGGGCATTGTGATGCTTTGTGCGGGCGTCGTGCTTGCCGGTCTGTCAATTTTCCTTTTTTTCGGTTGCAAGGCAGCAGCCAAAGGCGCGGTGGCTTTGACAAGGAAAATCCCATTCTGGATTAAAGCTCTGTTTCTAAAGAAGGGGAACGTATAATGAAAAACCCGACTGTCATCTGCCTTGTCATAGCGGCCTGCCTTGTGCTCGTTGGAGGTGCGGTTTTCCGCCTCGTAATGGCTACACATCACTGGGATTTCAACCTGTTAAATAGCAATAAAATGGAAACGAAAACAGTTGACATCACCGAGGTTTTCCAAAACATATCTATTCATTCCGATACCGAGGTAATTGAGTTTCGTCTCTCTGACGATGGGAAATGCAGAGTGGTTTGTTTTGAAAAGGAGAAGGAACCGCATACCGTTACCGTATCGGGAGAAACGCTTACAATTGAGCAAATTGATTCAAGAAAATGGTACGATTATCTATCACTGTTCTCCTTTGGCTCCCCAAAATCACCGTTTATCCCCTGCAAGCCCAATATGCCTCCCTTTTTATTGAAGAGCACACCGGAGATATTTCCATCCCGAAAGAATTTACTTTCGACAGCATTGACTTGAGTTTCCGTACAGGGGATGTCGACTGCGCCTCCATGGCCCGGGACGCCCGCCTGCTGCACGAGCTGGGCGGCTATGCCCCCGCCGCGCTGAAGGCCTTCGATATGTTCCCCCGCACGGCGAATGTGGAGACGGTATGTCTCTTGTACCGCCAAAAAAAGACTATATTTCCGTGCCGTGTGCGTCGAAGAACGCGGACCAGAAAGAAAATAAACAATAGTATTTTGCTTGCGCAGAAAAGGAGCATTCGCAATGGAAGGTTGTATTTTTTGCAAGATTGCTTCGGGTGAAGTACAAGGATTGCGCGTTTTCGAGGATGAACAGACCCTCGCGTTTATGGATATTGCCAAAGATGTCGACGGACATATTTTGGTTATTCCGAAGAAGCATGTTAAGAGCATCCTGGATTGCGATTCCGAAACATTATTTGCTGTTGCTCATACAATGAAAACAGTTTCGAATCATCTTACAGAAAACTGTGGGTATGAGGGTGTGAATCTGCTCAACGCCAGCGGCGAGCGTGCAGGACAGTCGGTACAGCATCTTCATATTCATATCATTCCGCGAAAACGCGGCGACGGAATTGACGCTTGGCCGAAATTCAATGGAGCAAAAGAAGACCTCAAAGAGATCTACGCGCGTGTGAAACTGTGACGGATTTTGCCTTGTCGATCTGTATGGTTCCTTTAATCCCGTGGAAGCCATTTGCCTGCTGCGGCGCGATCCACATCGCCGTCACGGAGCGCTGAGCACCCTTACTCTACGATGCGTGGGTGGTTTTGGAAGCCCGCGTATGGTAGACTTGCCGTAAGGAGGCGAACGCTATGAATCAATATGTGACCGGAGCCGTGATCCGCAGACTGCGGGAAAGAAAAAAGATGACGCAGGAGGAGCTGGCGGAGAAACTTTACGTCAGCGGGAAAGCCGTGAGCAAATGGGAGACCGGCCGGGGCTATCCCGACATCACCCTGCTGGAGCCGCTGGCGCGGGCGCTGGGGCTCTCGGTGACCGAACTTTTGTCTGGCGAGGACATCCGGAATCAAAACCCCGCCGCCGATATGCGAAAGGGGAAGTTTTCCGTCTGCCCCGTTTGCGGCAATGTGATCCATTCGGTGGGCGAGGCTGTGGTGAGTTGCTGCGGCATTACCCTGCCGCCCCTTGAGCCGGAGGAAGCCGACGAGGATCATCCGCTCCGCGTGGAGCGGGTGGAGGACGAATACTACGTTTCCCTTTCCCACCCCATGACAAAGGAGCATTTCATCTCCTTTTTGGCGGCGGTGTCCGACCAGGAACTGCGCTTTGTCAAGCTGTATCCCGAAGGGGGCGCCGAGGCCCGGTTCCCCATTCGCTGCACCAGGGCGCTTTACGCTTATTGCAACCGGCACGGGCTGTTCCGCCTGCGCCTGTAACCGGCGGCTTTGCCCGCCTCGGCTTGTCAAAAGGTCGAAAACGCTGATGAGGCGATTTTGCTTATTGAATTATATAGAAAAAAGGAAGAACGGAGCCATGTTTGAAAACATCGATCTGAATGACTTTTGGAGCGCCGAGGCGTGGGGAGACCGCTATCACACGCTGGAACCGGTCACCGATGAGTTAGTCAAAGAGCTGGAGGAAAAATGGGGTTACAAATACCCGGCTTCTTACGTCTGTCTGATGAAGCAGCACAATGGCGGCGGCCTCAAAAGGAGCTGTGTGAAGGGCACCTATTCCGTGATAGACGGGCTCTGGGGCATCAAGGGGGACGACGCGGAAAAAAGGCGCTGGGTCTTTGACGATTGGGGCTACCCCGAGATCGGCATACCTATCAGCGAGGGTCCCTCCGGCCACACCATGTTTTTTCTGGATTACCGTGCCTGCGGCAGGGACGGCGAGCCCGCCGTGGCGGAGATAGATCAGGAAGCTGATTATGCCATTGACTTGTTGGCGGACAGCTTTGAAGAGTTTATCGGCAAGCTGGTAACAGAGGATGAGAACGACAGCGAGGAGGTCATACAGGAGAACTACCGCCGGCTGCGTGACCCCTATCGGAATGTGACGCTGCTGGAGATGGACGAGAAGCAGCGCAGAGAATTGAACCGCGCTATCTGGGGCGGGATCAGTTGGGGCTGCGTCGGTGTCTGCGCGGGGATCCTGGCTCTCCCCTGGTTCATCACAGCGATAACAGGCACGCAGAATGCGATCCTTCTGCGCGTTTCCACCTGGGCGCTTCGCCTGCTGGGGCTTTTCCTGCTTTGGGTTTTCCTGGGTGGCTGTCTGAGCGCCTTCTTCGACATGCGAAAAACATACAGATGCTATCCGGATCGGGTCAATAAAGCCTGGGAAGAAAACGGGAAAAAGTATTGCAGCCTTGAAAGGAGCCTGAAAGAAAAATATGAGAATCCCGGCAGTCTTTTGGCGCCCGGAGATGAGGTGACCGTGTTTGTTCCTGAAAAAGGGACTGCGTATCTGGTGAAAAATAAGCCGTAAACCGCATCCGGCGGCGCTGCGGGAGAGAAGCGGGATCCGCATAAAAATGCCGGTCGCCTTCTCTTGTTTTAAAGGGACGGTTGTGGTAAAATGATAAAAACATTTTTAAAATCCGGTCTGCGAGGTGCGTCATGAATCCTGAACTCCTGTCAGAATTAAAGCCGAAGATCCGGGAGGTCGGCCTGCAAAACGGCGTCGTCACCCGTGTGCGCAACCTGATCTCCAACTCCAAGCCGAATCCCGAGCGGCTCTTTGTGATCGAGGGCATCTGGGCGCACAACAAAGCCGTAATGACGAATCTCCCCGTGGTGTCCTTTGTGATCTGCCCGGAATATATCTATACGCCGGAATCCGAGGCGCTGGTGCGTCAGTTCGCCGCGTTTGTAGATGAGGTATACGTGGTCTCCGCGAAGACCTTTGACCGACTGAGCGAACGGGACAAGCCGGACGGGCTTCTGTCTATCTGCCGCTTCCCCGTGCGGCGGCCGGAGGACCTGCATCTGCCGGAAAACGCCTGCGTAGTAGTGCTGTACGGCCTTGAGATCCCCGGCAACATCGGCACCATCATCCGCACCTGCGACGGCGCGGACGTGGATGCGGTGCTGGTCTGCAACCGCCGGGCGCGGCTTTCCCACCCGAAGGTGGTCAAGGGCAGCATGGGCGCGGCCTTCCGTATCCCCATCGTGGAATTCCAGGACGGCACGGACTGCTCCGCCTGGCTGCGGGAACAGGGCTTTTCCATCTATCTGGCGGATACCCGAGCGGAAAAGACCTATTACGACTACGCCTATCAGGGCCGCTGTGCCCTCATCATGGGCAGTGAGCGCTACGGCATCCATAAAGAGTGGTATAATCACGACTACAATATGCTGATGATCCCCATGCTGGGCATCTGCGACTCCCTGAACGTTGGCGTCGCAGCCTCCATTCTGATCTATGAGATGAGCCTGAAAAGCAAGGGCAGAATGACGGGCCGCTCCAGCTGCCCTTTGGAATTGCAAACATGATCCCTCGCGGGATTTCAAAAGAATCGCGCCCCCGGCCATGCGGTCGGGGGCGCTTGCTGTCTTTTTCTCAGTCTTTGTTGGGATAGGGCTCCAAAAAAGCGTGGAAATGGCGCATGGGCAGGGTGCGTCCCTGGACGATGCGCACGTTGGGGATGGACTCCCGGTCCTCATACAACGCTTTGACGGCGGCGATGACATAGTCCATATGCTCCCGGCTGAGCTGGCTGCGGTTGACGGCAAAGCGCACCACGTTGCACAACTCCTCCTGCTGCTCGGGAGTCTTGAGATCGTATTCCATGGAATAGTCGCCCAGCTCCGCGGTGCGGATGCCGTAGCGGCGGATCAGCTCGATGGAGAAGCCTTGGCCGGCAAAGGTCTCGTGGCCCCGCTTGCCGTCGAAGAACTGGGTCATGTCAATGTAAACGCCATGACCGCCGGCGGGCAGGATCACGCCCTTGACCCCAGCCTTGTAGAAGCCCTGCGCCAGATATTCGCACTGCTGCACCCGGGCCTCCTGATAGTGGAAGTTGCACTCCTCATACAGTCCGGCGGCCAGCGCCATGATGTCCCGGCCGGACATGCCGCCGTAAGAATCGTTGCCGTAGCTGGAGATCTGCTTGACCTTCAGCAGAACGCCCACGTCGGTCTTGACGGTGCCGTCGGCGTTGAAATCGGAAAACTTGCGCCAGAAGCGGCCCTTGTCCCGGAAGGCCAGCATACCGCCCATGTTGGCGTGGCCGTTTTTCTTGGCGGACATGGTAAAGCCGTCGCAATAAGAGAACATCTCGGTGGCGATCTCGGCGATGGACTTGTTGGCATAGCCCTCCTCGTTCACCTTGATGAAATAGCAGTTCTCGGCCCAGCGGGCCACGTCGAACATAAAGGGGATATCGTATTTCGCGGCGATTTTGGCGGTTTCGCGGATCGAGCGCATGGAGACGGCCTGACCGCAAACGGTGTTGTTGGTAATGGTGGTATAGATCAAGGGGACGTTTTCGGGGCCCACGGTCTCGATGAGCTGCTCCAGCTTTTTCACGTCCATGTCGCCCTTGAAGGGGTTCTTTTCGTATTTGCCGCCCGCGGGGATCTCGTAAAGCAGCTCTTTATTATAAAGGTTGCGGGGGATCGAGCCCATCTGCTTGATGTTGCCCTCGGTGGTGTCGAAGTGGCCGTTGGAGGGGATGGTGAAGACCTTGCCGGGATGGCGCTGCGCCATGATCTTCTTGACCATCTCGAACAGAACCGATTCCGCGGCGCGGCCCTGCTGGATGATAAAGGTGTTGGGCCGCTCGAGCTGCGCGGCGCCGCCGTTGAACAATCCGCCCTCGTATTCGCAGAGATAGAGCTCGTCCATCAGCTTGTCGATGTCGGTGCAGTCGGTGCGGATCAGGTCGATGGATTTCTTCCAATTTTTCTCGCCGCCCCGCTCAAAAACATCGCGGAAGGCGTCCAGCAGGACATAATAGCCCTTGTTGCGGCCATAGGATTCGTCGCCCAAGAACATGGTGGACCACTGCACGTCGGTCATGGCGGTGGTACCCGAATCGGACAGCATATCCACCGTCAACATACCGGCGGGGAAAGCGAACTCGTTGTAATGGGTGGCCTTGAGGGCGCGTTCCCGCTGCTCCACAGTCACTTCGGGGATGTTGCGGGTCACATAGGTGACGCTGCGCGGGGTCTTGACGTTCAGGGGATACTGGTTTGCCATAATACTTTACCTCCGTTTTGATAGAGGATACCCCGGTCATCGTCAGCCGGCGTTCCGGCCTCTTCGACTGGCGGACAGTACCATTGCCGCGGCCATGCCGCGATGAAGAAATTTTATCACGGAAGCGATTTTGTGTCAAGGAAGAGCGCGAGGGGCTTTCGGAAAAAATCCTGTACTTTTTCCCCGCAATCGGGTATACTGGCATCAACGAGAGTTTTTGCCCGCAGAAAGGAGGGATCCTGTGAAAAACAGCTTTTCCGGCTATCACCCCATCGTCAATTTCGTGTTTTTCACCGAAGTGCTGCTGTTTTCCATGTGGTTCCTGCATCCGGCCTGTCTGGGAATCTCGTTTTTTTCCGCGCTGGCCTACGGACTTTATCTTCACCCCCGAAAAACGGCGCGGCTGGGCCTGCGGTTTTTGCTGCCAATAATGCTGGTGACCGCGCTGATCAACCCCGTCTTCAGCCATGAGGGCGTCACCATGCTGACTTATCTCCCCTCCGGCAATCCCCTGACGCTGGAATCCATCCTTTACGGGCTGGCGGCGGCGGGGCTTCTGGCGGCGGTGACGCTGTGGTTCTCCTGCTTCAATCTGGTAATCACCACAGACAAGTTCGTCTATCTCTTCGGGCGGATCGTTCCCGCTCTTTCGCTGGTGCTTTCCATGGCGCTGCGCTTTGTGCCCCGCTTCCGTGCCCAGCTTCGGGTGGTCACCGATGCCCAGCGGGCCCTCGGGCGGGATATTTCCCGGGGAAAGCTTGTGCGGCGGCTGCGATGCGCCGGAACCATCCTTTCCATCATGGTCACCTGGGCGCTGGAAAACGGCATCGACACCGCCGACAGCATGAAAAGCCGGGGCTATGGCCTGCCGGGGCGGACTGCCTTTTCCATTTACCGCTTTGACCGGCGGGACCGGCTGGCGCTCTGCTGGTTCCTTGCGCTGGGGGCGCTCATCGCCGCCGGTGCCGCCGCAGGCGGCTTTGCCTGGCGATGGTATCCCTCGGTAAAGGGCGCGCCGCTTTCGGCGCTCACCCTCGGCCTGTTTTTGACTTATGCTGCGTTATGCCTGTCACCCCTGATTCTTGACCGAAAGGAGGACCGAAAATGGACTGCTATTCGCTCGAAAATGTGAGCTTTACCTATCCCGAGCAGGAAAAAAAGGCGCTGGACGGCCTGAGCTTTTCCATCCGCGCCGGCGAATTCGTAACCCTTTGCGGCCCATCCGGCTGCGGCAAAACCACGCTTTTGCGGCAGCTTAAGCCCATTTTATCCCCTCACGGCACCCGGGAGGGCGAGATTCTCTTTGACGGGCGGCCGCTTGCCTCACTGGATCAGCGGGAACAGAGCGGGCGCATCGGCTTCGTGTTGCAGGACCCCGACAATCAGATCGTCACCGACAAAGTGTGGCACGAGCTGGCCTTCGGTCTGGAAAGTCTGGGGCTGGACACACCTTCCATCCGCCGCCGGGTGGCCGAAATGGCCGACTTTTTTGGGATCGAGGGCTGGTTTTATCAGGATGTTTCCAATCTTTCCGGCGGCCAGAAGCAACTTCTCAATCTGGCGTCGGTGATGGTGATGCAGCCCTCTGTGCTGCTGCTGGACGAGCCCACCGGCCAGCTCGACCCCATCGCCGCCTCGGAATTTCTCGCCACCGTGGGGCGCATCCACCGGGAGCTGGGGATCACCGTGCTCATCACCGAGCACCGGCTGGAGGAGATCTTCCCCCTGTCGGACCGGGTGCTGGTGCTGGACGAGGGAAAACTCATCGCCGACGGCGCGCCCAAGGACGTGGGCGAGGCCCTGCGGCAGCGCGGACATCGGATGTTCCGCTCCATGCCCACGCCCATGCGAGTCTTTGCCTCGGTAGACGGCGCTCTGCCCTGCCCCGTCACCGTGCGGGAGGGGCGGGACTGGCTTGAATCCTATACAGCGGCGCGTCCCCTGTCGCCCGTTCCTCCGGAGTGCATCCCCGCAGCGGACAAGACCGCTCCTGTCATCTCCATGGACGAGGTGTGGTTTCGATATGAACAGGAGGCCCACGACGTGTTGCGTGGCCTTTCGCTGGAGGTCTACCCCGGCGAGCTTCTGGCTGTTTTGGGTGGGAACGGCGCGGGAAAATCCACAGCCCTCAGCCTGATGGCGGGCCTGCAGACCCCTTATCGGGGAAAGATCACCGTTTTGGGCGGCGGCGCGAAGGACGCCCAAAGCCGCGGGCTTTGCCTGCTGCCTCAAAGCCCCCAGACCCTGTTTGTCAAGGCTACCGTGGGCGAAGATCTCTCCGCGCTTCTGCGGGAGCTTCCGCTGAAACAGGATGAGGCCGACGCCCGCCTGCGGCAGGCGGTCGCCCTCTGTCATCTGGAATCGCTTTTGACCCGCCACCCCTTTGATCTTTCCGGCGGCGAGCGGCAGCGTGCCGCGCTGGCAAAGGTACTGCTGCTTCGTCCCAAAGTCCTGCTTCTGGACGAGCCCACTAAGGGGCTGGACGCCGCCTTTCAGGACGAGCTGGCCGCCATTCTGCGCCGTTTGAGCGAAAGCGGCGTAGCTGTGGTGCTGGTGAGCCACGACGTAAGCTTTTGCGCCAAAAACGCCCATCGGTGCGCCTTGTTTTTCGACGGCTCGGTCGCCGCGCAGGGGACGCCCCGGGCCTTTTTTGGCGGCAACAGCTTTTACACCACCGCCGCCAACCGCATGGCACGGCATCGCTTGCCTGAGGCCGTAACGGTGGAGGACGTGATCGCCGCCTGCGGCGGCGCGCTCCCCCCCGAGCCCCCCATGCCGGACGAGAGCCTCTATCCCCCCGTCGCCACCGGTGATTTTCTGCGGGACACCCGGCCGAAGGCCACGGTGCGCCGCCTCCCCCTCTGGCGGAGGATTGCGGCAGGGCTTGCCGGACTGGGCGCCCTTTTTACCATGGCAAGCGCCGTCTGGGAGCTTCCGTTGCCGCTGGGCTTGGGTAAAAACGAGCTGGGACGGGATCTTCTGATGATCGTCTTTCTGCTGGCCGCGGCGCTGGCGCTCTTTCAGCGCAGCGGGCGGCCCGCAGCCCCTTCCGCGCCCGGGCAAAGGCTCTCCGCCCGCACCAAGCTCGCCGCGGCGCTGGTTTTGCTGGCCATCCCCCTAACAATCTTTGCAGGATGGTATTATCTGGGCGACCGGAAGTATTATTTCATCTCGCTTTTGGTGATTTTGGAATCGCTGCTGCCCTTTTTCCTCATTTTTGAAAAACGCAGGCCCCAGGCGCGGGAACTGATTTTACTGGCCACGCTGTGCGCGCTGGGCGTGGCGGGACGCATGGCCTTTTTCATGTTGCCCAGCTTCAAGCCCGTTTTGGCGTTGGTGATCCTTTCCGGCGTGGCGCTGGGGGCCGAAAGCGGATTTTTGGTGGGAAGCATGACCATGCTGGTGTCCAATATGTATTTCCAGCAGGGCCCATGGACGCCCTGGCAGATGTTTGCCGCCGGGCTCATCGGATTTTTAGCGGGAGTTTTGTTCCGCAAGGGACTTTTGCGCCGTGACCGGCTGGCCCTGTGCCTGTTTGGCGGGCTGGCCACCGTTTTGGTCTACGGCGGCATTATGAATCCCTGCGCCATGCTCACCTATCAGAACCATCCCACCTGGGCCATGCTGCTGGCCTATTATCTGCGGGGCGTGCCGGTGGATCTGGTGCACGCCTGCGCCACCGTGCTCTTCCTCTGGTTTTTCAGCGAACCCATGCTGGAAAAGCTCGACCGGGTCAAAACAAAATACGGGCTTTTGCGTTGAGTAGCGCCTTTTTTGCATTTTCCTTGCTTTTTCGGGAAAAAGCTGTTATACTGTAAAAAACACAAAACTGAATAAGCGCCATTATCCAGAGTTGCGGTAGAGAGTTAGCTCCATGACCGCACGCCAACCTGCTCGGGGGAGTGAGGTGGTTCTGCTAACATCGATAAGGAGCGGCTTGCGATATCACGACAAGGACTCCTTCGGGCGTCCTTTTTCTTTGCGAAAAAGTATTTTGATTCATAAAGGAGAATGTATTATGGCGACCAAACGTATTTTTACTTCCGAAAGCGTCACCGAGGGACATCCCGACAAGGTCTGCGACCAGATCTCCGACGGCGTGCTGGACGTGGCGCTGGCGCAGGATCCCAATTCCCATGTGGCCTGCGAGACCTGCGCCACCACCGGCATGGTGATGGTGATGGGTGAAATGACCACCAATTCTTATGTGGACATCCAGCAGGTGGCCCGGGACACGCTGAAAAAGATCGGTTACGACGGCGAGAGCGCCGGATTCGATTACAAGACCTGCGCCGTCCTTTCCTCCATTCACGAGCAGAGCCCCGACATCGCCATGGGCGTCAACAACGCGCTGGAAAACCGCGCCGGCGGCAAGGACGCTTATGACCTGATCGGCGCCGGCGACCAGGGCATGCTGTTCGGCTACGCCTGCCGCGAAACGAAAGAACTGATGCCCGCCCCCATCACCTTTGCCCACGAGCTCACCCGCCGTCTGGCGGCGGTTCGCAAGGGGGGGATCGTGCCCTTCCTCCTGCCCGACGGCAAGAGCCAGGTGACCGTTTTGTACGGGGAAGACGGCGCGCCGCAGCGCTTCGACACCATCGTCATTTCCACGCAGCACCGGGCGGAAGCCTCGCTGGAGCAGGTGCGGGAGGCCGTCATCGAGGAGGTCATCAAAAAGGCCGTTCCCTCCCGCCTGCTGGACGAAAAGACCCGCATCTTCGTCAATCCCACCGGCCGCTTCGTCATCGGCGGGCCTCATGGCGATTCCGGCCTGACGGGCCGCAAGATCATCGTGGACACCTACGGCGGCTATGCCCGTCACGGCGGCGGCGCTTTCTCCGGCAAGGATCCCACCAAGGTCGATCGCACCGCCGCCTATATGGCCCGGTATATCGCCAAAAATCTGGTGGCCGCCGGTCTGGCCGACCGCTGCGAACTGCAGCTTGCCTACGCCATCGGCGTAGCTCAGCCGGTATCCGTTCTGGTGGACAGCTTCGGCACCGGGCGCTTCGACGACGAGCGCCTCGCCGCCATCGTCCGCCAGCAGTTCGACATGCGCCCCGCCGCCATGATCGACCAACTCGGCCTGCGCGCCCCCGTCTATCAGCAGGTGGCCGCCTACGGGCATCTGGGCCGCCCCGATCTGGATCTGCGCTGGGAGCGGTGCGACAAGGTGGAGGTTTTGCAGCAATATCTGTAAGCGGCAGGCGAAAACGCGCCGTTCTTCGTTCCTTTGTCCAAAAACCGCCAGACGCCGAGGCGTCTGGCGGTTTTTTTCCTTTTTGATTTTTTTATGATATACTGTACTTATCACAGAAAAAGGAGGCCTCCTATGCATTCCCTGAAGGAATCCCTTGATTCGGAAAAAGCCGTTCTGCGCCAGGACGCGGAAACCAAGTCCCTGCTGGGCAAATACCCAGATTACACCTTCCTGATCCCGGATATCTCCACCCGGCCGCGGCTCTTGCTGTCTCTCAGTCGGGACGGTCAAGCCCCAGATCCAGCCTCCCTCAACACGCTGACAAAACCCATCAAGGGTCTGGGAAAATGCACCGTTAAGGGTTTTTCGGTCACCATTAAGCTCACCGGCGTGATTTGGAGCGCCAGCAGCCTTGCAAAGCGTCTTTCCCCTGCTTTAACCCAGCTTGGCGCGGCGCTTCAGGCAGAGGGTTACGAAAACGTTTGCTGTGAATGCGGAACGCCGGGAGATACCGACGCCTGTGTGGTGTCCGGACAGCCCACCATTCTGTGCGATACCTGCTTCTGCTCCCGCGATCTGGAAACGCAGGATCGGCAGTTCCAGCAGGAATCTGTTCGGGAAAATGTTCTGCTTGGCACGGCAGGCGCCTTTCTGGGCGGTCTGTTGGGCGTCGCAGCCATCGTCCTTTTGGGGATGCTGGGTTATATCGCCAGCCTCAGCGGCATCGTGATGGGGGCCTGCGCCCTGAAGGGCTATAAGATTTTCGGAAAAAAGCTCAGCAAGACCGGCGTAATCATTTGCGTCGTCCTCATAATCCTTCTGGTCGTTTTCGCCTATCATCTCCAGTTTGCCTTAGAGGTGAGCAAAATCTGGAAGGTCGATATCATCACCTGCTTCCGGATGATTCCCGCCATTGTGCTTTCCCTTGATTTTGACAAAGGTCCCATTGTAAAAGATCTTTTGATGCTGTTTCTTTTCACCGGGCTCGGCGCATGGAGCGGGCTCCGCACCGGCGTGGAAAAGGCTCATATGTCCAACCTCACCAAACGTCTTCGTTCCTATTCCGAGGATTGATTGGGTGAAAACACCGCGGCCGGACGGGAAAACCCGTCCGGCCGTAATTTATTTTGCGCTGTTTTTTCTTCTTTCGGAAGATTCTGTCTTGCGGCGATGACAAGCTTGGCTTCAGGGGCCGCGATCCTCTTTTTCACAATCAAATCCCGCTGTTTTTCCAAAAACCCGTCTGAAGGAGACGAGAAATCTCATTTTCTCCGGCTGCCGCGCATGGCAAAACCAAGCACCGTGCCGCAGCCGCCGCCGATGATGTGGGTGAGATGGGAAATGCCGTCGTTGCGGAACAGGGCGTCGAAAACCTCCTGCCCCAGATACAAAACGGCCACTAAAATCAGCGTCAGCGGGATATATCCGTTTTTCATCCCGGAAAGCGACGCCAGAAAGATCAGCATAAACACGATGCCCGAAGCACCCAAAAGCGCGCTGCCCGGCGCCAGAACGCAATGCGCCGCCCCGGAAACAAAGGCCGTTGCCAATATGGCAAGCAGCAGGCTGCGGCTGCCGTAGCGTTCTTCCACGGCGGGGCCCACAATCAGAAGATACAGGGCGTTGTTGAAAAAGTGCTGCCAGCCGGAGTGTCCCAGAATATGCCCGAACAGGCGCACATAGGTCAGCGGATCGGCCAGCGAGCTGCGATAGACGCAAAAGAGCAACCTGTTGCTGCGGCCCGCCGTGAGCACCGAGAGCCCCAGCGCCGCCAGACAGAGCAGCACATAGGTCAAGATCACGGGAGAATTGTATTGGATTTTTTTCAAGGGACGTCACCTTCCCCGTCAGATAAACCCGTTCCGCCCCGCGGCGAGCCGGGTGTTATTTCGTCAGCAAATCGTCATCCTTTTTCAGCGAGCCGAAGGGATCCAGATCGGAAAGGCCCTCCATGCTCAACATGTTTTCCAGCACGCTGATGTCGGTGGAAACGTCCATGGCTTCGTTTTCGTAAAGCGCGTCGAGCTGCTTTTCAAAGCCTGCCACCAGCTTATCCATAATCTCTTCCACGTCTTTCATGGCGGAAGAAATGTTGCCGCCGTCGACGCCGGTGCGCTCCATGCGGGCGTAAGATTCCAAAATGTTAAAGGTCTTGGGCAGATAATGGTTGTGAAACTGCCGCAGGCTGGCCTCCTTTTCGGGATGGGCCTCGGCATAGGCCAGGATCTTGTGGGTCAAGATCTCCAGCCGGTCCAGCCGGCGGGACACATGCTCGTCATCAATCTCTTCGTTGAGCTTGCGGATGCGGCGCTCTTCGGGATAGACCTTTTCGCCTGTTTCGCTGTTTACGGTGACTTCCTCGTCAGACGGGGCAGCGGTGCGGATCCTGTGCCGGTCTTTTTTTGCGTCGGGATAGGTGAGGACGCGGTTGATGCTGTCCACATACATACCCTTGAGCAGCCCCTCGCCCAGCATCCAATTGAGGTCCTCGCAGCATTTTTTATAGCTGGTGGGGATGGCGGCGGCCAGATCGTCTATGTCCACCGACCGCTGGTTGCCGATCATGGCGGCATAGGTGCGGCAGCGCATGACCCGGTCGTGCTTACGGCTGCCGAAAAAGCTCATGACCGCGCCGGGACCGGCCATAAACAAAGCAAGGCCGGTGGAGACTCCAAAGGCATCCCAAAAGGCTCCGCTGATGATGCCTTCTATCAGCGCGAACGCCGCGCTGAAGACGCCCATCGCCGTTAAGGCAATTCCCCAGTTTTTCAGAGCCTTTCCAATTCTAGGTGAAAGGTGAATATTGTCCAAAAGTGACCGTTTAACCTCTTCGTTCTGATAAATCTGCCGGGCCTGCTGGCGGGCCTCCTGAGGCGCGGCCTGCCGGTTTTCCATTCGAGGATCCTGCGCCTCGCGGTAGGTATAATGATAGGTGCCGTCGGGATTCTGGACGCCCTGCATCTGCTGATTTTGCTGATTCTGCTGATACTGGCCCACCCGCTGAGAGGTATACTGCGTCCGGGGCGGCTGATAGGTGCGGGACTGATAGGTGCGCTGGTTGCTCCAATGCGAAGCGTTGCGGACCTGCTGCTCCCACTCCCGGTCAGAGCGCCGCGCAGCGCCGTTGTTCTGCAGGCTGACCTCCTGGAAGATCCGGATCCCCAGGAAGATCAAGCCGGGCCAAAAGCCCCAGAAAAATCCTAAAATGATCAGCCATGTGGGCATTTTGCCGCCACCGGACCGATTGTTCGCCATAAAAAAGCCTCCCGTCTGTCAAAAAAGAGAATCAAGAAAAGAAGGATCGCAAAATCGCGTCAGTTCGCTTCCAGCGCCATGGGGATCAGGGTCAGTCCGTCTTCGGTGTGTTCCGGCGCCACAGTGCGAAAGCCCTGCTTCAGGAAAAATCCCCGGGAATAGGGCGTGGCGTTGACGGTGACGCGTGTCACGGTGTCGTCCAGCGTGCGGCAGTCAATGAGCGCGTGCTTGAGCAGATTGGTAGCCACGCCCTGCCGGTGATAGTCCCCGTCCACATACAAAAGCTCAATACGACGCAGATCTCGCACGGCGCACACGCCCACCAGCTCGCCAGCGTCGTAAGCGCCCCAAAAGCGCAGTTCGCCGTCGCCCATACGATGGAGCATATATTCGTAATCGATCCGGTTCCAAAACTCGTCCAGCGCCTCCTGGGGAAGCTCCCGGGATTCAAAGTCGGAAAACACCTCCCACACAAGGGCCAGCGCCTCTTCCAGCTCCTCCGAAGGCAGGGGAACGATCTGTTTCCGGCTGTCCGCCGGCTGTTTTTCCGTCATAATTTCCGCTCCTTTGCTTTGACGCAATTCAAAGATACGCGACGCGGTATTTCTCTCGTTCGATCTCGGGCACCAATGCGCCGCCGGTGGCCCACGCAATATGGGCGGCCTGCGCCAGACAATCTTGCAGGCCGGTCTGCTTCAGATAGGCTTTGCCCGGCTCGCTCTGCCACAGATCCGTCACGCCGCAAAAAGCGGTGCAGGCGCTGGGCTCCAGAAAGAGGCCCTCGCTGCCCTCCAGCAGACGCATCCAGCGGTACAGCTGCTCGTCCCGCACCGTTACCTCGCCAGACAGCAGCGGCTCCATTATGCTTCCCACAAAGCCCGAGGGCCGCGCCACCGCAAGGCCGTCGGCCTCGGTAACACCGCTGAGCCCCAGGTCCTGCACACAAACGGCGCTGTGCAGCCCGGTGGCCATGCCCGCCAGCATACAGGGAGCCTGCGTGGGCTCGGCAAAGAAACAATGCACGTCGTCGCCAAAAACCTGCTTCAGGCCAAAAGTGATGCCCCCCGGCGCGCCGCCCACCCCACAAGGGATGGTAACGATCAGCGGATGAATTTCGTCCACGATGATCTGCCGCTCTGCGAGCTGGTTTTTCAGCCGCAGCGCCGCCACGGCATAACCCAAAAAGAGATCCTTGGAATTTTCGTCGTCGATAAAATAGCTGTTGGGATCGGCGTCTGAGCGGGCGCGGCCCTCCTTCACGGCTTCGCCGTAGTCTGCCTCGTATTCCAGCACGGTGACGCCGTGCCGACGCAAAAGCGCCTTTTTCCATGCGCGAGCGTCGGCGCTCATGTGCACGATCACCCGATAGCCCACTGCCGCCGATGCGATGCCGATGCTCAGCCCCAGATTCCCGGTGGAGCCCACTTGCACGGTGAAGCGGGAGAAAAGCGCCCGGGCCTCGGGCGCGGCCAGCCTGGAATAATCGTCGGAAAGCGTGATCAGCCCGTGCTGAAGCGCCAGCTCCTCGGTGTGCTTGAGCACCTCGTAAATGCCGCCCCGCGCCTTCACTGAGCCGGCGATGGCGAGATGACTGTCCTGCTTGAGGAGCAGCGTTTCTGGGATGGCGATCCCGTGGCGCGCCTCCAGCGCCGCCTGCATGGCGGGGATGGACGTCAGGGGCGATTCGATCAGGCCGCCGTTCGACTCGGTTTCCGGAAAACGCAGCCGGATAAAGGGCGCGAACCGCCGAAGCCGCGCCTCGGCGTCCAGAATATCCGCTATGCCCAGCGGCAGCGAAGGCAGCACCTCACACGACGGGCGGCGCTTGGGATTGATCCAGACTACCTCTTCCCCCGCCGCCACGCGGGGCAAAACGGGGTCTTTCGCCAGCAGTTCGTTTCGGGAAACGCTTTGCATGGCGCGCTCCTTTCTCCCTTACAGGGTGTCTCCCCGTTCGGGCTTCAGCTCTCCGTCGTAATACTTATAGGGTTTCCCTTGCGCGTCTTCAAAATAAAAAGCGCTCAGATCCCGTTCCACGCCGTAAAGACGCATTCCGGGAGCCAGCGCAGCCGCCCTTTCCAGCGCCTGCCTGTCGCGGACGTTCTGCATCTGATGCCCTCTGCGGCACCGCTCCAGCCAGAAAAACTCGTAAGCCGCCGGCTGCAGAATTCTGCCCAGCAGCCCGGAAAGATCGGTGACGCCCGCATCCCTGCACCACTCCAGCGCCATGCGATAGATCTTCTGGCCGAGCTTAGAGGTGACGTTTGGGTCGTTATCCCAATAAACCGTCAGCGCAGGGCGGCCAAGCTGCCAGACAGCAAAGGCCCGGTGATGCCCATCGGTGAGCGTGGGCCGTCCGTCGCCGAAATCATAGACCGGCAGCGGACCATAGCCATCAAAACCTTCCTCCAGAGAACGGTTTTTCACGGCTTCCAGCTTGCGCTGATTGAGATAAAGCTGGCTGACGCCCGCTTCCAGGATCGGTATTTCAAAGGTTTCCATGTTCATCGCTCCAAAATCATTGGGCCGTCGGCGCGCACCCATCCATAATAAGTCAACTTATATTGTAACAGATTTATCCCCGCTGCGCAAGAGCGCAGCGGGGTCCGTTCATGAATCTTTTCTGATTTTTTCACGTCAGCATGCAGACGCTGCGGCGTCAGGCTCCCGCAGGACCAGGATCCCCTTGAGACCGTCCCGCGCGTTGGTGAATCGACAGATTTGCTCCAGCTCTTCGTCCGTACAGGCAAACAGGAGCTTGATCTCGCTGTCCCGCTTCAGCGCATCCGCCGTGCAGATCACGCCGCGAAGACGCTTCTCCCGCGCAGTTCCCACCCAAACGTCGATTCCCTCGCCGTCCATGGAGGCTGTCCCAGCCAGATAACCGTAATCCAGGGGATACACGAGGTCTTTCCAGACCGGATGGCGCGAACCCTTCGGCCAGTCGATTACAATCTTACTGTTCTCCGTCATGCGATCCAAAATGCTCCAGAACGCTTTGTTATCCCAAAACGCGGCTTCCTTTTGCGGGATCATGCCCAGCGCCTCCTCTCTGCGCGAATCTTCAGTCGTTTCGGTATAGCAAACGCGGCAAGCTTTTGCTTGCCGCGTTTGTGTAGGCGTTACTTATCTTCCCGGGCCGTCGCCAGCCAAGTATTGTCAGCACATGTGAGCTTAACTACCGTGTTCGAAATGGGAACGGGTGGACCCTCACCGTAATCAACACCTACTATTCAATTGTGCGAAAAATGGTGACCCGTGCGGGAATCGAACCCACGTTTGCGGCGTGAGAGGCCGCCGTCTTAACCGCTTGACCAACGGGCCATTCTTCTCACTATATAAAACGGGTCTCCCCGCCTTATTGCGATGGTACACCTTCAGGGACTCGAACCCTGGACACCCTGATTAAGAGTCAGGTGCTCTACCAACTGAGCTAAAGGTGCATTTTTAGGGGTGCAGTTCTGATTTGGTGACCCGAGGGAGAGTCGAACTCCCGATTGGGGCGTGA